>JBKJZJ010000125.1:0-2532 GCA_046715355.1 Allosphingosinicella sp. | reverse complement strand
GCTCGGACGCGGTGGCGGCGACGACGATGGTGTATTCCATCGCGCCATTTTCCTCGAGCGCGCGGACGATCTGGGCGACCGTCGAGCGCTTCTGGCCGATGGCGACGTAGATGCAATAGAGCTTCTGGCTCTCGTCGTCGCTCTTATTGGCCTCGCGCTGGTTGATGAAGGTGTCGAGCGCGACCGCGGTCTTGCCGGTCTGGCGATCGCCGATGATCAGCTCGCGCTGGCCGCGGCCGATGGGCACCAGCGCGTCCAATGCCTTGAGGCCGGTCTGCACGGGCTCGTGCACGGACTTGCGCGGGATGATGCCGGGCGCCTTGACCTCGACGCGCTTGCGTGTCGCGCCCTCGATCGGGCCCTTGCCGTCGATCGGGTTGCCGAGGCCGTCGACGACGCGGCCCAAAAGGCCTTTGCCGACGGGGACGTCGACGATGGTCTCGGTCCGCTTGACGGTGTCGCCTTCGCTGATCGTCGAATCCGAGCCGAAGATGACGACGCCGACATTGTCCGCCTCGAGGTTCAGCGCCATGCCCTTGATGCCGCCGTCGAACTCGACCATCTCGCCGGCCTGCACGTTGTCGAGGCCGTGGATGCGGGCAATGCCGTCGCCCACGCTGAGCACGGTGCCGACCTCGCTGACCTGCGCGTCGGTGCCGAACGACGCGATCTGGTCCTTGATGACCTTGGAAATTTCAGCGGCGCGGATGTCCATCTTCAGCCTTTCATCGCGAGAGCGAGATTGTTCAATTTGGTGCGGATCGAGCCGTCGATCCGCTGCGAGCCGATCTGCACGACGAGGCCGCCCAATATCTCGGGATCGACGCTCAGATCGACCGCGATGTCGCGGCCCATGCGCTTGCGCAGGGTCTGCCGGATGGCGTCGACCTGGCCCTCGTCGAGGGCGCGGGCGGAGGTCACCTCGGCGGTGACTTCACCGCGGTCGCGCGCGGCCAGCATGTTGAAGGCGCGGATCACGCCCGGCAGCTGGGCGAGCCGGCGGTTGCGGGCGAGCACGCCGAGGAAGCTGGCGGTGGTGGAATCGAGCTTCATCGCCCCGGCGACCGCGGCGGCGGCGCGCACCGCTTCGTCGCGGCCGACCAAGGGGCTGATTGTGAGCGCGCGCAGCTCCGCCGATTCGGCGAGCGCCGCCTTCACGGCGGCGAGGCTCTCGCCCACCGCGTCGAGCTCTTTCTTCTCCTTGGCCAGCTCGAACAGGGCAATGGCGTAGCGCCCCGCTAGGCTTGCCTGAATGCCGCCGGAAATATCCACGCGCCTTTGAACTCCTGATCGGATATTTTGGAGCCATGTAGGAGGTGCGCCAAAGCGCGCCCATTGGCTTCGCGGGCGCCCTAGCAGGGGCAATGCTGCGATGCAAGGTGGCCGCCGAGCGGCGCGGCGCGCTCGTTATTGATCCGGCGTATCGTTGGCCGGCGGCCCCGAAATGAAGCCGATCCTGACCGCTGGCCCGGATGGGCATCTTTTCCTACCCGATTCGATTTCCGCCTGGGAAAGCCTCAGGTCGCGATCGCTGTCCGTGCAGTCGAAATTGGCCAGCGGTTCGCGGATCAGTTCGTCGAAGGTGACTTTTCCGTCCCGATCGCTGTCCATTCGCCTGTGTGCACCGATCAAATAGGCTCGGAGCTCCGAATGGTTCGAGGCCGGACGGGGCCGGACGGCGTGAGGCTCACGAACCTTGGGCGCCCATTCCGACAGGCTGAGCTTGCCGTCGCCATCGGCATCGATGTCGGCGAAGAACTGCTGGTAGCCGGACATGATCTCCGGCCGCGCGGGCGCTTCATGCGGCGTGGCAGCGTGAGGAGCCCCGATCAGCAGGAAGGCGGCCAGCAGCATCGAGACATATTAGACCCATTGGCTTTGGCAGCAAGGTTCGGGACGCGCTGCCTTCCGGCGTGAGGCAAAAGCGTCTCCAACGAAGGAGATTGTCATGGCCTACAGAATTGAGGGGCTGGCGCCGGAGGCGTTCGAAAGCCTGTTCGGGATGATGGACGGGGAGCTGGCCGAGCGCGGCGCGGTCAGGGTCGTCGCGGATTCGCCCTCGGGCTATCCCTGCCGGGTCAGCCTTGCCGATGCCGCGCCGGGGGAGGAATTGGTGCTGCTCAACCATGTCTCGCACGACGTGGCGGGGCCGTTCCGCACCAGCTACGGCATCTATGTTCGCAAGGGCGCCGAGACCGCGGCCTTTACCGACGCGCCGCCGGAGATGCTCGACAAGAGGACACTCGGCCTGCGCGGTTTCGATGGCGAAGGGATGTTGCGCGGCGCATTGCTGGCGCTGCCGGGCGAGGCCGACGCGCGCATCCGCGAGCTGTTCGAGCGGCCGGAGATCGCCACCATTCATGCGCACAACGCGGCTCATGGCTGCTTTCTGGCGCGAATCGAGAGGAATTGACCATGGCGAGCCTTGCAACCGACACGCGCCGCTATAGACCGGCCGCGGTGAACGACGCGCACACCATCACCGACGACGAGGCGTGGGCCGCCTTCGACCGGCGCGACCGCGGCTGGGAC
>JBKJZJ010000124.1:0-2634 GCA_046715355.1 Allosphingosinicella sp. | reverse complement strand
TGCTAGCACCGCCGAAAAGTATATGCGATATAAAAATAGAACTTAGCGGCGATTCGGGGGAGGATATGATGGGGATCGACTATGATGGCGGGCTGACCTGCTCGTGCGGCGTGACCAGCCTCGATCGGAGCATCGCCTGGTACCAGGACTTGCTCGGCTTCGAACTGCTCTATCGGGCCGACGAGATCGCCTGGTGCGAGCTCAGCACGCCGGTGGCGCGCGTCAATGTCGGCCTGTCGCAGGTCGAGGAGGCGGGCGGCAAGGGCGGCGCCACGCTGACCTTCGGGGTCGCCGATATCGAGGCGGCCAAGGCCGAGCTGGACCGCCACAATGTCCGCCAGGACGGGCCGATCCGCGACATTCCGAACCTGGTCCGCCTGCTCACCTTCTACGATCCGGACGACAATGCGCTGATGCTCTACCAGGATCTGGCGGCCGCCCATGATTGAGGCCTTCGCCGCCCTCGCTCTGGCCGCCCAGGCGCCCGCGCCCGACACGGCCGGGCTCCGCTGGCTGAGCGGGAGCTGGCAGGGCCCGGGCACGATGTTCGGCAATGCCGGCACGGCGCGGCTGGAGGTCCGGCCCGCGCTCGGCGGGCGGTTCCTCGAATTGCGCTGGCGGGCGGCCGGCTTCGAGGGCCGCGCCTTCTACCGCCCCGTCGGCGAGGGCCGCTGGCGGGCGACCTGGTTCGACAATCGCGGAATCAGCTTCCCGATCGAGGCGGTCCTGGCCGGGCGGACGCTCACCGCCGACTGAGGCTCGGCCGAAACCGAACGCGGCCGCACCGTCTACCGCCTCCTCCCCGACGGCCGGCTCGAGGTCACCGACACGGCCGGCGGGCGCGATTTCGCGAGGCATGTGCTCGGCCGCGCCGAGTAAGGCGAAAAGTCCCACCTCCCCGCTCACGGGGTTACGGGGACACTATACTTAATTGGCCGCGGCGGCGGATACCGGCCACTCGCTCAAATGCGCGGGCATTTGAATTAAGTATAGTGTCCCCGTAATTGAAAAGTCCCACCTCCCCGGTTGCCCGTCGCGCGCGAGAGGTCTAAGCGGTCGCCGCATAGATGGGCCGCGTCCGTGGCCGCTTCGCTTTTAGTCCTGATTCCAAGCGGGAGGGCCCCATGGCTCGCAACAAGATCGCGCTGATCGGCGCCGGCAATATCGGCGGAACTCTCGCCCATCTCGCCGCGGCGAAGGAGCTGGGCGACATCGTCCTGTTCGACGTCGTCGAGGGCGTGCCGCAGGGCAAGGCGCTCGATCTTTCGCAATGCGGCCCGGTCGAGGGCTTCGACGCGACGCTCAAGGGCTCGAACGATTATGCCGACATAAGGGGCGCCGACGTGATCATCGTCACCGCCGGCGTCGCCCGCAAGCCGGGAATGAGCCGCGACGATCTGCTCGGCATCAATTTGAAGGTGATGAAGGCGGTCGGCGAGGGCATCAAGGCGAACGCCCCGGACGCCTTCGTCATCTGCATCACCAACCCCTTGGACGCGATGGTCTGGGCGCTGAGGGAATTTTCCGGCCTGCCCCATCACATGGTGGTCGGCATGGCGGGCGTGCTGGATTCGGCGCGCTTCCGCACCTTCCTCGCCGAGGAATTCGGCGTCTCGGTGCAGGACGTCACCGCCTTCGTGCTCGGCGGCCACGGCGACACCATGGTGCCGATCGTCGAATATTCGACCGTCGCCGGCATTCCCATTCCCGACCTCATCAAGATGGGCTGGTCGACGCAGGAGCGGATCGACGCGATCGTCAAGCGTACGCGCGGCGGCGGCGGCGAGATCGTCGCTCTACTCGGCACCGGCTCGGCCTATTACGCGCCCGCCACCAGCGGCATTGAAATGGCCGAGGCCTATTTGAAGGACAAGAAGCGCCTGCTGCCCTGCGCGGTCAACCTTACCGGCCAGTACGGCGTCAACGACCTCTATGTCGGCGTCCCCTGCGTGATCGGCGCCGGCGGGGTGGAGAAGATCGTCGAGATCGAGCTGAACGAGGAGGCCAAAGCCAATTTCCAGGTCTCGGTCGACGCGGTGAAGGAGCTGCTCGCGGCGTGCAAGGCGATCGACGGGGCGTTGAAATGAGGATTTGGTTGTGCCCCTGCGAAGGCAGGGGCCCAGTCTGGGTCCCCGCCTTCGCGGGGACACAAGCGGAGCGGCGGCCATGTCGAAGCCTGGCTATGTCTACATCATGGCGAGCCGACGAAACGGGACGATCTATATCGGAGTGACGAGCGATTTGCCGGGAAGGGCCTACCAACACCGCAACGGCCTGATCGATGGGTTCACCCGCCAATATGGCTGCAAGATTCTGGTCTGGTACGAAGCGCATGACGACATTCCGGACGCCCGGCTCCGGGAGCTGCAGATGAAGAAATGGAAGCGGCAATGGAAGCTGCGCGAGATTGAAACGATGAATCAGGATTGGGACGACCTGTTCGAATCTTTGTTCTAGGTCTGGGCCCCTGCCTTCGCAGGGGCACATTGCGGGAGTCAGAATGAGCATCCTCCAAGACGCGGCCAAGCCGATCCATTCGCCTTCGACATGGTTTCGGCGTAGCCTGCTCGCCGTAGCGATGCTGCTGGCCGCCCCCGCCGCGGCGTGGGCGCAGCCGCAGCGTCCGCCGGAGGC
>JBKJZJ010000123.1:0-27198 GCA_046715355.1 Allosphingosinicella sp. | reverse complement strand
GCTCTGGCGGGTGATCTGCGCGGGCGAGGGGATGCGCGACGCCGAACGCGCTCTGGGCTGGCCCGCGCGCGCCGGCCGCATCGTCCTCACGATCGCGCTCGACCGGCTCGCCGATCATTACCGGATCCGGTGAACGTGCAGCCACGCGCTTGCACAAGCGGGCTTTTGGCGCGAAACATCGCCGCAGGGGGCGGCGCATGGCGACGACCAATGCGGACGTGGCCGCGGCCGCGGCGCTGGATGGAATGGCGATGCCGGCGGCGCGCCGGATCGAGGCGCTCGACTTCGTCCGCGGCGTCGCCTTGTGCGGCATCCTGCTCATGAACATCACCGCCTTCGGCCTGCCGGACGCGTACATCAATCCGGTGAATGCGGGCGGCGCCACCGGCGTGAACCTGTGGGCCTGGATCGTCACCGAGATCGGTTTCGAAGGGACCCAGCGCGCCCTGTTTTCGATGCTGTTCGGGGCGAGCACGATCCTGCTGCTGTCGCGGCTGGAGGCGTCGGGACGGACCGACGCGGCCGACATATATTTCCGCCGCAACCTCTGGCTGGTCGGCTTCGGCATGGTCAACGCCTTCCTCTTCCTCTGGTATGGCGACATTCTCTACGCCTACGGGATCATCGCCCTGTTCATCTTCCCGTTCCGGAAGATGGCGGCGAAGTGGCTGCTCGTCATCGGCGCCGGCACGTTGCTGCTCAATGCGGCCTGGAACTTCCACGACACCCGCACCTTGCTCGACAAGCACGGCGCCTGGGCGGCCGCGAGCGCGGCGCAGGCCCGCGGGGTGGCGCTCAATTCGGAGCAGGAGGGGGCGGTCAGCGCCTGGCAGGAAGCGCGCGGCGAGTTCAAGTCAACGCCTGAAAAGATCGCCAAAGCCGTCCAGGGCCGCGTCAACGGCTATGGGCGCGCCTTCATTCAAACCGCCGAGATCAACGCCTATTTCCAGAGCTGGGGCCTTTACCGCTTCTTCTTCGACATCTTCGGAATGATGTTGATCGGCATGGCGCTGTTCCGGATGGGAGTGCTGACGCTCGAGCGGCGGACGTGGCTCTATCTGGCGATGATGGGGCTGGGATACGGGATCGGGGTCGCGGTCAACCTGGTCGAGACGCGCTGGATCATGGATCATCAGTTCAGCGCGGTCTCGTTCGCGCAGGCGCATGTCAGCTACGACCTCGGCCGGCTGGCGCTGACCATCGGCCACCTCGGCGCGCTGCTGCTGTTCGTTCGTTCGGGGATGTTGGGCTGGCTGCGGCGCGCCTTCGCCGCGGTCGGGCAGATGGCGGTGACCAACTATCTCACCCACTCCGTCGTGTGCCTCATCCTGTTCGTCGGCCTGCGCTGGTTCAACACGCTCGAGCGGCACGAGCTTTATTATGTCGTCGCCGCGATCTGGGTCGTGCAGCTAATCATCAGCCCGCTCTGGCTTAGACATTTTCGCTTCGGGCCGGTCGAGTGGCTGTGGCGCAGCCTCACCTACATGAAGCGCCAGCCGATGCGCCGGACGGCCCGGGCTTGACCGCCCTCGCTTTCGTCCTGCTGACGCTGGCACCGGCGGCGGCGAACCCCGACCATGTTGGTCGCCTCTATTCCTATGTGCGCAGCAATGTGGACGGCAGCGAGGCGGAGCGGGTCTACGTCTATCGCGCGGGCCGAGACCGGATCGAGGTCGCCAAGATGCGTGACCGCTGCACCAACGCCGCCTTCGTCACCGCCGAGCTCGACCTCGCCCGCGGCCAGGCGACGCGGCTCGTCGCCGGCCGGCTCCGGCCCAATGCCGGCCATGAGGACTTCGGGCTGCTCACCTATGACGAGAGCGCCCGCCGGGTCGATGCGGTGGTGACGCTGCCGCAGGGCACGCTCAGGGATTCGGTGGCGGTGCCCGATTTGCCCTGGCACCTTTACGATTACGATCTCGCCAGCCTCACCATCACCGCGCAATATAGGCCAGACCGCCGCGCCGATTTCAGCTTCGGGCTGCCGCTGGTGCTGGTCGGCGCGGCCAGGGGCGACTTCCTCACCTATCTCGGTCGCGCCGACGCCCGCTTCGTGCGCACGGAACGGCATCGCGGGCGGCGCGCCCATCGTTTCGAGGTGGGCGGGCCGGCTTTCGGGACGCGCGGCGGGCCGATCTGGTTCGATGCAGCGCAAGGGCACATCCTCGAGGCGCGCTGGGGCATTCCCAACCATGCCGAATATCGCGACTTCAGGCTGCGGCTGACGGGCGTCAGCGATGGTGGCGCGCAAGCGTGGCGGCGACTGCTGACCCGGCATTTCGAGAATTGCCCGGCGAGACCCGAGTGAATTGGCGGGCCTCGTCGCGGGCGCCTATACGCGCAATCAAGCCCGGCATCTCATGCGGACCGGCCAGCCGCCGGGCGGGCGCCGGCTGCGGCTGATGGGGGAGGTCGCGCGCGGCCGCTTCGCCCATCTGACCGACCGGGAGGTCGACGCGATTTACGACTATCTTGTGGCGCGCACGCGACAGGCGCATTGACGCGACGTTGCAGATAGAAACCGACCTCAGGAGTCGCCGCCATGATCGTCTATGGAGCCTCGCTGTCGCCGTTCGTGCGCAAGGTGCTCGCCTTCGCCGCCGAGAAAGGGATCGAGGTCGAGCTGAAGCCGACCGGGCTCGGCAACAGGGATCCCGAATTCC
This sequence comes from Allosphingosinicella sp., assembly GCA_046715355.1. Taxonomy (GTDB): domain Bacteria; phylum Pseudomonadota; class Alphaproteobacteria; order Sphingomonadales; family Sphingomonadaceae; genus Allosphingosinicella. Next base: position 24,535 of record JBKJZJ010000123.1, on the reverse strand, counting down.
TCGAGGCCAGCCCGTTCGGCAAGATGCCCGGCCTGCGCGATGGCGATTTCGCCATTTCCGATTCCTCGGCGATCGTCGCCTATATGGAGGCGGTGAAGCCCGAGCCGAACCTCATCCCAATCGAGCCCAAGGCGCGGGCGCGGACGATCTGGTTCGACGAATATTCCGATACGATATTGTTCGCGTGCGGCGGAAAGATATTCTTCAACCGAGTGGTTGCGCCGAGATTTCTCGGCCAGCCGGGGGACGAGGAGGTGGCGGCCAAGGCGGAGTGCGAGGAACTGCCGCCGTTGCTCGACTATCTGGAGGGCGCGATCCCGGCGAGCGGCTTCCTGGTCGAGGACCGGCTGACGCTGGCCGACATTTCGGTGGCGAGCCCGTTCGCCAATCTGAGGCACCTCAACATCGCGATCGACCCGAGCCGACATCCCAGGGTGCTCGCTTATGTCGAGACCATCCTCTGCCGGCCGAGCTTCGCGCCGATCATCGCGCGCGAGGCCGCCTTCCTGGAGCGGACGGCGGCCTGACATGGCGCGCCCCCTCGCCGAGATCGCCAGTTATCACGCCCATGTCTATTTCGGCCCGGGCGAGGCGGCGGCCGCCCGGCTTCTGCGGGAAGGAGTGGCGGAGCGGTTCGCGGTGCGGCTCGGGACCTGGTGGGAGCGCCCGGTCGGCCCGCACGCCAAGGCGATGTTCCAGATCGCCTTCGCCACGGACTTGTTCGCGACGCTGGTGCCCTGGCTGATGCTGAACCATGAGGGTCTCTCGATCCTCATCCATCCCAATACCGTCAACCAGCGCCGCGATCATCTCGAAGACGCGCTCTGGATCGGCGCGGCCCTGCCGCTTCACGAAGAAGCGCTGCCCGAGCATGACGAGGAGCCGGAAGGCGCGGGCGAGATCAATACGGCGCCAAGCATCGCGCCCTGATCCGCCACCGGAAAGACGGCGCCCGCAACATTGCCTCCCCTCGCCGGGTCATGCATCATTGGCAAGAGCGGCAGTTGAACCTCAATGACCTGCGCCTTCTCACGACCGATGGTGGCCATTCACCGCGGCGGCACCGCGGCGCCGGCATAAGGGTCGGGATTCGCGGGTGGCAGCGGCGGCAAAGCGGGAGGTGGGGGCACCGGAGGAAGCGCAGCGGACGCATAGCCCGTGCCGGCCATCGCCTGGATGCCGGCCGCGATCGACGAGGCGCCGAACAGGATGAAGCAGCCGGCGATCACCGTCAGGCCGTGGCGGATGCTCACGCGCCCGGCGAGCATCATCAATCCCACCGACGCGACGGCGACGATTGCCACGGTGGTGGCGAGCGTGCCGAGCAGCGTTCCCTGGAGCCACGTAACCGCCGCGACCAGCACGCTCGAGCCCGTCGGATCGGAGAGCGAACCAGCGCTCGATGCATAGCCGGCGGCGAACATGCCGGGCAGGATGGAGCGCGTTGGCGCGAAGGGCAAGCGGCGGACGAAGCGGCCGGCCGCTTCCGCGCCGACATTGCATCGTGCCCGAGCCGCGGCGGCCAAGCCCTGCCTGCGCCAAGAGGACTTTTGCGGGCGGCATTGAACCCTTCCGCACCCGGGTCGTTTCGCTGCACACCAAAGGGAGGAATGAAATGACGCTTGGTACTATTCTCATCATCGTCCTGATCCTGTTCCTGCTCGGCTCGCTGCCGACCTGGGGGCATAGCCGCAGCTGGGGTTACGGGCCTTCGGGGCTGCTCGGCACCATACTCGTCGTGGTGATCATCCTCGTCCTGCTGAAATATATCTGAGGCCGCAGCCCCGCCCGCCGTCGCGGCGGGCGGGGCTGGCATCGCCCCTGAAGCCCCGCTATGCCCCGGCGGGCGGGGCTGGCATCGCCCCTGAAGCCCCGCTATGCCCCGGCGGGCGACCACCGCCGGGGTTTTGAATGTTTCGCGCGCTATACGACTGGACCCTGCGCATGGCCGGGCACCGCCACGCCATCCGCTACATGGGCGCGGTGTCGTTCGCCGAATCCAGCTTCTTCCCTATCCCGCCCGACGTGATGGTGGTGCCGATGGTCCTGGCCCGCCGCGACCAGGCCTATTGGATCGCCACCGTATGCACGATCACCTCCGTCTTGGGCGGCATTCTCGGCTACATGATCGGCCACTTCCTTTATGAGAGCGTCGGCCTCTGGCTGGTCAATCTCTACCATATCGAAGAGAAGATGCAGGGCCTCAAAGCCCTCTACGACCAATACGGATCCTGGGTGATCCTGGTGAAGGGCCTGACCCCGATCCCCTTCAAGCTGGTGACGATCGCGAGCGGCGTCTTCGCCTTCAACTTCCCCCTGTTCGTGCTGCTGGCCACGATCACACGGGCTTTCCGCTTCTTCCTGATCGCCTTCCTCCTCAAGCGCTATGGCGAGCCGGTGCAGGCCTTCATCGAGAAGCGGCTGACCCTGGTCAGCTGGCTGTTCCTCGCCGCCCTCGTCGGCGGCTTCGCAGCGATCGCTTTGCTGTGAGCGCCGCCCCGCTTCTTGCGCTGGCGCTGGCGCAGGCGGCGACGCCGGGCTGGCAAAGCCTTGGGACCCACCAGGGGATCGAGACCGCCTTCGATCCCGCCAGCGTGCGGCGGATCGGCGACAATCGGCTGAGCGTCCGCGTCCGCGGCATCGCCGCCGCGCCCGGCCCCGACGGCGTCAAGACCGCGACCGGCACGCTCGAGATCGACTGCGCCGCCCTGACCGCGACCCCGACCGAGGTCAGGGCGCTGGACGCCGATGGCCGCCTGGTGCTGAACGCGCTGATCCCTCCGGCCGAGCGGGTCGCCGAGCCGATCCGACCGGACAGCCCCAACGCCGCGGTCCGCGACCGGGTGTGCGGGACGCCGGGCCCGTGAGGATGCTCGCTTTGGTTCTGGCGATGCTGGCCGGCTGCGCGGCGCCCGCCGCGATGGCGGACGGGCCGGCGACACACGCCTCGGCCGAGGCGCCGGGCGTGGGCGAGGCGCGGCTTGGCGAGACCGTGCGGCTCGGCGACCTCAGCGTGCGGCCGATCGCGGTGCTCGAGGACAGCCGCTGCCCGAGCGATGTGCAGTGCGTCTGGGCGGGGCGACTGCGGCTGCGGGCGGCGATTTCGGGCGTGGGCGAGACCGAGCTCATCCTGGGCCAGCCCTTCGCCTTGCCCGGCGGCGGCACGCTGACCCTGGTCGCCGCGGCGCCCGCGCCCTCGCACCGGCCGCCGCCCGGCGCCGAGACCGGGCCCGCGACCCGCTTCGCCTTCCGCCGCGACTGAGACGCTGCCGCGGGGCGGGGCAGCGTGATATCCGGCGCATGACTGGCAGGATACGAGCCCATGACGATTTCGACCCTCGCCACTGCGCTTACCGCCCAGGTGCTGTCGGCGCCCAGCAGCGTCCCCGCCCGGGAATTCGTGGCCGAGAATGCCCCCGGGCGCATTTAGCTCGACCCGGCCAGCGTCAGGCGCGGCGGCGACCTCACCCGCATCCTCGTCCCGGGACGTCTCCAAGCGCCCCGCCGCGAGCGGCCAGCGCCGCTGCGACGAGGCCGGTTTGACCTGCGCGGCCGCGAGACGCAGCATCCGGAACCGATCCCGGGCTTGTTCTGACCAGCGACCCAGGGAGTCTATCCGGAGGCGGCGGAGCTGCCGGGCCGGGGGGAGCGAGGCGCGCGCTTGGCCCTGGTGGTGGACCCCGTCGCCGGCCGCCCGGCCTTTGCCCGCGCGCGCGGCGCGGAGGATTCGTCGGCCTCGACAGACAGCCGCCGCCTGCGGCTGTGCAGCGGGGTGAGTTCGGCAAGGATGCGCACATGGCTCGTCGCGAGCGGCGCGCGCCCCTTTCCTGGCTCGCCGGCGATCAGTGAGAGGAGGTCCGGGTCCGAGCGGATTTCGTCGAGCGCCCTTACGGTGGCAGCGATCGAGCCGGGCAACGCAATGCCTTGCTTGCGGATCGCGCGGTCCGGCCTCGCTGAGGTGAGCACATCGACAAGGTCGGGGAAGGAGGCGAGCAGGCGCCAGGTCCTGGGCCATTCCGTCATGATGATGATCCACAGAGCGAGCTGGCCGCGGAAGGCGACGTCCGGCGTGACCCCCGGCCGCTGTAGCGCAACCGCGTGATAGATGGTGATGGCGTTGACGATGCGCTTGATCTGGCGCGGATTGGCCGGGAAAAAAGCGGCGAGCCGCTGCAGCTCGTGGGTCACCTCCCGCTCGACCGTTTCGTCGGTGGTCGCGCGGATGGCGAGCGCCTCGCCGACCATCTGTTCGACCGGCGCGGGGTCGTCGATCAGGCCCGACCAATGGTCGCGGACCTCGTTAGCGAGCGGATCGTCCGCGCCCCCCGGGAGGCCGCCACCTTCCAACCGCTTGCGCAACTCGGCAAGCACCCGCTCGACGACCGGGGCGGCGTCGAACGGATCGGCGCGGCCGCCTGCCTCGCGGTTGACGATTTCGCGAACCGCGGTCAGCACCCGCGCCGCCGCATCGGCCTTGTCGGCCGCGCTCGGCTCCGCCGCCTCGCCGGCCGGGTCCGCCGCCGCCTCGTCGGCCGTGTCGGACTCGGTCGCCTCTTTGGCCGCGCCCGGCTGCGCCGCCTCGCCGGCCGTCCGCGCTGGTGAGCGCTCGCCGAACAGCACCCGCCGGACATAGGTCCGCCGGCCGTCCTCGCCGAGCGCCGGGAGGATGAAGGACAATTGGATCGCTTTCTCGACGAAGCGCGCGCCGAAGCTCTGCTCGGGGCCGACGTCGACCGCCTTCATCGCCGCATGGTGGGTCTCGAAGGCGCGCTCGATCCACTCGCGGTCGCCTAGGATGACGAAGACGACGCGCGGGCTCCTGAGCAGCGTCTGGATGCCGCGCACCAGATCGACGACGAAATCGGGCCGGCAGCGGTCGAGATCGTCGACCACCACCATCACCGGCCGGCGCACCCGCTCCATCATGCGCGCGAAATGGGTGCGGAAGCGGGCGAAGGGATCGCCGGCGCCGAGGTTGAGCCGCTCGGCGACGCTGGCCGTGCCGGGCGCGACCGACTCGGTGAAGAACACGGCGAGGCCCCAGAGGCCGGCCAGGCCACCCGACAGGATGCCTAGCCATTTCGCCAGCTCGAAATTCTCGACTGTGAGATAGAGGCCGAGGAGAACGACCGAAGCGACCGCGCCGACGAGCAGCACCGACAGGATCTTGGGGTTGAAGAACCGCCAGACATATTCGCGCAGCGCAAGGTACAGCCACCGCGCCTTGCCCTCGGCGCCGACGGCGAAAGCGCGCCAGCGCCGGGCAAGACCGGTCTGCCCCGCCGACGCGGCCGCCGGCGGGCGCGGCATCCAGGCGCCGTCGCCTTCGGTCCGGATTGCTCTGAAGCAGGCCGTGCGGATCGCCTGGTAGAAGACCCACCAAGGCGGGGCGCAATGCTCGGCCTGCCAGGCGTTGAAGGTGACCGTGATCCACGGTCGGCGGGCGTCGGCGGGCAGCTTCGCCAGCGCGTCGGCGGCGGCGGCGTCGGGCGGCGGATCGTCGAGGAAGATGCCGCCGAGATCGGCGCCGGGAAAGTGCTCGCCGAGGAAGGCGGCGGCGGGGCGGCCGGGCGGGCAGGGGTTCAGCACCCGGGCGAGGAAATTGGCGAAGCTGGTCTTGCCGCCGCCCCAGGGGGCGTCGAGATGGACGACGAAGGCGGCGCGCGACTGCGCTGCCGCCGCCGGTGCCGCGGCGGGATCGTTGGTCTGCCGCCAGATCTTGTGCAGCCGCCGGCCAAGGCCGATGGCGAGCGCGGAGCGGCCGAGCGCGTCGCGATCGGCCTCGGCGTCGTCGAGCACGAATTCGGTATTGGCCTCTTCGGGACGCGGGGGATCCTCGGCCTTCGGATAATGGAAATCGAAATCGCCGTCGGTCGCGACCGTCAGCAGACGGCCGCCGCGCCGGCTCAGCTCCCGCCGCTGGCCGTCAATGATGTCCTGCGCGGAAACCCAGCCCCGATCCGCAGGCAGGCGCTGCGGAGCGAGCGTCTCCCGCAAGATGTCGTTGAACGGCGTGCGGACCGCGGACGACTCCACCGGCGTATCGGCCTGGGCTACGGCCCAGCCCGGCACTATCCGGCCGGGGTGCCTGGTCAGGGACAGGGGGTGCACGAGGTGCGGGGTCAGCTCCATGACCGCGCCGCCGACGTGAAGCGGGATGCCGTCGAGGAGGCAGAGCTGGCGATCCGCCCGGCAATCGCGCATCGCCACCAACAAAGAGGGAAAGGAAATCGGGCCCCGCTTGCCGCGGCTCCCGTCGATATAGTCCTGCAGGACCAGCAGGGGCTCCGGGGTGCGGAACACGTAGCCGACATAATATAAGAAGGCGATGTTTCTGGGATGCGAGTCGAGACGCTCGAACCATTGGGGTAGCGCCCCCGTGAACGATTCGAAGCGCGGCGGTTCCAGCGTGACAGGGTCGCCGTCCGGCGGAGCGAATACCAATTTGCGGCCGCCGGGTGCGGAGGCGAGGAAGTCGATGCTGGCGAGCTCGGCGGTCGAGTTGTGGAACGTGCCGATCAGCCAGCTCGCAATCGCCGCTCCCGCAGCAGCCGGTGCCGCGCTCGCGCCGCCCGGAGAGCGGGGCACGTCGCCCGAGGCGACGATCAGGGCATGGGTGCCCGGCCCCTTCCTCTTCCGCTCGAAGACCAACGCCATCGCCGTCGTTCCCCCCGGGCAGAGCTTGCGCCCGCGACGGCTGGATTGTCCAGTGCGCTAGCGGCCCGCCGGACCGCAGACCGTGCGGGCCTCCTCAGCGGCGGGGCTGGTTGCGGTGAGCAGGCGGCAGAGGTCGGCGCGGGCGTCGGCGTCGGCGGGGGCGAGGCGGACGGCCTCGCGATGATCTGCGAGGGCGTGGACGCTGTCGCCTTCGGCTTCGTAGAGGCGGGCGCGGTTGCGCCAGGCGAAGACGAGCCCGGGACTCAGCCTGATCGCTTCGTCGAAATCGGCGCGGGCGCGCGCATGATCGCGCAGGTTGAGACGGGAGAAGCCGCGGCCGTTATGGGCATTCGCAAAGCCCGGCTCCAGCCGGATCGCCTCGTCATAATCGGCGATCGCGCGAATATGATCGCCGCGGCCGCCATGGGAATTGCCGCGATTGCTCCAGGCCCAGGCGAGGCGCGGATTCAGGCCGATCGCGCGATCGAGATCGGCCAGCGCGAGGGCGAAGGACTTGCGGTCGTTATACGCCCAGCCGCGATTATTGTGGGCAAGGGCGAGGTTTTCGGGCGTCTCGCGGCCGGCCTCGATGATCGTCGTGCAAGCGGCTATGCGCGCGTCGATGGCATGCGCGTCATTCTCGTTCGCGCAGGCAGGCCATGAAGCGGCATCGTCCTGGGCCGCGGCCGGGACGGCGAGGCAGGCCAGCAGAGCGGCCAGGGCTCCGTGGAAAATGCGGCGCATGGCGGTTCCTCCCCCGGGCGGAGGCGTAGCAGAGAATCCGCGCGCCGGCACCCCGGCCGTCAGCCGCGCTCGCTCCGGCAGCGACGTCGAGCGGCCTTGCGGCGGGCGGCGATCGATTCATGAATGCGCGGGTCGGGCTCCCCATGCCCCGCGCCTCAGGGTAATGTACCATATGCGCAAAAAGTGCTTGACAGCGTCACGCTGATATGGCACAATTATCACAAGCTGGAGAAATGTAGCTGATTCGCATGGGGTCCCTTCGCGGGGCCCTTTTTCGTTTGGATGGAGAGGAGCCGGCGCGGCGGGAGCTGCGGCCGGCTTTTTGGTGGGCTGGTGAGGACGGTGCGAGTACCTGCCCGGCGACTTTCGAGCGGATGGGGGGCGCACAATCCGGCAACCGCTTGGGCCGGCAGGAGCTGGACGGGAGCTGATCGAGCAATGTCGCGCGCATGCGCCGGAGGCGTTGGCGCGGGTGGTGGTGGGCGTCGATCCGCCGGCTTCGGCCGGCGGCGATTCCAGCGGCATCACCGAGGTGGCGAGATTGTGGAAAGCGTGCTGCGCGGCGCCGACGTCATGCTGCCCGTGCGGCCCGTGCGGGCGCGCCGCGGGTGCGGGGTCTTTGAATGGAAATGGGGACAGTTGCCAGCAACTGTCCCCTTCAGGAGGGGGATAGGAGAGCGACATGAGATGGTTCGGCCGGAAGGCCGCCCGGGGGACCGGGCGGCCTTTTCTTTTCGCGGGGTTCAGGGGAATGTTTTCCGCCGAGCTCTGGCCGCGCGGCTACGAGGCGCAGGTGCGCGACGCCTATATGGGCAATCCGGTCGCGCAGCGGGCGGTGCGGCTGGTGGCGGAGAGCGTCGCCTGGGCGCCGGTCTATGCCTGCGAGACCCGGCCCGACGCGCCGCGGCTGGTCCCGCCGGGCCTGCTCGAGACCGTGACGACGCAGCTGCTGCTGCACGGCAATGCGTTCGTGCAGGTGCTGCAGGATTCGGACGGGATGCCGGCGCTCCTGTTCGCGCTGAGGCCGGAGCGGGTGAGCGTCGAGGCGGATGCGGGCGGGTGGCCGGCCGTCTATGTCTACAAGGTCGGCGAGGCGAGGAGCCGGATCCCGGCCAGGGACGGGCTCGGCCGGCCGGGGCTCATCCATCTGCGCGCGACCCATCCGCTCGACGATCATTATGGGCTCGGCTGCCTGGGCGCCGCGGCTGGCGCGGTGGCGGTGCACAATGCGGCGGCGAAATGGAACAAGGCGCTGCTCGACAATGCGGCGCGGCCGTCGGGCGCCCTGGTCTACGATCCGGGCGACGGGGCGGGGCTTTCGGGCGAACAGTTCGAGCGGCTGCGCGCCGAGATGGAGGCGCAATTCTCGGGGACGGTCAATGCCGGGCGCCCGATGTTGCTCGAGGGCGGGCTGAAATGGCAGGCGATGAGCCTGACGCCCGCGGACATGGATTTCGTTGGGCTGAAGGCGGCGGCGGCGCGCGAGATCGCCTTGGCCTTCGGCGTGCCGCCTCTGCTGCTCGGCCTGCCGGGCGACGCCACCTACGCCAATTATCGCGAGGCCAACAGGGCGCTGTGGCGGCTGACCGTGCTGCCGATGGCGGATCGGATCTTGCGCGGGCTGGCGGACGGGCTCGCGGCCTGGTGGCCGGACCTGAGGCTCCAGGTCGACGTCGACCAGATCAGCGCGCTCGCCTCGGACCGCGAACGGCTGTGGCGGCAAGTGAGCGCGGCGGATTTCCTCAGCGACGCCGAGAAAAGGGAGATGCTGGGATTCGAGCCTTCCGAGGAGGGAGCCAAATCGTGACCGAACAGAATGCGTCGATGCTGGCCCTGCTGGTCGCGCAGGCGGAGGGGCAGGGCGCGGACATGGTGACCCTGCGCGCCCTGATCGAGGAGGCGAGCGGGATCGGCGCTGAACGGGCGCTGGCGGCGCTCGGGCTCAAGGACGAGCATGCGCGGCGCGACATGGACGACCTCCGCGAATTGCTGCGCGCCTGGCGAGACGCGAAACGCTCGGCGACGCGCGCGGTCGTGAGCTGGGCGGTGCGGATCCTGCTGGCGCTGCTGATCGCGGGGCTTGCGGTCAAGGCGGGCCTCTTGGAGCTGATCCGGTCATGAGGTTCGCGGGATATGCGGCGATCTTCGGACGGGCCGACCGCGGCGGCGACGTCGTCCGCGCCGGCGCCTTCGCGCGCAGCCTGAGGCGGGGCGCGGGGGCGGTGCCCTTGCTCTGGCAGCACGCGCCGGGGCGGCCGATCGGGCGGGTGAGCTATCTCAAGGAGGACAAACGCGGGCTGCGCGTGATCGGGCGCCTGTCGGACGGTGCGGCGGGGCGCGAGGCGGCGGCCCTGCTCAAGGAAGGCGCGGTCAGGGGCTTGAGCTTCGGCTATCGGGTGCGCGAGGCCGTAGGGGAGGGGCCGAGGGAGCTGATCGACCTCGAGCTGGTCGAGATCAGCCTGGTGACCTTGCCGATGCAGCCCAAGGCGCGGGTTCACGCACTGGAGGGCTGTTTGCCGGGCGGCCCGCAGGGTGTAGCGGACAGGGCATGACCAGGCCCTTCGCACTGCTCATCGCTGCCGCGCTCGCAGGCTGCGGGCCGCGCGAGAGCGAAGCGCCGGTCAACCGGCAGAGCGGAGAGCCGCCGATGAATCGGCAGGAGGGAGAACGGCCGGCGGGGCGGACGGCGCAGGAGAGCGGCCCCTGCGTCGGGCCGATCAGCGACGAGGCACTGGCGCATTGCAACTTCGAGCCGGCGGAGCGGATGCGCGGCGTCTGGGTGACGGGCTTCGAGCGATCGGAATATGTGCCGGGCGGGACCGGAGGGAGAGTCGCGGGCGAGCCGGGTCCGCCCCGGGTCTGGCTCGCCTTCGCGCCGGGCGTGTTTCCCGACCCGGCGTTGCGCGCGGAGCTGGACGCGCTGCGCGCGACCGCGGCGGTTGACATCGAGTTCATCGGCCGCCGCGCGCGGCCGCCGGGCGCGGTCGTGGTGGTCGACCGGATCCTATCGGCGCGCAGCCTTGGGCGAGTGCCGCCAGGCTGACCGCCCGAAGATTCGAAAACTCCGTGTTGCTGAATCCCGGATCAAGGGATCCCATCGAAGTAGTACTTCGATGGGTGCCCATGTCCGGGATGACGATTTGGTGTGGGCTCAATCAACGAGGAGAAGGTGAATGCTGGAAGTGAAAGCGGATGCGCTGGAGGCGTCGTTCGAGGCGCTGGAGCGTGAGGATGAGGATGTCGCGGCGTTACGCGAGGAGGTCGCCGGGCTGAAGGCGCGGATCGATGCCCAGGCGGTCGCCGGGGCGCGGCCGGCGCTTGCCGGGGCGAAGAGCGAGAGCTCGCCCTTCGTCGAGCGCTATTTGCGCAAGGGCCTCGAGGCGGGCGTGGAGCTGAAGGCGCTGTCGGGGGCGTCGGACGCGGCCGGCGGTTATGCCGTGCCCGAGGAGCTCGACGCGCAGATCGACAAGGCGCTGACCGCGATCTCGCCGATCCGTGCGATCGCCAATGTCGTCAAGGTCGGGTCGGCCGGCTATCGCAAGCTCGTCACCACCGGCGGCACGCCGTCGGGCTGGGTCGCGGAGACGGCGGGACGGCCGGAGACGGACACGCCGGAATTCCAGGAGATCGCGCCGCCCTTCGGCGAGCTCTACTCCAATCCGGCGGCGAGCCAGGCGATGCTCGACGACGCCGCGTTCGACGTCGAGGCATGGCTCGCGAGCGAGATCGCGACCGAGTTCGCCAGGGCCGAAGGCGCGGCCTTCGTCTTGGGCAACGGCACGAGCAAGCCCAAGGGCTTCCTCGCAGCGCCGAACAGCGACGAGGCTGACGGCGACCGCGACTTCGGGACGCTGCAATATCTCGAGACCGGCGTCGCCGGCGGGTTCCCGGCGTCGAACCCCCAGGACAAGCTGATCGACCTCGTCCAGGCGCTGCGCTCGCCCTATCGGCAGGGCGCGGTGTTCGTGATGAACTCGGCGACGGCGGCGCGAATCCGCAAGTTCAAGACCGACGACGGCGCGTTCCTGTGGCAGCCGGGGCTGGTTTCGGGGCAGCCCGACACCCTGCTCGGCTACCCGGTGGTCGAGGCCGAGGACATGCCCGACGTGGCGGCGGATTCGCTGTCGATCGCGTTCGGCAATTTCCGGGCCGGTTATCTGATCGCCGAACGGTCGGAGACGCAGATTCTGCGCGATCCCTTCACCAACAAGCCGTTCGTGCATTTCTACGCGACCAAGAGGGTCGGCGGCCAGGTGATGAACTCGGAGGCGATCAAGCTGCTGAAGTTCAGCGCCTAATCGGGATCGTCATTGCGGACATAGCGGGCAATCCAGCGGCCTCGCGGCCGACTGGATTGCCGTGTCCGGCGCGAAGCGGCGCGGAACGAGGGATAATCCGATGAGCTTCTATCTGAAGGACCCGCAATCGCGGGTCGATTATGCGATCGACTGGGCGGCCAATCTGAACGGCCATACGATCGTCGGCAGCCTGTGGCAGGTCGCTCCAGTCGAGACGGGCGGGATCGCGGTCGAGGATGACAGCTTCGAGCCGGGCCGCACCGAGGCGCGGCTGACCGGGGGCGTCACCGGCCATTGCTACAGCATCGCCAACCAGGTGACGCTCTCCAACGGCACGTCCGACACGCGGTCGATCGCCCTGCGCGTGGAGGAAAAGTGATGGGCAGAATCAGCGCCGAGGCGCCGCCCTTGCCGATCGCGCTCGCCGAGCTGAAGGCGCTGCTGCGGGTCACGGTCAGCGACGAGGACGCCCTGCTCGCCGGACTCGCGCGCGGCGCGGCGGAGATGTGCGAGGCGTTTACCGGGCGGGCGCTGATCGACCGGGCGGTCGAGGAAGTGCTCGCCGCCTCCGCCGGCTGGACCAGGCTGGGAGCGGCGCCGGTGCGGTCGATCGAGGGCGTCGCCGCGCTCGGCGAGGACAATATTACCAGCCCGCTCGCGGCGGACGCTTATGCGATCGATGTCGATGCGGTCGGCGATGGCTGGGTGCGCGTGCACGACGCCGCCGGCGCGAAGCGGGTAGTCGTGTCATACCGCGCGGGGATGGCGGCGGATCCGAACGGCGTGCCCGAGGCGCTCAGGCACGGCATCGTCCGGCTCGCGGCGCATCTTTACAACGATCGGGAGCAGGCGATGCCGGCGGGGCCACCTGCCGCCGTGACGGCCCTGTGGCGCCCATGGCGGCGCCTGCGGATCAGATAGGATCAGACCATGTTCGAGACATTGGAGGCGCGGGCGGCGCGGGCCGCGGCGCGGCTTGCCCGGCGGCGCGCGGCGGCGCTGGCGGAGGAGATGCGGGCGAAGCTTCCGGGCGACGTCGAGGTGGCGGCCGACGGCGGTCACGTGCGGCTTTCGGGGCATCGGCTCGGTCGGCGGCGGGCGCTCGACGCGGAGCTGCGCTGGACGATCGCGGGACCGGTTCTGTGAGCGGCGACAAAGGCGCGGGCCAGGCGCTGGCCGAGGCAGCGATCGTTGCGCTGAGCGCGCTGGACGGGCTGAACGGCGCCTATGACGGGCCGCCGCTGGCCGGCGCCTTTCCGTATGCGCAGGTCGAGGCTGGTCCGGAAAGCGACTGGAGCCACAAGAGCGGCACCGGGCGCGAGCTCAGGCTGGCGGTGATCATCCGCGACCAAGGCGAGCGGCCGGCGCGGCTGCGCGCGCTCATGCCCGCGGCCGAAGCGGCGGCCGGCGCGATCGGGCCGGAGCTCGACGGCTGGCGGCTGGTCAACCTGGTCTTCCTGCGCAGCACTTTGCTGCGCGTTGCGGGTGCAGCATGGGCTGCAGCAATCGAATATCGAGCCCGCCTGCTGAAGGTCTAGTTCGGGCTCGAGGCGGGCTGCGGCGCCGGTGTCTGCTGCGCGGCGGCCTGTGCCGCCGGTTGCGCCGCGGGCGCAGCGGCCGGGGCGGCCGGCTGTGCCATGTCGAAGCGCTCGCTGAAATTGGTGCGGGCGTCCTCGATCTCCAGGCCGGCGGATTCCTCCGCGTCGGCGCGGCTCATGCGCGAGGCGACCTCGCGCGCAATCACAGCCGCGCGATAGGCCTGCTCCTGCGTGGTGCATTCCCGCGGATAGGCGGTCGCGAATTCCGCTGCGGCCATGCGCGATTGCACGCTGCGGTCGACATAGCCGCGCAGGCAACCGGTGAAGGCCTCGCGTGCTGCCCGCGTCGTATCGGCCGGCTGCATCGAGGCGGCCATGGCCAAGGCGAGAACAGACGAAATCATGGCGAATTCCCATCCATCCAAGAGTCTGATGAGCAAGGAGAATGATGCATGAGCGCGGAAAAAGGAAGCGCCTTTTTATTAAAGGTGGGCGATGGCGCGACGCCGCCCCTTTTCGCCACCGTGGCGGGGCTCAGGACAACCCAGCTTTCGGTCAACGGTGAGGCGGTCAACATCACCAGCAAGGACTCTGGCGGCTGGCGCGAGTTGCTGTCGGGGGCGGGCGTGCGTTCGGTCTCGGTGGCGGGGAGCGGGATCTTCACCGGCTCGTCCGCCGAGACCCGGATCAAGGCCAACGCAATGGCCGGCCTGATCGACGATTACGAGCTGAGCTTCGAAAGCGGCGAGGTCATGCGGGGCCGGTTTCTCCTGACCCGGCTCGATTATGCCGGCGACCACAATGGCGAGCGCACCTATGCGCTCGCCCTTGAAAGCTCCGGCGCGGTGGTGGCGGAATGACGCGCCCGGCCAATCCGGCCCGGGGCGAGGCCAGCCTCATGGTCGGCGGCGAGGCGATTTTGCTGCGGCCGAGCTTTGCAGCATTGGTCGCGGCGGAAGCCGAATTGGGGCCGCTCTTCGCGCTCGTCGAACGAGCCGCGGATGGGCGGCTTACGCTCGCCGAAATGGCGGCCTTGTTCTTCCATTGCGCGGACGGGCGGCCCGAAGGCTGCACCCGCGAGCGGATCGGCGAGGCGATCGCCGAGATCGGCCTGGCTAAAGCGACTCCCGCGTTGAAGATGGTGCTGACGCAGATTCTGCAGGGCCGTGAGTGAACCCCGGTTCAGCGAGGCGGCGGGGCGGCTGGCTGGAGCGGCTGGCGCGTTGCTCGGCTGGCGGCCGGAGGAATTCTGGACAGCGACGCCGGCCGAGCTGGCCGCGGTGCTTGGCGCGATGAGCGGAGGCGAGGGCGCGACCGCGGATACTGCCGACCTGGTGCGGCTCAAGGAGATGTTTCCCGATGGATGACGAAATCGAAACCCTGCTGGTAAAAGTCCGCGCCGACACGTCGGTGTTCGCGCGCGACGTGGCGGCGATGCGGGCAGAGCTGGCCGGGCCGTTCGCCGCGGGCGTCGACCAGGCGGGGCGGATGCTGGAGAACGCCCTGGTGCGGGCGCTGCGCACGGGCAAGTTGGGCTTCGAGGATCTGAAACGGGTGGCGCTGTCGGCGATGGCCGAAATCGCGGCCTCGGCGATCCAGAATGGGCTGAAGGGCCTGTTCGGCGGCGGCAACGGCGGCGGGATCGGCAGCTTGATCGGAAGCCTGCTCGGCGCTTTCGCCGGTGCGCCGGGCAAGGCGATCGGCGGGCCGGTTTCGCCGGGCCGCGCCTATCTGGTCGGCGAGCGGGGGCCGGAATATTTCGTGCCGACGGCGGCCGGACGCATCGATGCGCCCGGGCCCGCCGGTGCGCGCGAGATCCGGCTCAGCATCAACGTCAACGCGCCCGCGGGCAGCGAGGCGCAGGCGCTCAAGGCATCGAGCCGGCAGGTGGCGCGAGCGGTGCGGCAGGCATTGTTGCGGGCAGAGGATTGAGCGAAGGCATGTGCGCGACGCGGCGCGATCAGCGGGGGCGGGAAGCGCCGCCGTCGCAACCGCCAGCTGCGGCCGGAATTTCGAGGGTGACCGAGGCGGCGTTGGCCCGTGTTTCGGCCCGCCCGCCGCGTCGCCTGGCGGCTTGCTCCGCTTCAACCATTCCGGGCGGAAACGGATAGGAGGCGTGTTCGCCCAGCCGCATCACCCGGATGCGATCGCCGTCGAGGCCGGCCGCGATCAAATGGGCCCGGACCACTTCGCCGCGCAGCTGCGTCGCTTCCCTGTTCGTCGTCGTGCCGCGGTCGAATCCGTAGGGCGCGAAGACGACATAGTGAATCCGATAGGCGTCGGACCGGTGCTCGCGGGCGAAGCGGCGAAGCCGGGCGACCGAGTCGTCATCGAGATGCGCCGCGCGAAGCCCGGACATCGGCACCGCGATGCCCAGACACCTGGACACGCCTCCGTCGGCCGGCTGGGTAGACGCCAAAGCGGCAGCGAGCAGGGAAGTATAGGACAACATGCGCGGCATTTCGCTCGCCGCGACCTTAGCCGAGGATGAACATGGGACATTGGCTGGCCCCGCGCGGCAGCGCCAAGGCGCTCGGGCATGTGAAGCGGTTCGATGCACGCTACTGGACGGTCAATTTCCCGCGGCCGATGATGGCCTCGGTGACCACGATCGCGCCGGACGCGCTCAGGGTCGAGGCTTTGTTCTATTATAAGGACGAGCTCGCGGGCTTGATCTGGGAGGCGGAGGATCGGTGGGACCATCCACTGCTCGCCTATGAGACGGCTCGGGATTTCCGGCGGTGCCGGCTGCGGTTTCGCTGGCGCTCGGCGGGATTGAAGCCGCTCGATGCGGCGCACGGGCCGACGCTGACCATCGAGGGGCGCGACGCGGGCGGCGCGGCGCGCAGCTGGTATGTGCGGCTGTGGAATTATGCGCAGGGCGATCCCGAGGACGCGGCGATCGACCTGGATTTCGGGGCGATGGCAGGCGGCTGGGAGGCGGACGATCCTGTCTGGGCGGGCGATCTCGACCGGATGTTCGTGTCGCTGGTGGCGCCGGATTATGACGCGACCGAGGCCGCGCTTGCGGCGCCGGCGGAGGGATGGGCCGAGCTGAGCGAGATTGTGTGCGACGGTTCGGGATCGGTGCTGGCGATCGGCGATGTGATCGTGCCCGAACATCGCCTGCGGATCGCGACGGGCTATGACGACCTTTATCATTTAACGCCGGCGCGGCTGCTGAGGAACGCGCTGCGGCTCGGCTATCGCGAGCTGATCAACCATTATGTCGGGATGAGCCATTATTTCGGGCTCGGCGGGGACGGGCTGGTGACGGGCGCGCTGAACGGGCCATGCGCGGCCTGGCATGCGGATTTTCTGGGGCGGGCCGGGGCGATGGGGTTCGAAGTGATCCAGTCGCTGAGCTACGAGCTGCTCGCCCAGCATTGTCCGGAGGCTTGGAAGCAAAGAGCAGAGAATGGCGATCCGGCGCTGACCGGCTGGGAGCCGCCCTCAGCCCTGCTGTCGCCGGCCAATGTGGAGGCGATGGCGTGGCTGCAGGATGTGGCGCGGGCATTCGCGGCGCTGGCGGCCGCGGCGGAGCAGCCGGTCCGCTTCCAGGTCGGCGAGCCCTGGTGGTGGGTGATGGGGGACGGCCGCATCTGCATTTACGACGGCGCGGCGGTGGCGGCGTTCGACCCGGTGCCGATCGCGGACGTGCACGCCGCGCTCGACGCGGCCCAGCGCGCGACGCTCGACGATGCCGGCGCGATGCTCGCCGCCTCGACCTCGGCCCTGTGCGACGCGGTGCGGGACGAGGCGCCGGGTGCGTCCTGCCTGCTGCTTGTCTATCTGCCGACCGTGCTCGGTGGGCCGGAGGTGATGCGGGCCAACGCGCCTTTGGGCTGGGCGGCGCCCGCCTTCGATACGCTGCAGCTCGAGGATTATGACTGGGTGATCGCCGGGCGGAACGGGGCCGCCGCCGGGGCGGCCGAGGCGATGGCCGCCCGGCTCGGCTATCCGGTCGCGGAGCAGCATTATTTCGCGGGCTTCGTGCTGGACGGCGAGGACAGCCTTTTGTGGTCGCGGATCGCGGCGGCGGCCGAGGCGGCCATGCGGCGCGCGACCGCGGAGATTTTCGTCTGGGCGCTGCCACA
Source organism: Allosphingosinicella sp. (assembly GCA_046715355.1). Lineage (GTDB taxonomy): Bacteria > Pseudomonadota > Alphaproteobacteria > Sphingomonadales > Sphingomonadaceae > Allosphingosinicella. The sequence continues at coordinate 7,201 of JBKJZJ010000123.1, read as the reverse complement.
GGTGCTGCGCGACGGCTTCGTGCATTTCGACATGGGAGAAGAAGCGGTGAACGCCTTCGAGGATATAACCTTCCCGATCGCACTGGGCCGGGAGGCGGCGGTGGAACCGGCCTTCTCGACCGCAATCGTGACCGTGGCGGGCGGCGCCGAGCAGCGCAATTCGGAGTGGGCGGACGCCAGGCTGACCTTCGACGCCGGGCCGGGGCTGCGCAGCGAAGCGGATATACACGCGCTGATCGCCTTCTTTCGGGCGCGCCGCGGGGCGGCCGTCGGCTTCCGGCTCCAGGACCCTTTCGACCATAGCTCGAACGGCATGGCCGGGGCGCCGGGCGCTGCGGACCAGCTGCTCGGCCTGGGCGATGGCGTCCGGACGGAATTCCCGCTGATCAAGGCCTATGGGGCTCAGATCCGCCGCATCACCAGGCCGGTGGCGGGGACGGTGCGGGTCTCGGTGGAAAGCGAGGAGGTGGCGGCCGGCTGGACGCTGGCCGACAAGGGCATGGTCGCGTTCGACGCGGCGCCGGCGGCGGGCGAGGAGGTCCGCGCCGGCTTCCGCTTCGACGTGCCGGTGCGCTTCGCGGAGGACCGGCTCAGCCTCAGCCGCGCGACCTTCGCGGCCGGCGACATCCCCTCGGTGCCGTTGATCGAGATCAGGGAATAAAGACGTGACGGATTTTCTGGAGCGCGAGCTTGCGACGATCGCCCTGTGCTGGCGGCTGGAGCGGCGGGACGGGGTGACGCTTGGCTTCACCACGCACGACCGCGACCTGGAGCGGGATGGCCTCGTCTATCGCGCCGCGCCGGGCATGCTGCCGTCGGCGATCGGCGTTTCGGACGGGTTCGATGCGGATTCGGTCGACATAAAGGGAGCGCTGACCAGCGATGCGATCAAAGGCGCCGACCTCGCCGCCGGGCGCTGGGACGGAGCCTCGGTCCGGATCTTCATGGTCGACTGGGAGGCGCCGGGCGGCGAGATCGTCCAGGTGGCGCGCGGCGAATTGGGCGAGGTCTCGGTCGAAGGCACGGCGTTCGAAGCCGAATTGCGCGGCCCGACCGCCTTGCTCGACGCGCCGGTGGTCGAGCAGACTTCGCCCGAATGCCGGGCCGGACTCGGCGACAAGAGGTGCCGGGTGGACATGGCAGGGCGGACGCGGCTGACGCGGATCGCTGCGATCGTCGCTGAGGATGTCGTGGAGGTGGAGGCGGCGGAAGCGGCTGGCAATGCGCATGGCGGCGGCCGGCTGCGCTGGATCGGCGGCGCCAATAGCGGCCTCGCATGCGCGATCCTGCGCTCGGAGGACGCCACGCTGACCTTGAACGAACCTCCGCCGGCGCCGCCCGCGATCGGCGACCTGGTCGAGATCGAAGAGGGTTGCGACAAGATGCTCGCCACCTGCTCAGGGAGGTTCGGCAATGCCGCCAATTTCCGCGGCGAACCACACCTGCCGGGGATGGATTTGCTGACCCGTTATCCCGGGGCCTGACGGCTCCACACCACAGCCCCTTCCCGCGCGGGAAGGGGCGTTCACGAAGGAGAAGGACCATGCGGCTGCGTGCCTGCCTTGCGCTCGTCTTGATCGGGCTCGGTGCCTGCCAGAGCCTGCCGTCGATCGTGCGGATCGAAGTCGACGGCAGCACGCTCCAGTTCCAGAAGAAGCCCGAGCCGCCGGTGCCGCAGGTGCCGGACACGCCCGCTGCCAACCAGGTGGCGGACGATGACGGCGCGCGCTGAGCGCGTCGTCGCCCGGGCGCGGGCGCTGGTCGGGGTGCGGTTCCGGCCGCAGGGTCGATCGCGGACGACCGGGATGGATTGTATCGGCGTGGCGGCGGAGGCGATCGACGCGCCAAGTCCGCCTGGCGACTATGCGCTGCGCGGCGGATCGGCGGCACGGCTGGCCGAGGGTCTGGCCGCGGCCGGCCTGCGCCGTGTCGAGGCGGCGGCGCCGGGCGACGTGGTGGTGCTCGCGCCCGGACAGGGCCAGCTCCACCTTGGTGTGCTGACGGCAACGGGATTGGTCCATGGCGATGCCGGCCTGGGGCGGGTGGTCGAGAGGCCCGGGCCGCCGCCGTGGCCGATCGCGAGCACCTGGCGGATCGGGGAGGATTGAATGGCGACTCTGCTATTGACCGCCGTCGGCACCGTCGTCGGCGGTCCGATCGGCGGCGCGATCGGCGCGATCATCGGCCAGCAGGTCGACCAGAATTCCCTCTTCGCCCCGAAGGGACGGCAGGGGCCTCGGCTCGGTGACCTTTCGGTGCAGACCTCCTCCTACGGCACGCAGATTCCGAGACTTTTCGGCAAGATGCGCATCGCCGGGACGGTGATCTGGTCGACCGACCTCGCGGAGCACCGTTCGACCAGCGGCGGCAAGGGCCGGCCCAAGGTGACCAATTATTCCTACTCGGCGAGCTTCGCGGTGGCGCTGTCGGCGCGCAGAGTGATGGACGTCCGCCGGATATGGGCGGACGGCAAGCTGCTGCGCGGCGCCGCCGGCGACTTCAAGAGCGTGACCGGGTTTCGCCTCCACCATGGCGACGAGGACCAGCCGCCAGACCCCCTGATCGCGGCGGTGGAAGGGGAGGCGCAGACGCCGGCGTTTCGCGGGCTTGCTTATGCCGTGTTCGAGGATCTGCAGCTCGAGGATTTCGGAAACCGGATTCCGTCGCTGACTTTCGAGGTCGAGGCGGATGCGGACGGTGTGGCGATCGGATCGATCGCGCAGGAGCTGGGCCGCGGCGCCGTCGCGGCCGGGCCGACGCCGACGCTCACCGGCTATGCGGCGGGCGGGGACAGCGTTCGCGGCGCGATCGAGGCGCTGGCCGACGTCGTGCCGCTGTCGCTGTTCGACGATGGCGCGAGCCTGCGGCTGACGGCCGAGGCGGGGGACCCGCTGCCCTGGCCGGCTGAAGCCGAGTGCGAGCGGCCGCGAATCGTGCGCCGCGGCCAGAGCGGTCTGCCCGGCGAGGCGAGCATCGCCTATCATGATGCCGGGCGCGACTATCAGACTGGCCTGCAGCGCGCGGTCCGCGCCGGCGGTCGCAGCGCGGATCGCCGCGCCTTGCCGGCGGTGCTGTCGGCGGGCGCCGCTAAGGCGCTAGCGGAATATCGCCTCGCCGCGCTCTGGGCGGCGCGGACGCGGGCCAGAACCGTCCTGGCCTGGCGCGCCGCCGCTCTGCGCCCAGGCAGCCATTTCGAGCTGAGCGGGCAGCCCGGCCTGTGGAAGATCGAGCGCTGGACGCTGGGGCCGATGATCGTGACGCTCGATCTGATCCGGGTTTCGGCCTCGGCGCCGCCGGACCTGATCGCGGCGAGCCCCGGCCGCGCGGTCAGCGAAGGTGATCTGCCGCAAGGGCCGACGATCGTCCGCCTGTTCGACCTGCCGATCGGCGACGGGCTGGAAACCAAGCCTTTGCTGTTCGTCGCGGCGGCGGGGGCGGAAGCGGGCTGGCGCCGCGCCGCGCTCAGCGCGAGCTACGATTGGGGTGCGAGCTGGCAGGATGCCGGCGGCACGGCCGCGCCGGCGGCGATGGGGGTGACGCTGGGCGCGCTGCCGGCGCGGGGCGCGGCCTTGTTCGATACGGATTCGGTGCTCGACGTCGAGCTGTTCAGCGAGGCGAGGTGGCTTGAGGGGCGCAGCGACGATCTGCTGATCGGCGGCGCGAACCTCGCCGCGATCGGTGACGAGCTCGTCCAGTTCGGTGCGGCCGAAGCGCTGGGCGACCGGCGCTTCCGGCTCTCGCGCCTGCTGCGCGGCCGGCGCGGAACCGAGTCGGCGGCGGCGGGTCACCTAGCCGGCGAGCTTTTCACGCTGATCGAGCGCGACGCCTTGGTCATCGTCGAGGCGCCGGCGGGATCGGAGGGCGGCGAGGCGCGGATTATGGCGAGCGGCGTCGGCGATCCGGCGGCGGCGTCCGCCGCGCGCGCGATCGACGCGGCGGTGCTGCGGCCGCCAAGCCCCGTCCATCTCTCGGCGCGCGAAACGGAGGCGGCGGATCTCGCCCTCTCCTGGGTGCGGCGGAGCCGGCAGGGCTGGTCCTGGGTCAGCGGCGCCGATACGCCGCTCGGCGAGGAGGCGGAGCGCTACCGGCTTGTCCTGTCGGGGGAGGGGTTCGAGCGGATCGCGGAAGCGACCGCGCCGGCCTATCTCTACACCGCGGCCGAGCGCGCGCTGGACGGCGGCGGCCCGCTTTCGATTTCAGTTTCGCAGATCGGCAGCCACGCCGCCTCGCGGCCGGCGCTGCTCGACCTGGCTTGAGAATCCCAAGGAGAGCTTCATGACCGAGACGAGTCCCCGCTTCGCCTTGCCCTTCATCCTGCCCGGCCAGGCGCAGAAGGAAGCCTATCATAACGAGGCGCTGGCGTTGATCGACGCGGCGCTGCACGCCCAGATCGAGGCGGGACCGCTCGACGACATCCCAGACGACCCCGAGCCCGGCCAATGCTGGATCGTCGGCCCGGGCGCTGGGGGCGCCTGGGCGGGGAAAGCCAATGCGCTGGCGTGCTGGACCGCGGGCGGCTGGCGGTTCGTCCCGCCGCGCCTCGGGATGCTGGCCTGGACCATCGATCCAGGTTGCTGGCTCTATTGGACGGGAAGCGCGTGGAGCGCGGGAGAATGGCCGGCGACAGCGCTCGTCATCGACGGCCAGCAGGTCGTCGGTCCGCGGCTTCCGGACGTGCCAAGTCCTTCAGGCGGAACGATTATCGATGCCGAAGCTCGGGCGGCGGTGGACGGGCTCATTGCGACATTAAAGTCACATGGTCTGATCGAATGACAAAAGCTGCTTTTCCCGTGCAACCGGAGGCGTTAGGCATCGTTTCGGTCCTGACTGGTCATCCGCGGCTCATCTTCCCGATGCGCTGCGGCTTTTCAGCAACAGGTGAGGGGCTAAGCGTGCTTGCGTGGAAACCCCGCTTACCGTAAGAGGTTCACGTCGTTCCCTCTTGGGACGCAGAAGAAAGGGGAAGATTATGCGGAAGCTCGCCATTGTTGTGGCGCTGTCGTCAACCGTGCTCGCAACTCCGGCACTTGCGCGCAATGGCGCCTGGTATGTCGGGGGCGATTTCGGCGGGATGATCGTCGAGGACATCGATTTCGATTTCGGTACCGGGCCGACGATCCCGAGCTCGTCGACCGCCCAAATCGCGATCAATCACGATTATGGCTACGACGCCGCTTTGTTCGTCGGCTACGATCTGGGCGCGTTCCGCGTCGAGGCCGAAGTCTCCTATAAGAGAGCCAGAGTCGACGACATCGAAACCTCCGTTCGCTTTCCCGGCGCTCCAGGAACGGGCATCCCGGTAGGCGGCGCGATCACCCCCGACCTCTACCCGGCCGGTGGCGGGCGCACGAGCGCGCTCAGCTTCATGATCAACGGCATGCTGGACTTCGGCGACGATGACGGCATCAGTGGGTTTGTCGGCGGCGGCGTCGGCATCGCGCGCATCGACTATAACAACATCCGCGCCTTCTCGAACCAGCCAGCGGGGATCGACGATTCCGACTCGCGCTTCGCGTGGCAGGTCGTGGCCGGTGTCCGTCAGGCGATCAGCGACACCGTCGACATCACTGTCAGGTACCGCTTCTTCAATGCCGATAACATCCGCACCGTGGACTTCCGCGGGTTCGAATCGGAATCGCGGTTCCGTTCGCACAGCTTGCTCGGCGGCATCACCTTCAACTTCGGCACGCCGGAGCCGCCGGTCGAAGTTCCGCCGTGTCCGCCGGGCTGGACCCGCGACGGCAATGGCGTGTGCCAGGAGCCGATCCGTGAGCCCGATCCGGTGAAGCAATGCCCCGACGGCTCGACCATTCCGGTCGCGCAGGAATGCCCGCGTCAGCAGGTCATCTATCCGGGTCCGTTCATTGTCTTCTTCGATTGGGACAAGGACGAGATCACCCCGGCCGCGGCCGCGATCCTCGACAATGCGGCGGCCGGCTATCAGCAGGTCGGCTCGGCGTCGGTGGTTCTCGCCGGTCACGCCGACCGTTCGGGCTCCGACGAATATAATGTCGGCCTGTCGCAGCGGCGCGCCAACAACGTCCGTGCCTATCTGGCCGGCCGCGGCGTTCCCGATGCGGCGATCACTTCCGAAGCGTTCGGCGAGAGCCGCCCGCTGGTCGACACCGCCGATGGCGTCCGCGAGCCGCAGAACCGGCGCGTGGAAATCACCTTCGGCCCCGGCTCCGGCTGGTAAGAAGAGCTCCGCCGCTCGTGCGGCGGCGGTCGCGAAATATGGGGCCGGCCTTCGGGCCGGCCCCTTTTTCGTATGCGCCGTCAGATCCCGGAGGGCAGGCTATCTCGGCAGGAGACCGAATACCCTGTTCCGCCAGCCACGGCTTTGATAACGCGTCCTCGATCCACAGCATCTAGGACAATCGAATGCGCATCGCGATCATCGGAACCGGCTATGTCGGCCTGGTTTCCGGCGCCTGCTTTTCGGACTTCGGTCATCATGTCATCTGCGTCGACAAGGACGCCGCTAAGATCGCCGCGCTCGAACGCGGGATCATGCCGATCTTCGAGCCCGGCCTCAATCAGCTGGTCGCGCGCAACGTCGCCGCCGGGCGGCTCGCCTTCACCACCGAGCTGGCGGCGGCGGTGGCCGATGCGGAGGCGGTGTTCATCGCCGTCGGGACGCCGTCGCGCCGTGGCGACGGCCATGCCGACCTCTCCTATGTCTACGGCGCGGCCCGCGAGATCGGCGAGATGGTCCGCGGGCCCGCGATCGTCGTCACCAAATCGACGGTGCCGGTCGGCACGGGCGCCGAGGTCGAGCGCATCCTCCAGGAGGTGGCGCCCGACGCCGGGGTCGCGGTCGTCTCCAACCCCGAATTCCTCCGCGAAGGCGCGGCGATCGAGGATTTCAAGCATCCGGATCGAATCGTCATCGGCACCGAGGACGGGCGCGCCGCAGAGGTGTTGCGCGAAATCTACCGGCCTCTCTATCTCAACAAGGCGCCCTTGCTGTTCACATCGCGGCGCACCGCGGAGCTGATCAAATATGCGGCCAACGCCTTTCTCGCCACCAAGATCACTTTCATCAACGAGATCGCCGACCTCTGCGAGGCGGTGGGTGGCGACGTCCAGGACGTGGCGCGGGGCATCGGCCTGGACGGCCGAATCGGCGCCAAATTCCTGCACGCGGGCCCCGGCTATGGCGGCTCCTGCTTCCCCAAGGACACGATCGCCCTCCTGAAGA
>JBKJZJ010000122.1:0-8653 GCA_046715355.1 Allosphingosinicella sp. | reverse complement strand
GGGCAGGAAAGCGATCTTGTCGAGCGCCTGGCGGAGCAGCAAGGCCCGATCCTGCTCCTCGTTCGGCATCTGGTTTTGCCTCAGGAGACCGATCTGGACCAGATATTCGGGCGTGACCGAGAGCGCTATGGTGTCGCCGATCGCCTCGTGGAAGCCGTCATTGGCGCTGTCGAGATAGAGGGTCGACTGGCGGTTGTAGGCGCGCTGGTAGAAATTGTGGCCGAGCTCGTGATGCGCGGTGACGAAATCGTCGGCGTTGACGCGGGTGCACATCTTGATGCGCAGATCCTCGACATTGTCGACGTCCCAGGCGGACGCATGGCAGATCACCTCCCGGTCCCTGGGCTGGGTAATCATCGAGCGCTGCCAGAAGGTCGCCGGCAGCGGCGCGAAACCCAATGAGGTGAAGAAGGCCTCGGATTGGCGGATCACGCGCTCGGGCGTGTAATTGGCGCGGACGAGGAGCTGGGTCAGGTCGTAGGGCGGTTGGCCGCGGCTGGGCGGCGCGACCACGTCGTAGATATTGCCCCATTCCTGCGCCCACAAATTGCCGAGCAGGTCGGCGCGGATCGGGCCGGTCGCGGGCTGGACCTCGTTCCCGTAGGTGCGGTTGAGGCCCGCGCGGGTGAAGCAGTGCAGCTCGTCGTAGAGCGGTTTGACCTCGGTCCACAGCCGCTCGGTGAGCGCCTCGAACTCCTCCGGCGTCATGTCGTAGCGCGAGCGCCACATCGCGCCCGTGTCGGGGAAGCCGAGCTCGCGCGCGCCCGCGTTCGAGATTTCGGCCATGCGCGTATATTGGGGGCGCATCGGCGCGCCGACATTGTCGTTCCAGCTGGTCCACATCTCCCTGAGCTGGGCCGGGTTGCGGACCGTGCCCATGCGCGCCTCGATCTCGTTGCCGGTGAGGGTCTGGCCGCCCATCGTGCCGCGGCCGCGGCCATATTGCGATGAGAGGTCGGTCGAGATGCGATTGAGCTCGGCGGCGGCGCCCGCCGTGGTCGGCGCCGGCAGGGTCAGCGCGCTGCGCAGCAGGTTGAGCTTGCGGCGCGTGTCGTAGCTCAGATCCGGCACGTTGGCGTAGCGCGCCGCCTCGTTGGCGAAGCGCACGCCCATCTCGGTGCCGATCGTGCCGAAATGCGCGGCGAGCGCGTCGGTGTCGGGCGTTATGTAGGTGGCGTTGACCCACTGGGCGCGGGCGGAGATGACGAGGAACTCGCCGAGCTCGCGCTCCGCGCGGGCGACGAAGGCATCCGCCTCGGCCGCGGTCGGCGTCGCAGCCGCCGGCGCGGCGGCTTCGGCGGGAGGCGCCGCGGCGTTGACGGCGGCGGTGCTGTCGGCGGTGGTGGCGCAGCCTCCGGCGAGGCAGGCGGCGATGGTGATGGCAAGCAAGGAAACGGTCGACTTCATGGCGGACATCCCTCGTATTTTCTGTTTTCGCGTGGCGCTAATGGACCCGCCGGAAGGGCCGGTCAACGGGCGAGAAAATCGGCGATGGCGCGGCCGAGTTCGGGCCTGGTGACGGCGCTCATATGATTGCCCGGGACGGCGGCATATTCGCCCTTGGGGAGCAGGGCCGCGAGCGCCTCCGGAGAGCCGTTATCCTTGTCTTCCGCCCCGCTCAGCACCAAAGTCGGCATGGAAATGCTGCGCAGCATTTCCTCGCTCGTGTCGACGAACGAATCGAGCAGGGGGAGCAGCGCCTCGGGGTCGCCGCCGGTGGTCTTGAGGAAGGCCTCGGCCATCCATTCGGGCGAGCCGCGCTCATGGCCGCCAAGCCCCGTCAGGATCGTCTTGAAATGCCGGGCGCGATCGCCGGTGGCGTGCAGCCCGGCGAGCCCCATGCCGCTGACGATCAGCCGCGCCGGCCGGGCGCCCTTGACCACCATCCGAACCGCCGTCCGCCCGCCCAGCGAATAGCCGCCGAGATCGTAATCCTCGAGGCCGAGATGGGCGACCAGGGCGAGACCGTCGTCGGCCAAGATGTCGGGCGGATAGAAAGCGGGGTCGCGCGGCTTGCCGCTTTCGCCATGCGCGCGCAGGTCCGGCATGATCGGGCGGAAGCCGCGGTCTGCGATCTCGGCGGCATGGCCGAAGCGGATCCAGTTGGTGCGGGCGTCGGAGAACAGGCCGTGCAGCAGCACGACCGGCGGCCCCTCGCCGAGCGCGTGCCAGGCGAGCTTGGTCCCGTCCGCCGCCGCGAAATGATGGGTCTCGATCTTCATCCGCTCTCCCCGGCGGGCCTGAGCCGCCGCACCACGCCGACGGCGGGGTGATCGACGCGCATCGTCCCCCTCCCCGCGCCTATTGGGGCATGCTGCCCGTGGCCTTGATCCATTTGTCGACGAGGGGCTGATGCTCCTCGGTCCGCATCTCCGGCAGGCCCTCGGTGTTGAGCCAGGCGCGGTGCATGCTCTCCGCGCCGAAATGATGGACGGGGCGGAAGCGCGAAGGATCGTCGAACGAGGCGACGGTCAGATCCATCTTCGCGCCGTCGAGAAAGGCGAAGCCCAGCGAGGTGCCGCAGGCGGCGCAATAGGGCCGCGCGGCGATCGGCGAGCTCTGGTACCAGTCCGGCTCGCCGTCCCAGACGACGTCGGCCTTCATCATGTTCTTGAACGCGATCGAGATGCTTCCCGTCGCCCGCTGGCACATCCGGCAGTGGCAGAGATACGCCTCGTCATTCTCGACCGTCGCCTTGTAGCGCACCTTGCCGCAAGCGCAGCCGCCCGTCATATCGTCAGCCATCATTGTGCTCCCAGTCGCGCAGCATGATCACCCGATCGTTGAACGGCGTGCCACGCGTCACCGCCCACATCCTTTTGTCGGACGTGACGAGCCGGAAGTCGAGCGCCCGGGCGATTGCGAGGAAAAAGCAGTCATATACGGGATGGGCAAGCTCAAGCGACAGCTCCAGCGCCGCCTCGGCGAACGGCTCCGCGCGGAACAGGGTCACCGAGCGGGCCAAATGCCCCAGCGCACTTGCTCCCTGCGCGAGCGTAAGCTGTCCGAGTCTGACCTTTTTCCAGAGCGTGTTGGCGACCTCGGCGCGGATCAGGTCCGGAGCGACGAGCGGGCGTCCAATAAGCATGCGGGCGAGGAGACTGTCCGGCTCAGCTGCATACCATTTGACGGCGACGCTGCTGTCAACGACGCTGATCAAATGTCGCGAAACCCATCGCGATCCGCGCGGATCAAGTCTTCACTCGGTGTTTGCGGCACATCCGGTGTCATCGCCCGGATGCGGTCCGCCTCCGCCCGCAGCCGGGCAATTCTCTCGGGCGTCATCGGCTGCATCACCCACAAAGCCTCGCGAAGCTGGGCTTCGAGCGACCGCCCGTCGCGCTTCGCGGCCGCGCGATAAGCGTTCACAAGCTCGTCATCGAGGTTGCGGATCAGGACCTGCGCCATGCGCAAGTGATAGCATAATGCTATCAGTTGTTCAAGCCGATCGCTGCCAGCTTGGCTCGCCATCCCTCCGGCAGCGCCACCGGACGCCGGCTCTCGCGGCCGACATAGACATGGGTGAAATGCCCCTCGGCCGCCGCCTCATCCGCGTCCTTGGCGAAGACGCCGAGCCGGTAGCTGACGCTCGAATTGCCCAGGCGCTCGACGCCGAGCCCGATCTCGACCGGCTCGGGATAAGTCAGCGCGCCGGCGTAGCGGCAGCCGGTCTCGACGACGAGGCCGATCGGGTCGCCCTTCTCGATGTCGAGCAGGCCGGCCTCGATCAGCCATGCGTTCACCGCGGTGTCGAACCAGCTGTAATGGACGGCATTGTTGACGTGGCCATAGGCGTCATTGTCGGCCCAGCGGGTCGCGAGCTCGCGCCATACGGGATAGGCCGCCCTGCCCTTCATTCCCCCGTCGCTCGTCTTTGCTGGGCTCAAAGCGCCGCCTCGTAGAGCCGCCGCGCGTCGGCCTGCGTGATCGGGCAGGGATTGTTGATCAGCAGCCGCTCCTGCTTCATCGCCTCGGCGGCGAGCAGATCGAGATGCTCGGGCCCGACGCCGACCTCCGACAAGCGCCGCGGGACGCCGGTCGCCCGCGACAGCCGCGCGAGATGCTGGACGAAGCCCTGCGCCCGCCCCTGCTGGCCGAGATCGGCGATGCCGGGATCGAGCATCGCCCCCAATTCGGCGTAGAGCGGCATCGCCGCGGGCATGTTGTGGGCGAGCACATGGGTCAGCATCAGCGCGTTGGAAAGGCCGTGTGGCACGTGGAAATGGCCGCCGAGCGGATAAGCGAGCGCATGCACGCCCGCCACCGGCGCATTGGCGAAGGCGATGCCGGCGAGATGCGCGGCAAGCAGCATCTTGCCGCGCGCCTCGATATCGTCCGGCGTGTCGCAGGCTTTCAGCAGATTGTCCGAGATCAGCCGCATCGCCTTGCGCGCGAACATGTCCGACATCGGATTCTTGAGCCGGGCCGAGGTGTAAGCCTCGATCGCGTGGACCATGGCGTCGATCCCGGTCGCGGCGGTGACCGCGCGCGGCAGGCTCAGGGTCAGCTCGGGATCGAGCACCGCCCAGTCCGGCAGCAGAGCCGGGCTGTTGACGCCGCGCTTCTCGGTCGATCCGACGGTGATCACCGTGACCGGCGTCGCCTCGGAGCCCGTGCCCGCGGTGGTCGGGACCAGCGCCAGCGGAAGCTTGCGCCCCAGCGCCTTGCCGACGCCCCAGAGCGCGTCCAGATCCTCGCCGGTGGCGATCAGATAAGCGGCGAGCTTGGCGACATCCATCGGGCTGCCGCCCCCGAAGCCGACGACCGAGACGGCGCCCTCCCCCGCCGCCACCGCCGCCATCAAGGTCTCGCGCGACGGATCCTGCTCGACCGCGTCGAAGATCACCGCGTCGGGCAGCGCCTCGATCACCGCGTCGCCGAGACCGAGCGCGCGCACATTGGCGTCGGTCACGAACAGGCAGCGCCCGGGCGGCAGCACCTCGGCCAGCCGCCGCGCCGCGCCCGGCCCCGCGATCAGCCTCGGTCCGTACTGGAATTCATAGGACTGCATGGGGACTGCTTAAAGCGCCGCGCCGCGCCCGTCACCCCGGCTCGGTCAGAAGGAGCGCTGCAGCCGGCCGAGCAGGCTTCGCGCCGGACTTCCCGCTTGATCCTCGGCGCCGTGGCCCAGATCGAGCCGGCCGACGCGGTCGTAAAGCTCCTCGCTGGCGCGGATCAGGTCGGCGGCGGCCTCGGGGAGGCGGGCGAGCAGGGCCCGGTCGGTCTCCGCCGCCGGGCCCAGCCGCCGCTCGGCCGCGCCCGCCTGGGCGCGGCTCAATTCGCCGGCCGCGACCGCGCGCTGGGTCAGCAGCCAGGCGATGACGTGCATCAGCCGCGTCGTCACCTTGAGCGATTCGCACGAGAAGCCGACCCGGTCGAGCGGATCGAGCGCCAGCCGGTCGTCGCGGCCGCCCGTGTCGAAATAGGAGCGCGCCTCGTCGGCGAGCACCATCGCCTCGACATAGAGCCCGTCGATCAGCTTGGGGGTCAGCCCCTCGTCCATGGAAACCTGCATGACGGCGGAATGCCACAGGGCGGCGATGCCGCAAACGACAAAAGAAGGTGAATCCTGTCCCGATTCGGACAGGATCGGAACGGCGCAATTCACGGGCACCCCCACATTCGTCATCCCGGACTTGATCCGGGATCCATGGACGCGGATTTCGAGAACCAGCCAGCACGGTGTTCATGGGTCCTGACTTTCGTCAGGATGACGCAGCGAACCTGCGAACGCCGGTGCTAGGCGATGATATTGGGGACGGTCATGTCCTCGAGGATCTTGATCTCGTCCTTCAGCCTCAATTTTCGTTTCTTGAGGCGGGCGAGCTGGACGTCGTCGCTGGTCGACATGTTGCTCAGGGCTTCGATAGCGCTGTCGAGATCACGATGCTCGGTGCGCAGAATCGCGAGTCGCGACTCCGGATCCTGAGCGGCTGAGTGGTTCCCTTCCATGGGTCTCCCTCGCTCCTCACTTTTCGATGCCGCGCATCTTAAACCTTCGGTGAGGCGTCGTACATATATGTTGGACCGCCGTCCCCGGGGGAGACAATGGCGCCTCTCCATGGTTAGATGGCGGCACCGAAGAAGAGGAGAGCGCAGAATGCACCAGGCGCACGTTTCGGCCCTCCAGGCCAAGCATGCCGGCCTCGAAGCCAGGATCATCGAGGAAAGCCAGCGGCCCTTGCCCGACATGGCGACCCTCGCCCGGCTCAAGAAAGAAAAGCTGAAGGTGAAAGAGGAGATGACCGGGCTCGGCGACCCGCACTGACGAGGGGCGCGCGCCGGAGTCCATGGGGACAGTCACTTTTCCGCACAACAGCGCTCACTTGAACGCGGCGTGCGGAAGAGGGTCTGTCCCCTTTCCAGTTCAGTCGTCTCGCGAGATGCGCTCGTTCTTCTCGTGACGCTCCTGCGCCTCGACCGTCATCGTCGCGATCGGCCGGGCCTCGAGGCGGGCGAGGCTGATCGGCTCGCCGGTGACTTCGCAAAAGCCGTAATCGCCGGTGTCGATGCGGCGCAACGCCGAATCGATCTTGGCGATCAGCTTGCGCTGGCGGTCGCGGGTGCGAAGATGGATCCCCCAATCCGTCTCGCTCGACGCCCGGTCGGTGAGGTCGGCCTCCTGGATCGGGCCGTTGGCGAGCGCGGTCATCGTCTCGCGCGATTCCTTGACGATGCTGTCCTTCCAGGCGAGCAGCTTCATGCGAAAATAGGCAAGCTGCTCATTGTTCATGAATTCTTCGTTGGCGGTGGGGCGATAGCCGCCCGCCGGCTGCTGACTCAAAGCGTCACTATGAAGCGTAGCCATTACCCCTCCACTCCCGTCTCCCGGCAGAAACCGGGGGTCCGAACCTGGGGCCGAGGCGAATCTATGCCCTTAATTTAAGCCTCCCACCCCAGCGCGCCTATAGCCATGCCAACATGCAAGCACAAGTCACTCAAAGCGGGTGAAAAAAGCGTGGCTTATCGTTTCGGAAGCGAGATATTTCCCCGGCCCCGCCGGCGGCGCGCCGTGGCCGCGAATCGGGGGACGTGGGGCGTTCGGACGGTTTCGTTAACCAGGATTTCGAAAAATCGGCGGGCGATGCGCGTTCACGCCCCCGCAGAAGCTGTTCAACAATGGGACGGAAGCCGTCCAAACGGCCGGAATCCGGGGCTTTTCGGGCATCAAGATGGTAAACGCGCTTGCGCTTAAGGAGATCGTTTGCATCTGCTTGCTAGGCCGCACCGGCGATGAATTCGGGCCCAGGCCCAAACTCCATCCAACCGGACGGTCTGGAACAGGGATGCTGTTATGTCGGTAAGAATGGCTCTGGCGAAACTCTGCGCTTGCACGTGCGGTGGTGCGATCATCGGCGGCGGCGCGGTCCATGCCGTGGAAAACCCGCCCTCGCGGTCGGCTGTGGTCAAGCAGACCGAGACGCGTTCTCATGTCCGGCGCTCCGGCGGCTATGTCCGCCGCGCATCCGGCTCGCACCGGCGCGTCGTCCGGCGCACCGTGCGGCGGGTGGCCTGCGCCGCCCCCACGCAGACGGTGACCCGCACGATCATTCCTCCGGTGTTCGCGCCGCCTCCCCCGCCCCCGATGGCGATGGCCTCGAGCGGCGGCGGCGGCGGCCTGGTCGTGGTCGGCGGCTCCTCGGGCGGCGGTTTCGGCTTCGGCGGCGGCTTCTTCTCCGGCGGCTTCTTCGGCGGCAGCTCGTCGAGCAGCGGCGGCACCATCGTCACCGTCCAGAACAACAACAGCAACAGCCAGAACCAGAATCAGAATCAGAATCAGAACCAAAACCAGAATCAGAATCAAAACCAGAATCAGAACGAGAACCAGAATCAGAACCAGAACGGCAGCTCGTCGGGCCACGGTTCGTCCAGCAAGGGACATGGCAGCTCCAGCCGCGGCTCTTCGAGCCACGGCTCGTCCAGCCACGGCAGCTCCAGCCACGGCTCTTCGAGCTCGTCGAGCCACGGCTCGTCGGGCTCCTCCAGTCATGGCGGCTCGACCTCGACCAGCTCGACCAGTTCGGGCGCGTCGACCTCGACGAGCTCCGGCGCCAGCGGTTCGAGCAGCTTCGGCTCCTCGGGCAGCACCAGCGGCTCCAGCTCCGGCTCCAGCTCCTCGTCCACGAGCAGCAGCTCCTCGGGCTCGAGCAGCGGCTCCAGCTCGTCGAGCGGCGGCTCCTCGTCGAACGGCTCGACCGGCGGCACGCCCGTGCCGGCGCCGCCGATGATCCTCTTGTTCGGCGCCGCCGCCGCGACTTTGGTCGCGCGCAAGCGCCTGGGCCGGAAGAAGGACGCCTAAGCCACCCAAGTCAACGGGACCAGGAAAGGCCCCGTCCGGTCCGTCCGGGCGGGGCCTTTTCATATGCGGGGAGAAACAAGCGCGCCGGAACCGGTTGCCGCGCCCCGCTTGCCCCGGCATAGCGCCGGCGATGCGCATCCTGCTCACCAATGACGACGGCGTGAACGCCACCGGGCTCAAGGTCCTGGAGAAGATCGCCCGGAGCTTTTCGGACGACATCTGGATCGTCGCGCCCACCGAGGAGCAATCGGGCGCCGGCCATTCGCTGACCCTGACCGTCCCCGTCCGCCTCAGGAAACTAGGCGAGCGCCGCTTCTGCGTCACCGGCACGCCGACCGACGCGGTGATGATGGG
>JBKJZJ010000121.1:0-4105 GCA_046715355.1 Allosphingosinicella sp. | reverse complement strand
TGATAGGGCTGGAGCACGTAGGAGCGGATCTGGTGGCCCCAGCCGATGTCGGTCTTGTTGGCCGCGGTGACGTTGGCCTCGGCCTCGCGCTTCTGCAGCTCGGCTTCGTAAAGCTTCGCCTTGAGCTGGTTCATCGCCTCGGCACGGTTCTTGTGCTGCGAGCGCTGGTTCTGGCACTGGACGACGATGCCGGTGGGCAGGTGGGTGATGCGAACCGCGCTGTCGGTGGTGTTGATATGCTGGCCGCCCGCCCCCGACGCGCGATAGGTGTCGATCCTAAGCTCGCTCTCGTTGACCTCGATGTCGATATTCTCGTCGACCACGGGATAGACCCAGACGCTCGAGAAGCTGGTGTGGCGGCGCGCGTTCGAATCATAGGGGCTGATCCGCACGAGCCGGTGCACGCCGCTTTCGGTCTTGGCATAGCCATAGGCGTTCTCGCCCTTGATCATCAGCGTGGCCGACTTGATCCCGGCCTGCTCCCCGGCATGATGATCGACCAGCTCGACCTTCATGCCGTGGCGCTCTCCCCAGCGCGTGTACATGCGCTGCAGCATCTCGGCCCAGTCCTGGCTCTCGGTGCCGCCGGCGCCGGCATTGACCTCGATATAGGTGTCGTTGGCGTCGGCCTCGCCGGCCAGCAAGGCGGCGACCTTGTCGCGCTCGGCGCGCTCGGCGAGCTGGGCCAAGGCGGCGACCGCGTCGTCGACCATCGCGGTGTCGCCCTCGGCCTCGGCCATCTCCATCAGCTCGACCGTGTCGGCGAGCTCCTTCTCGATCGCGCGGGTGGCGGCGATCGCCTCGTCGAGCCTGCGCCGTTCGCGCATCACGATCTGCGCCGCCCTGGGATCGTCCCACAATTTCGGATCCTCGACCTGCGCGTCGAGCTCGGCCAGCCGCTTCAGCGCGCGGTCCCAGTCGAGGAACCGGCGCAGGAGATCGAGGGCGGAGCCGATCTGGTCGACATGGGCTTGCGCTTCGGCGCGCATAATGGGTCCTCAACTGACTGTGCTCCCCGCCAAAGCGGGAGCCCAGCGCTATTTTTGACTGGATCCCCGCCTTCGCGGGGACGCGGTCCGCTGCTTGTTGCAGCGGACCTAGTAAATCCCGCCCTCTCTTTGCAAGAAGTCGCTGTCCCGGCGGTCGCTCGTGGCGGGGCCCGCGGCGGGGGCTTCGCGGCGGACATTGGCCTCGACCGCCGCCCGCTCGATCGAGCGCCGCGGCTCGCTTTCGGGCTTGAACGCCTCCCAGATGATCGCCGCGCGCGGATCATTGGTCGGCCAGGCGCCGTAGACGCGCTGGCCCGAGCGGCGGTCGATGCGGACCATGCGGATGCCGGTCGGCGCGCGGAAGGGGAGGACCGGCATGCCTTCGAAGGCCTGCCTCGCGAACTGGCGGAAGATCGGCGCCGCGAGCGTGCCGCCCTGCGCGTAGCCGCCCATCGAGCGCGGCCGGTCGAAGCCCATATAGACGCCGGCGACGATCTGCGCCGAGCCGCCGACGAACCAGACGTTGGTCGGCCCGGTGGTGGTGCCGGTCTTGCCGAACAAGGGCCGGCCGAGGTCGCGCAGGATGGTGGCGGTGCCGCGCTGGACCACGCCTTCGAGCATATGGACCACCTGATAGGCGGTCATCGGATCCACCACCTGCCGGGTCCGCAAGGGCGGGCGCGGCATCGGCCGGCCGTTCCAGTCGGGCGCGTTGCAGCCCTCGCAGGGGCGGGTGTCGGCCCGCCAGATGACGCGGCCGCGCCGGTCCTGGACATAGTCGATCACGGTCGGAGTCAGCGCCCGGCCCTGATTGGCGAAGGTCGCGAAGGCGTTGACCATGCGCTCGACCGTGGTGTCGCCGGCGCCCAATGAGATGGCGAGATTGGGGTTGTAATCGC
Organism: Allosphingosinicella sp.; assembly: GCA_046715355.1. GTDB lineage: Bacteria > Pseudomonadota > Alphaproteobacteria > Sphingomonadales > Sphingomonadaceae > Allosphingosinicella. The sequence continues at coordinate 2,217 of JBKJZJ010000121.1, read as the reverse complement.
CGACGCCCATCAGGCTGGCGCGGCGCACGACGTTGGCCATGCCGATCTGGTTGGCGGCGCGCACCGTCATCAAATTGCGCGACTGTTCCAGGCCCCAGCGCATCGTCTGCGGCCCGGAATAGCCGCCCGAGAAATTGCGGAAGCATTTGTTGTTGGCGCAGAACGGGCCGTCGACGATGATCGAGGCCGGAGTCATGCCGGCGTCCAGCGCGGCGGCATAGACGATCGGCTTGAAGGCGGAGCCGGGTTGGCGCAGCGCCTGGGTGGCGCGGTTGAACGGCGAGCCGCGCACGTCCCAGCCGCCCTGCATGGCGAGGATGCGGCCCGACGCCACCTCCTCGACGACCATCCCGCCCGAGACTTCCGGGATCGAGCGCAGGCCCCAGACGTTGCTGCCGTCGCCGCCCTCGCGCTCGACGGCGATCACCGCGCCGGGGCGCAGCGCATTGAAGGCCGAGGTGGCGGTTCCGCGCTTCGGCATCGCCGCGCCGGACGGGTAGAGCACGCCGAGACTGCCGTCGCTGAAGCCCAAGGCGAGGCTGCCTTGCTCGCGCGAGAGCACCACCGCCGCCCGCCAGCTCGGATAGCCCGGCCCCAGAGCCGAGGCCGCGAGCCGCGAACGCCAGTCCCCGCCAAGCTCGATGCTGAGACCCGGATCGCGCCAGCCGCGGCCGCTCTCGTAGCGCCTGAGGCCGTCGCGCAGCGCCGTCTCCGCCGCCTGCTGCATGCGCGGATCGTAGGAGGTGCGCACCCAAAGGCCGCCGCCATAGACGCTGTTCGGGCCGCGCGCCGCGGTCTCGCCGTAGCGCTCGATGAGCACACGGCGGACCTCCTGCATATAATAGCCGCCGACGTTGCGGACGATGTCCTGGCTGCCGCGCACCGTAGCCATAGGCTGGCCGGCCGCCTCGTCATGCTGGGCCTGGGTGATGAAATTGTTGCGGAGCATCTCGCTCAGCACGAAGTTGCGCCGCTCGAGCGCCGCTTCCGGGCGGCGGACCGGATCGTAATTGGACGGGCTCTTTGGCAGGGTCGCGAGGAAGGCGCATTCGGCAAGCGTGAGCTGGCCGACATCCTTGTTGAAATAGGCGCGCGCCGCCGCCTGCACGCCATAAGCGTTCCGCCCCAGGAAGATCTGGTTGAGATAGAGTTCGAGAATCTGCTCCTTGGAGAGCGTCGCCTCGATCCGCCGCGCGAGGAAGGCCTCGCGGATCTTGCGGCCGATCGAATATTCGTCGCCGACGAAGAAGATCTTGGCGACCTGCTGGGTGATGGTCGAGCCGCCGCGGGCGCGTTCGCCGCTGCCCGATTTGGCGACATAGTCCCAGACCGCGCCGGCCATGCCGGGATAATCGAGCCCGCCATGATCGAAGAAGGTCCGGTCCTCGGCGGCGAGGAAGGCGTTGATCAGCCGCGCCGGGAATTCGTTATAGGCGAGCTGGACGCGGCGTTCGCGGGCGAAGCTCTGCACCGGCTCGCCGTTAATGTCGCGCACGTAGCTCGGCAAAGGCGGCTCGTAATGGAGCAGGCTTTCGGGCGACGGCAGGTCGCGCGCGAACATCACCCAGAGCACGGCATAGAGGACGAAGGGCAAGGAAAGGATGATCAGGATCACCTTGCCCCACCAGCGCCGCCAAAGCCATTTGACCCCCGCCAGCACGCCGCCCAGCACCGTGGCGACGGGCGCGAGAATGGCCCGGAAAAAGCCGCCCATGGATTCGAACGCACCGCCGAAGCGGCCCCGATCCCGGCGGATGACGATACGCTCTGCTGCCTGCTCGCTGGTCATCGGCGCGGGTCTAGCCGAAGCTTCGGGGCAGGTGAAGGCGTTCGCTGCGGGGCCGGCGCCGACCGCAGCTGGCGCCCCGGCGCAGGTGCTTGAGCTTCCCCGCTATTTCTCTTAGTCCAGGCCTACAGAACGGGGGGCTTCATGATGCGATCCATTCTCCTGGCGGCGTGCGCCTTCTCGCTCGGGGGCTGCACCACCCTCACCTCCTCCTTCGTCACCCAATATGGTCCGCAGACGGTGATGACCGCCGGCGGTTATGAGAATTGGACGGAAGCGCCGGGCCGGTGGCGGGTGAGGGCCAAGGCGAACGGCATGGTGGAGCAGGATTTCGCCCAGCACATGGCAGTATTCCGGGGTGCGGTCCTCGCCAAGGCGGCGGGCTTTTCCTATCTCCAGATCGTCTCCTTCCAGGGGCGGCAGCGCATGGT
>JBKJZJ010000120.1:0-12936 GCA_046715355.1 Allosphingosinicella sp. | reverse complement strand
GGCGGTGATGAACTGGCCCGCGACGACCGCGACCGGAGCGCCGCCGCCGGCGCCGTCGGCGTCGTAGAACAGGGTGCCGGGCACCGGGATGGTGGTGACGACCACGCCGGCGAAAAGGTTGCCGTTGATGTCGCCGAAGCCGAAGCTCGAAGCCGCGAAGGTGTAGGTCGCATCCTCGTTGATCGTGAACGAATTGTCGGTGCCGGTCGGCGCGTCGTTGATCGCCTGGACGTTGACCGTCGTGGTGACGGCGAGCGTATCTGTGCCGCCGAGCGCGACGCCGTCGCCGTCGGTCAGCGTCCAATTGACCGTGCGCAGGCCCGCCGTCGGGCTGATGCCGCCATTATTGTTGTAGCTGATGGCGCGGACGAGCGCCTGCACCGCCGCCTGCGTGGCGTCGGCGTCGAAGGTGAAGACGAGATTGCCGCCGCCATAGCCGCCGCCGGTGAAGGTGCCGATCTGCGTGCCCATGAAGGAGACGGTGCCGGCGCCGGTGGTGATGCCGCCGGCGGCCTCGATGAACAGCCCGTCCTGCGCGACCACGCCGCCCGAAATCGCGACGGTCAATGTGCCGGAGTCGAAATTGGCGCTGTCGATGTCGGCGATCGTCGCGTTGGAGCCGACGTCGAGCAGGACCGCGGCGGAGCCTTCGACCCAGGTCGCCGCGTCGCCGTTCAGATTGGTCGAGGTCGGTGCGTCGTTCACCGGATTGACGTTGAAGGTCAGCGTGTTGGCGGACTGGTCGGTGTCCTGGCCGCCATTGGCGATGCCGCCGTCGTCGCGGACCTGGAAGGTGAAGCTGCCATAAGGCGTGCCGTTCTCATCGGCGTCCGGCTGGAAGACGAGCTGGTTGGCGCTGATCTGCGCGGCGGTGACGAAGGTGCCCGCCACGGTGATCGGAACGCCGTTCAGCAGCAGCACGCCGTTGGTCGGCAGGGTGGTGATGACCACGCCGGCGAAATTGTCGCCCTCGGCCGGATCGCTGAACCCGAAATCGGCCGCGGCAAGGATGCGCGAGCCGTCCTCGTTGAGCGTGATCGAGGCGTCGGCGCCCTGCGGCGCGGAGTTGACGTTGACCACCTCGACCGTCGTGGTGACGCTCAGCGTATCGGCTCCGCCAAGCGCGACGCCGTCGCCGTCGACCAGGGTCCAGCCGATCGTGCGGAGGCCGCCGGTCGGGCTGGTCAGATCGCTGTTGGTATAGCCGATGGCGCGGACCAGGGCCTGCACGTTGGCCGGCGTCGCGTCGGCATCGAAGGTGAAGACCAGCGGCGCGCCGCCGGCGCCGCCGCCCGTATAGGTCGCGATCTGGGTGCCGCCGACCGACACCGTATTGGCGGTGAAGGTGACGGTGCCGGTGTTGGTGAGGACCAGCTGGTCCTCGGCGGCGACGAGGCCGCCGGTGATCGAGACGGTCAGCGTGCCGGTGTCGAAATCGGCGCTGTCGATGTCGGCGACGGTCGCGTTGGAGCCGACGTCGAGCAAGGCGAAGGCCGAGCCCTCGGCATAGGTCGCCGCGTCGCCGTTGAGGTTGGTCGAGGTCGGCGCGTCGTTGACCGGATTGACGTTGAAGGTCAGCGTGTTGGCCGACTGATCGGTGTCGACGCCGCCGTTGAGGACGCCGCCATCGTCGCGGACCTGGAAGGTGAAGCTCGCGTAAGGCGTGCCGTTCTCGTTGGCGTCCGACTGGAAGACGAGCTGGTTGCCGGCGATCTGCGCGGCGGTCACGAAGGTGCCGGCGACCGTGATCGGAACGCCGTTGAGCAGCAGCACGCCGTTGGTCGGCAGGGTGGTGATGACGACGCCCGCGAAGAGGTTGCCCTCGGCCGGGTCGCTGAACCCGAAATCGGCCGCGGCGAGGATCCGCGAGCCATCTTCGTTGAACGCGAAGGTGGCGTCGGTGCCCTGCGGCGCGTCGTTGACCGCGACCACGTTGACGCTGCTGGTGACGCTCAGCGTGTCGGCGCCCATATTGGCCGTGCCGTCGCCGTCGACGAAGGTCCAGCTGATGGTGCGGGTGCCGCCGGTCGGATTGTCGCCGGCGCTGTTGGAATAAGCGATGGCGCGGACCAGCTCGCTGACCGCGGCCGGAGTCGCGTCGGCGTCGAAGGTGAAGACGAGCGGGCCGCCGCCCGGGCCGGCGCCGGTATAGGTGGCGATCTGGGTGCCGTTGACGAACACGGCGGTCGCGTTGAACGAGACCGTGCCGGTGAGGCGGATGACGAGCTGGTCCTGCGCGGCGACGAGGCCGCCGGTGATCGCGACGGTCAAGGTGCCGGTGTCGAAATTGGCGCTGTCGACGTCGGCGATGACCGCGTTGGAGCCGACGTCGAGGAAGGCCGCGAGCGCCTGGTTCTCGGTCCAGGTCGCGGCGTCGGTCGAAAGGTTGGTCGAGGTCGGGGCGTCGTTGACCGGGGTGATGAACTGGCTGAGCACGACCGTGCCGGTCGAATAGACCGCACTGGGTCCGGTCGTCGGCGGAGCGGGGTTGAGATCGACGGTGCCGCCGTTGGTGATCGCCGGGCCGCCGGTCTCGATGAGGTGAACGGTCAGCGTCGGCGCGGCGCCGTTGAAGTTCAGCGCCGGATTGAAGCGGATCTGCGTCGCCGCGGTCAGCGTTTTCGCGGCATCGGCCGTCGCCGCGCCGATATCGACCCAAATCGTGCCGTTAAAAAATTGCCATTGGCCGGTGCCGGCCGAAGAGCCGTTGGCGACCACCGCCACGCCCGCCAGCGTGTTGGGCGACGAGCCCCCCGGAAAGGCGGTCTGATCGTCGGCGGCGTCGGAGAAATAGGGGTTGAAATAGGTCGCGACGGTCGGCGCGTTGGCATTGGTGTTCGGTACGTCCTCGAGGATCGCGGGGGAGTCCTCGGTGCCGTCGCCGATCCGGACCGGCGCGTCGTTCACCGCGGTGACGGTAATCGTGTAATTGTCGCTGTCCTGCTCGGTCGTGCCGGTGCCGCTGACGCCGGGATCGTTGCCGTTGAAGCCCTGGTCGTTGGTCACCATGGTCAGCGTGACGGTGCCGTTGACGTCGGTGCCGCCGGTGAACTGGACGCCGGTCGCGTTGGCGAAGGTGGCGTTGATCTCGGCGGCCGACGCCTGGATGGTGATCGTGGCGGTGCCCTGGGCGCCGCCGATGATGTCGCCGGCGACGATGCCGCCCGCGACGCCGGTGTTCAGGGTCAAGGTGCCACGGGTCACGGTCAGCGTGACGGTGAGCTGCTGCCCGCCCGCGGCCGCCGGATTGGCGTCGACGTCGAAGACCGAGAGGCCGGCGATGTTGAAGGTCGTGTCCTCGGCGCCGCTGTCGGCGCCGGCATTGGTGTTGACCGGCGCGTCGTTGATGCCGGTGACGGAGATCGTCGCGGTGATCTCGTCCGAATAGAGCAGGCCGTCGAACACCGAGGCGGCGGTGGTGCGCGAGGGCGCCGCGCCATAGGCGGTGATGTCGTCGCCGCTGGTCGAGAAGGTCACCAGCTGCAGCGCGGCCGCATATTCGGCGACGGTCGCCGGGCCACTCAGCGTCATCACGCCGGTGGCGCTGTTATAGCTATAGGTGATACCCGAGCCGGCGACGGTGCCGCTGGTATTGCCGCCGATCCGCAGGAAATCCTGGTGGGTCGCGCCGGACTGGAAGTTGACCGAGATCCGCACCTGCGCGCCGGAAAGCTCGTCGCCGGTCGGCGGATCGATGTCGGCGGCGGTGAGGCCGGAATAGAGCGCGACCTGCGCCGTCTCGCCCGAAGCGGGCGCGGCGCTCGCCTCGGTGACGCCCGGCGTCAGGCCGGTGCCGGTCAGGGTCGGCGCGCTCTGCACGGAAAGGCCGAGCGGGCCGAGCGCGTTGATGTTGCCGAGATGGGCGACGAAGGTCGGCAGGACGCCGACGTCGGTCAGCAGGCCCGAGAACAGGCTGTGGTCGTTGGCCTCGTTGGGCTCGAGGCTGGTGACGTAATAGCGGCCCGTCTCCTCGTCGACCTCGATATATTGGAAGTTGAAATTGGTGGCATTGGTCTCCTGGTAGACCAGCGTCACCGTCGCGGCGGTGCCGGAGATCGACGCCCGGTAGATGCCGCCCAATTCGCCGTTGGCGCCGCCGTTGAGTTGCACGGTGGTGAACCAGATGTCGCCGTTGGCCGTGTTGACGTCCACGCTGATGATCTTGCCGAAGCTGTCCTCGAACTCGGTGATCTGCGGGGTGCCGGTCGCGGCGCTGTTGGTCTCGTCATAGACGCCGGACCAGGTGATCCGGTCGACCGTGTTGCCGGTCGCGTTGGTGTCTCCCGGCGCGACGTTGCTGACCCGGATGATCGCGTTGCGGTACATGACCGTGCCGACGGTGCCCGGAGGGGCCGGCGGCGGCAGGAAGTCGCTGAAGCTCTCGGTCGAGACGATGTAGACGACGCCGGCGGCGAGATGGAGGCCGATCTCGTTGGCGAAGGTCGGGTTGGCGGTGTCGGGGTCGGTGCCGAGGTCGGCGAGGGTGACCGGGGTCTGGTTGGCGGTGTTGTAATCGACCTTCATCAGGAACTGGTTGCGGGTGAAATAGATGTCCTGGTTCGTCGTATCGATGGCGATGCCGGTGATGCCGCTGCCGTCCGAGGCTTCGGGCAGCTCGCGGTAGAGCACGGTCATGGTCGGCGCGACGCCGGGATTGTTCAGCGCCTGGCTGATGCTGCCCTGCAGGATGCGGTCGAAGGTGCCGTCGGAATCGACGATGAAGAATTTGTCGTTGGCCGTGTCGAGCACGACGTCGGTCGGGTGCCAGAAGCGCTGCGTGGTCGGGTTCCCGTCGACGCTGGTATTCTGGTAGAGGTGGGCGATCGCATAGCCGAGCAGGTTCGAGCTGTGCGTGCCGTCGGTGTTGACGATCTGGATGGCGTTGCCGCCGCCCGAGCCCGCGACCCAGATCTGGCGGTCCGGCGCCGTGAACAAATTGGTGCCTTCCTCGTCGGGATATTGCGGGCTGTTCTCGTTGGTCACCCAGTTGGTGGCGGCGGCGATGTTGGTCAGCAGCGTCGGGATCTGGATGTTCCAGGTGCGCCCGGCGAACGAGCCGTTGTCGGCGCCGATGCCGATCGCATCGACGCCGGCGGTGAGGCCGGTATTGGTCAGCGTCGCCGCGAACGTGTTGTTGCCGTCGGCGACTTCGATCGCATAGAGGAATGTCGTCGGCGCGTTGGCGGTGGTGCCCTGATAGGCATAGATCGCCTCGCCCGCGCTCGGGGTTCCCCCAAGGCCGCCGGAATCGAGATTGATCCCCGCCGCGTTCAATTCGGCGGTGCTGATTGTGATGACCGTGCCCGCGGCCATGTCCGCGCCGGCGGTGAATGTGTAGGTGCCGTCGGTGCCCGACGTCGAGAAGGCGCTGCCGTTCCAGGTCCGGTCGGTGAAGTAGATCACCGTCCCCGACCCGATCGGGGCGAGCAGCACGAAGCTGATCGAATCCCGGTCCATCGACTGCGAGCCGGCAATGCTGGGATCGTCCGCGTCCTCGGCATTATAATGGATGATGGCGATCTGGGCTCGGCTGAGCGTGGTCGGGACCTGGATGCCGCCATCGTCGGGAATGACTTGGAAGATCGTCGGCGTGCCGAAGTTCCGGTCGGCGGCAATCAAGGATGAAGCGCCGCCGGTGCCGGAAAGCGAGCTGTCCTCACGGATCTGGAAATCGAGGTTGGCGCGGAACGCCGCGACATGATCGCCAAGGTTGGCGAGGCGGTCGAGACCGAAATTCTCCTGATCCTGGAAGACTTTGGCAAACTGACGGAAGGTACGAGTCGAGACGGCCATTTTATCCCCCACCCTGGAGATGGCGGCTCGCGGCACGGAGAGCGCGAGACCACCTTGTGAATTGCGGTCCCCTGTATTCGCACACAAAAAAGCGGCACGCTAGAGGCTTGAGACCCGCCGGCTCCCGTTTTGTAGCGACGAAGAAACGAGCGGGGCGGCTAATCGAGCCGAAGTAGAATTCGCCGTTTACGTAACTAATGCCGGCGCTTCTCACCGTTTATCGCAAGTACCGTCGCGAGGGTTTGACATGGCCCCTCGGGGCGCACATCATGGCGCGGTTCGGGGTGGGGTTCGGCAAAAGGGCTCGCCTTGGGGAAGCCGCCGGCATCGGCCGGCCGCGAACGGATGGGGTCATCATCATGTCAAACCCTTATGTAGGTGAGATCAGGATGTTCGGCGGCAATTTCGCGCCGGCTGGCTGGCAGTTCTGCGCCGGCCAACTCCTGCCGATCGCCGAGAACGAGACGCTCTTCAACCTGATCGGCACCACCTTCGGCGGCGACGGCGAGTCGACCTTCGGCCTCCCCGATCTGCAGGGCCGGGTCCCGCTCCACCAGGGCCAGGGTCCGGGCCTCGGCAACTACACGCTTGGCGAGACGGGCGGCGTCGAGTCGGTGACGATCACCACCCAGACCATGGCCGCCCACAACCACCCGATGATCGCGACCAACAGCGCCGCCCAGCTTTCGCCGGCCAACGCCACCATGGCGACTCCGAGCGGAACCCAGGCCGGGTTGCGTACCTACAGCGCCGCGGCGCCCAACACGACGCTCAACCCGGCGTCGATCCTGCCCCAGGGCGGCAGCCAGCCGCATGACAATTTCATGCAGACCCTGGCCGTCAGCTTCATCATCTCGCTGTTCGGGATCTTCCCGCACCAATAATCGCCCGCCAGACGCGCGCCGCGCGGTAGGAGAGCATCATGAGCAGTCCCTTCGTCGCCGAGATCCGAATCTTCGCATGCAACTTCGCGCCCACCGGCTGGGCGCAGTGCAACGGCCAGCTCCTGCCCATTTCGCAGAATACCGCGCTCTTCTCGCTGCTCGGCACCCAATATGGCGGCGACGGCAAGTCGACCTTCGCCTTGCCCAACTTCCAAGGGACGGTCGCCACCAACCAGGGCCAGGGCCCGGGGCTGCAGGAATGGTTCGTCGGGCAGATGCAGGGCAGCGATGACATCACCCTGCTGATCAGCGAGATCCCCTTGCACCCCCACAATGTCGCGGCCAACACGGTCAATGCGACCACCGGCGATCCGACCAATGCGGTGCTCGCCAGAGGCAATTTCAGCTTCCAGGGCAATAACGGCTCGGTTCCCTTCTACAGCGACAGCGCGCCCACCACGGCGATGAACCAGATGGCGCTCGCGGTCACCGGCAGCAGCCAGCCGCACAACAATCTCTCGCCTTACCTGGTGAACAATTTCTGCATTGCGCTGCAGGGCGTCTTCCCGCCGCGGCAATAAGCTGACTCAATTGCGGCCGGCCCCCCGGGTGCCGGCGCGACCTTAGGAGCTAGACGATGGGCACGCCTTTCCTCTCCGAGATCAAGATCCTCTCATTCGGCTTCGCGCCGCAGGGCTGGGCCCAGTGCAACGGCCAGTTGCTGCCGATCAACCAGAATCAGGCGCTCTTCTCGCTGCTCGGCACGACCTATGGCGGCAACGGCCAGACCACCTTCGCACTGCCCGAAATGCGGGGGCGGACCTCGATGCACATCGGCGGCGGCCATCTCCAGGGCGAGAAGGCCGGCACGGAAACGGTTACGCTGACCGTGGCCCAACTGCCGGCGCATATCCACTTCCTGCAGGGCCTGGCGGCGCAGGCGACGCTCGCCGGCGGCGCCATTCCGGCGCCGACCAAGGCGCTGGCGCAGGGCGCGGCGGCGACCAACCCGGTTTCGGACGTCAACCTCTACGGCACCGGCGCGCCCAACATCCCGATGAGCCCGGCGTCGACCACCAACACCGGCGGCAGCCAGCCGCACGAGAACCGACAACCCTATCTCGTGCTCAATCAGTGCATCGCGCTGATCGGCGTCTTCCCCTCGCGCAACTGAGGAGCGCTGCCTGGAATCGCGTCCGCGGCCTGAGGCTCAGCCGAGGTCGCGCCGGAAATCCACCGCCCCGATCGGGCTGGCGAGATCGGCCGAATGGGGACCGGACCTGCCCGCCCCGGCCGCGCGCCATGTCGCGACCTCGACTTCGGCGAAGGCGTCCGGCGTCAGCGTCACGATCTCGAACCAGACCAGGGCCTCGCCATAGAAGCGCTCGCAGATTTGCGCGGGCCGGAACAGGCGGCCATCCTGGCGCAGCGTCCGGCCGCCGGGCCGCGCGCCTCGGCAGTCGGACTTGATCGGGTTCAGCCGGTGCGGCTGCCACGGCCCCTGAAGCCCCGGCGCGTGCCAGGCGTAGAGCTCATCCCAAGACGATCCGCCATTGTCGCCGATCCGGCCGGCGAACAGCCAGAGCCGCCCCTCATGCTCGAAGAAGGTCGCGTCAACGAGCCGCAGATCCTCGAACAATCGCCGCTCCAGCACCCATCGGTCCGGAAAGGCGGCGGCGCGGTGCAGCTCGATCCCGCCTTTGGCCGCGCTTTCCGGCGCCAGCCAGATCTCGCCGCCGGCGCGGAACAGATAGGGATAGGAAAGATGCCAGGGCTGCTCCAGCACCGTCCGGAACGCGCCGGCCTCGCCGTCGCCGGCGAGTTCGGCGCAGACGATCACCCCCTTGCCGGTCGCATAAGGGCAGGCCTCGGCGAACAGCCAGCACTTCCCCGCCTCCTCGAATATGAAGGGATCGGCATGGAAGATCGCGGGATCGACCGGCAGCGGCCGCCAATCGTCGAGATCGAAATGGGAGAGATCAAGCGGGCCCGCCTCCCGCCTGAGCGCGATATTCCAGTGACCGCCTCGCCCGCCGCCCCCGCGGATGGGAGACAGCAGCCGGCCCGCCAGCCGCCGGGCCGCGGCCTCCAGCGCCCTGCGCCGGCTGTAGCGCGCGGCCGGCCGTCCGGGGCGAGGCGGGACAGGGCTCCTCTGCCCGGCCAGGACGCGCAGCAGCAGCGCCTCGACGCGGGCGAAGGCCTGGTCGGCGCCGCGCGCCAAATCGCCTTTGTCCTCGATCGCCGCATAAGAAGCGGCGAGCGTCGCGCCCGTCTCGTCGACCACCTCCAGATAAGGACATTCGCGCCGCTGCAGCCGGCCGAGCAGGAAGGCGCTGTCGGCCTCGCCGTCGTAGAGCGGACGCAGCATTCGGCCCACCGCGGCGGCGCCACTCTCCGTCAGGTCGACGGCGACATCACCTGCAATTGCACCGAGCGCCGCCGCCAGCCGGTCATGCCAGGCCCGGCGCCGCTTCGGCAGCAGGACGGAGACGCTCACGGGCCGACCGCGCGGCGCCGCAGATCCTCGACGCAGCGCCCGGCGGTCCGGCCGTCCCAATATTCGGGGCGGCGCGCGACGGGGCGCCCGGCCGCCAGCGCCGCCTCGACCAGCCCGGGCAGCGTCTCCGGCGTCGCCAGAACATTCGTGCCCTCATCGATCGTGATCGGCCGTTCGGTATTCTCGCGCAAGGTGAAGCAAGGGATGCCGAGATAGGTCGTTTCTTCCTGCAAGCCCCCTGAATCGGTGATCGCCGCGCCGGCGCCGAGCAGCAGGCTCATGAAGCGGATATAGGGGACCGGGCCGGTCAGCCGCACGCCCGCCTGCGCGAGCCCGCCGGCAAGGCCGGTCGCGGCGAGACGGGCGGCGGTGCGCGGGTGGACCGGGAAGACGAGCGGCAAACGGGCCTGGATCGCGATCAGCGCATCGGCGAGCCGGCTGAGCTGGGCCTCGTCGTCGACGTTCGAAGGACGGTGCAGCGTGACCAGGCCATAGCATCCCCGCGCCAGCCCCAGTTCCTCGGGCATCGCCGCCGCCTCGATCGCCGGGCGGCTCATCTCGAAGCTGTCGAGCATGATATTGCCGACGCGGCTGATCCGGCTCGGCGGTATCCCCTCGGCGATGAGGTTGCGGTCGGCGTCGGGCGAGGGCGTCCACAGCACGTCGCAGAGCGCGTCGGTGGCGAGCCGGTTGAGCTCTTCGGGCATGCGCCGGTCGCGCGAACGCAGGCCGGCCTCGAGATGGACGGTCGGGATGCAAAGCTTGGCGCCGACCAAAGCGCAGGCAATTGTCGAATTGACGTCGCCGACGACGACCAGCCAGTCCGGCCGATGCGCCTCAGCGACCTCGCCATAGGCGATCATCACCCGGCCGGTCTGCTCGGCATGGCCTCCCGAGCCCACGCCGAGGTGGAAATCGGGCTCGGGCAGGTCGAGATCGGCGAGGAAATCGGCGGACATGTTGTCGTCATAATGCTGGCCGGTATGGACGAGGATCGGCGCATGGTCGCCGCTCGCCTTCAGCGCGTGCCAGAGCGGGGCCACCTTCATGAAATTCGGCCGCGCCGCGGCGACGAGGTGAACGGTCCGAACGGGCAAATCTGCCTCCCTCCAGCTGCGGCTGTCGTCAAGAATGCGGCGCGGGTCAACCGCGCCCGCCCCGCGCCTATTACCGATTAAAGGCAAAGGAAGCTTTGACAGGCATGATCGCCTACGAGGGCGCGGAAATACGCGCCGCCTAAAGCTTGGTCCGCAAGGTCCACAGCTCGGGAAAGGCGCGCTTGCTTAAGGTCGACTGGAGATAGGGCACGCCGGCGGTGCCGCCGGTGCCGCGCTTCAAGCCGATCACCCGCTCGACCGTCACCACATGCTTGTGGCGCCACACGGCGAAGCTGTCGTCGATGTCGACCAGCTTCTCGGCGAACTGGTAGAAGGCCCAGTATTTTTCCGCGTCCCGATAGACCTGCGCCCAGGCGTCCTCGACCTGCCCGCTCGGCTCGTATTTCTGGGTCCAGTCCCGGTCCAGGGCCTGTGCCGGCACCGGGAAGCCGCCGCGGGCGAGCGCGGCATTGGCCTCGTCCCACAGGCTCGGGCGGGCCAGCGCATCGGCCAGCACCGCATGCTGCGCCGACCCTTCTTCCTGAAATTTGAGATGGCCGCCGTCCTTCAGCCCGAGCAGATACTCGACCTGGCGAAACTGGGCCGACTGGAAGCCGCTCGACGTGCCGAGCACCGAGCGGAAGGTCATGTAATCGGTCGGCGTCAGCGTGGCGAGCACGTCCCAGGAAAGCGTCATCACCGCCTGGATGCGCGACACGCGCGACAGATTCTTGTGGACTTCGATCAGCCGGTCGCGGCGGACCAGGTCGATCGCCAGGCGAAGCTCGTGGATGATCTGCTTGAGCCACAGCTCCTTGGTCTGGTGGATGACGATGAACAGCAATTCGTCATGATGGTCCGACACCGGATGCTGCGCGGAGAGCAGGGGCTCCAGCGTCAGATATTGGGCATAGGTCATGCCGTTGGGCTTGGTCATGGCGGCCCGCGTCTATCACGGGCGCGCCACGCATCAAATCACCGTTTCGCGCGTTAAACGATCCGAAACCCTTCTGGCGAGAGCATGGGGCCATGATGCGGGGCATCGAGTCGCTTATCCGAAGGCTGACCATCATTTTCGGCGCGCTCGCCTTGGCGGGCTGCGGTGGCGGAGGCGGTGGAGGTGGAGGCCCTGCCCCGCCGGCCAACCGCCCGCCCGCTTTCACCTCGGCCGCCACCGCCAGCGCCGCGGAAAATGGCGCCGGCGCCGTCTATACCGCCACCGCCACCGACCCGGACGGCAACCCGCTGACCTTCTCTTTGTCGGGCGGGGTCGATCGGGCCGCCTTCTCGATCACCGCCGGCGGCGTCCTCAGCTTTGCCCAGCCGCCCGACTTCGAAGCGCCCACCGACGCCGACGCGAACAATGTCTATCTCGTCCAGCTCGCGGTCAGCGACGGCACCACCAGCGCGACCCTCGACCTTGCCGTCACCGTCACCAATGTCGGCCCCGACGCCTTCCGTACCCGCCGCGTCGGCACCGGCTTCAGCGCGCCGCTCTACCTCACCGGCATTCCCGACGGCTCGGGCCGGGTCCTGGTCGTCCAGCAGGGCGGGCTGATCCGCATCCTCGATCCGGTCGCGGGAACGGTCGCGGCGACGCCCTTCCTCAACGTCTCGGCGCAGATCGCGACCGACGGCGAACGCGGCCTGCTCGGCCTCGCGCTCGCGCCCGACTTCAACGCGACCGGGACCTTCTACGTGTTCCTGACCGACACGGCGGGCCGCATCCAGATCCGCCGCTACCGAACCTTTGCCGGCAATCGCGACCAGGCCGATCCGGCCAGCGCCGACATCATTCTCGATTTCGCCCACCCCGCCAGCAACCATAATGGCGGCTGGCTCGAATTCGGCCCGGACGGTCTGCTTTACGCCGGCACCGGCGATGGCGGCGGCGGCGGCGACCCCGCCAACAACGCGCAGAATGTGAACGTCTATCACGGCAAGATACTGAGGATCGATCCGCGCACCGACGCCTTCCCGGCCGATCCGCTGCGCGATTTTGCGATTCCCGCCGGCAACCCCTTCGCGGGCGGCGGCGGCCTTCCCGAAATCTGGGCCTATGGGCTCAGGAACCCGTTCCGCAGCAGCTTCGATCCGCTCACCCAGAATCTGTGGATCGGCGATGTCGGCGAGGGCTCGCGCGAGGAGATCGACCTGATGCGGCCGGCCGACGGCGGCGCCAATTTCGGCTGGCGGATCATGGAGGGGACGGCGGTCTTCGCGGGTCCGACCATCCCCGGCCTGGTCCCGCCAGTCGCCGAATATTCGCACGGCACCGGCCCGCGCGAGGGGCGGTCGGTGACCGGCGGCCATGTCTATCGGGGGCCGGTGGAAGCGCTGCGCGGCAATTATTTCTTCGGCGATTTCAGTACCGGCAACCTCTGGTCGATCCCGATCGCGCGGATCGCGCTGGGCGCCACCGTGCCGAGCAGCCAGTTCGTCCTGCGCCGGGCCGATTTCACGCCCAATGTCGGCGTCATCAACAACATCTCCAGCTTCGGCGTCGACCAGGCCGGCAATCTCTACATCGTCGATTTCGACGGCGAGATATTCCGGGTCGAGGTTCAGTCAAGCCTAGAGCCGCTCGGCGGTGGAGACCACGTCGGCTGCCCGAAGCGCCGCCAGGATCCGCATCAGGTGCTGCACGTCGTGCACCTCGATGTCG
>JBKJZJ010000119.1:0-5888 GCA_046715355.1 Allosphingosinicella sp. | reverse complement strand
CCGTTGATCGTCTCGATCGCGACCACCGACGGCTCGTTCAACACGACGCCGCGGCCCCGGACGTAGACGACGGTGTTGGCCGTGCCCAGGTCGATCGCCATGTCGTGCGAAGGGAAACTCAGGAAATTGAAAAAGGCCATAATGGTTTAAGCTCGTTTGCCGGTCGGTCGGGTTGGCGGGAAAGGGCGGCCCTTCCCGGACTTTGCGTATAGGATGGGGCCGCGCCATGGGTCCACCAAAGAGTGAGACACATGTCGCGGTCGCGGGCCGCATCGTATAGAGACGCATCCCATGTCAATACGGCGCCTCCCGGAGCATCTTGTCAACCGTATCGCCGCCGGTGAGGTGGTGGAAAGGCCGGGCAGTGCGTTGAAAGAGCTGGTGGAAAACGCGATCGACGCCGGCGCCACGCGGATCGCGGTCAGTCTCGCGCAGGGCGGAATCGGCCGGATCGAGGTCGCCGACGACGGCGCCGGCATGGCCCGCGATGAGATTGCGCTCGCGCTCGAGCGCCACGCCACCTCCAAGCTTCCCGGCGATTCGATCGATCAGGTCGCGACCCTGGGCTTTCGCGGCGAGGCCTTGCCGTCGATCGCCAGCGTCGGGAGGGTGACGATCGAGAGCCGGGTGCGCGGCGAGGACGGCTGGTCGCGGATCGTCGACAATGGCAAGCTGGAAGGGGAGGGGCCGGCCGCGCTGCCGCCGGGCACCCGCGTCACCGTCGAGCAGCTCTTCGCCCGCGTCCCCGCCCGGCGCAAGTTCCTGCGCTCCGAGCGCAGCGAATATGGCGCCTGCCTCGATGTCGTGAAGCGCCTCGCCATGGCCCGGCCCGATATCGGCTTTACCCTGGAACATGAGGGCCGGCGCACGCTCGCGGTGCAGCCCGGCCAGGATCGTCCCGCCCGGGTCGCGGCGCTCACCGATCGCGAGCTCGTCGAAAACAGCCTCGCGATCGATTATGCGCGGGGGGCCGCGAGGCTCGGCGGCGTCGCGGGCCTGCCGACCTTCAACCGCGGCGTCGCCGACCACCAATATCTGTTCGTCAACGGCCGGCCGGTGAAGGACCGGCTGCTGATCGGCGCCGTCCGCGCCGCCTATCAGGACCTGCTCGCCCGCGACCGCCACCCGGTCCTGGCTTTGTTCATCGAGCTTCCGGGCGAGGAGGTCGACGTCAACGTCCACCCGGCCAAGACCGAAGTCCGCTTCCGCGATCCCGGCGCGATCCGCGGCCTGATCGTCGGCGGTCTCCGCCACGCGCTCGACGAGGCCGGCCACCGCTCCGCCCAGCGCCCGTCCAATTCGGCGCTCGGCAATTGGCAGCCCGAGCCGATGCGGTCGCCGAGCTTCCCGATGCCCATGCGGGGGCAGTCGAGCGTCTGGGACCAGCACCAGCCTTATGCCCCCCAGGCCCGCGCCGAGGCAGCCGTCGAGGCTGTGCCTCAGGCGCGGAGCTTCCCGCTCGGCGTCGCCCGCGGCCAGGTCGCCGCCACCTATATCGTCGCCGAGGCGGAGGACGGCCTCGTCCTCGTCGACCAGCATGCCGCGCATGAGCGGCTGGTGCTCGAGCGGATGGGCAAGGCGATGGCCGATGGCGGCGTCGCCCGCCAGGCGCTGCTGCTCCCCGAAGTGGTCGAACTGGACGAGCCCGCCTGCGACCGGATCGAGGCGCGCATCGCCGAGCTTGCCGAGATGGGCCTCGAAGTCGAGCGCTTCGGCCCACGCGCGATCCTGGTCCGCGCCACCCCGGCCATGCTCGGCGCCGGCGACGTCAAGGGCCTGATCGCCGACCTCGCCGACGAGCTCGCCGCCTTCGACAGCGCGCTCTCGCTCAAGGAGAGGATCGACCTGGTCGCGGCGACCATGGCCTGCCACGGCTCGGTCCGCGCCGGCCGCCTGCTCTCGGTCGCCGAGATGAACGCCTTGCTCCGCGAGATGGAGGTCACGCCGCACAGCGGCCAGTGCAATCACGGCCGCCCGACCTGGGTGAAGCTGGCGCACGGCGACATCGAGAAATTGTTCGGCAGGAAGTGAAGGCGGCCGTCGCCTGCTCTCTTTGGATCAGAAGCGCGCCGTCACGACATGCCCGATCAGCCCGCCGCCATGTTCGAGGCGGGCGGAGCCGCTTTCCGACGCGCCCGCCTCGCGCAGCCGCTCCGCCAGTGCCGCCGCGCCGGCCTCATCGAGCGCCGCCGCGACCAGCGCCGCCAGCCGGCCGCGATGAGCGATGATCTCGCCTTCCGCCTCGTCCACCTTGGCGAGCAGCTGGTCGAGGCCGAAGGCGGCGCGGCGCTTGAAGGTGTCGAGCAGGACCGCGCCGGTATTGCAGAACATGGTCTTGTCGTGCGCCCGCCCGATCTGCCGCGCGGCGCGCTCGAGCGCGGCCTGGAAGGCGGCGAAGGCGCGGTCGGCCTCGGCTGGATCGCCCGTGCCGGGCGGCCGCTCGACCGCGGCCAGCGCGGTGAAGCAGCGGCGCGCGCAGCCGGTCAGGTCGATCTCGCCGAGCAGCAAATCGGCCTCGGCGATTACCTTGCGCGCGTCGGCGGCGACGGCGCCGTCGGCGGCATGGAGGACGAGCCGGAGGCGCCCGCCCGGAGCGAGCATTCGCACCGCCTCCGGCAAGGAGCGCTCCAGGTTCGAATATTCGACCCCGTACTGGCTGATCACTGCGCCGAAGCCGCCGCCCGCGAAGGGCAGGGCCTCGACATCTGTGCGCCCGTGGAAGGCGATCGCCGCCAGCGCCTCGGCATGGCGGCTGACGAAAGCGGGCGGATCGATATCCGCAAGGTCGATTGCGACGATCCCGAAGCTCTTGCCCTCGGCGCGCCCGGTCTCGGCGGCGATGATCGCGGCGGCGCCGTTGCCGGTGCACAGATCGAGGATCCGGGTCGCGGCTGGAAGGCCGGCGAAGAAGGCGCGCCAGCCCGCCGCGACGCAATCGTCATAATTGGCCGCGCCCGCGCCATCGAAGCAGGACGCGATGCGGTCGTAATGCCAGTAGCGGCTCCAGATGGAATCGGTGGTTATGGCTTCAAATTCCGTAGTTTACGTCCGACAGCTTCGATTGGATGCGACGCCGCTTCGGCGCGCGATTCGGCGAGGCGGGGATAGCCGGCCTCGGCGTCGGCGATCAGCTTGGCCGTGAAGGCGCCGCTTCGGACCTCGGCGAGGATGCGGCGCATCTCGGCGCGGGTCTCCTCCGTGACGATCCGCGTGCCGCCCTCGAGCGCGCCGAACTCGGCGGTGTTGGAGATCGCCTCGCGCATCCCGGCTATGCCGCGCTCGTAGATGAGATCGGCGATCAGCTTCACCTCGGTAAGGCATTCGAAATAAGCGATTTCTGGTGAGAAACCTTCAGCCACCAGAGTCTCGAAGCCGGCATGGATCAGCTCCGGGATCGCGCCCCAGAGCACCGCCTGCTCGTTGAACAGATCGGCCTCGCATTCCTCCGCGAAGCTGGTCGGCAATATGCCGACGCGGCCCGAGCCGATCGCCGCGGCGTAGGAAAGGGCGAGCGCCTGCGCCCCGCCGCTCGCATCCTGCGCCACCGCGAACAGGGAGATCAGGCCCGAGCCTTGCTCGTAATCGCGCCGGAGCGCCGTTCCCGGCCCCTTGGGCGCGACCAGCAGCACGTCGAGATCGGGCCGCGGCCGGATCAGTCCGAAGCGGATCGAAAGGCCGTGCGCGAAGACCAAAGCGGCTCCCGCGCGCAGGTTCGGCGCGACCTCCTGCGCATAGATCCGGCCGTGATCCTCGTC
The DNA here is from genome assembly GCA_046715355.1 of Allosphingosinicella sp. Classification (GTDB taxonomy): domain Bacteria; phylum Pseudomonadota; class Alphaproteobacteria; order Sphingomonadales; family Sphingomonadaceae; genus Allosphingosinicella. The sequence continues at coordinate 2,133 of JBKJZJ010000119.1, read as the reverse complement.
GGCCGCGAGCATCACCACGAGGTCGGCCCGCGCCGAGGCCTCGGCCGCCGTCATGACGTCAAAATTGTCGGCCGCGGCCCTCTCGCGGCCCTGCGAATGCTCGCGAAGCGCGATCGTGACGCCGACGCCGCTGTCGCGCAGGTTCAGCGCCTGGGCGCGCCCCTGATTGCCATAGCCCAGGATCGCCACACGCCGCGCCCGGACCAGCGCCGGATCGGCATCGGCATCGAAATAGACGCGCATCGGGGTGGGGTAGAGGAATGGGCCGTGGCGTTAAACCCCTCCCCATCATGGGGAGGGGCTTATGAGAAGCGCCAGCGCGGCGTCGATCGCGTCTCCCTCCAGCGCCGCCTCGAACCGCGGCCACTCGGCCGGCGGCTGCCGCCGGAACCAGGTATATTGGCGCTTGGCATATTGGCGGGTGGCGATCCGCGCCGCCGCCAGCGCCTGCTCCCGGCTGGTTTCGCCGCGCAGCAAGGCTGCGATCTCGCGCACGCCGATCGCGCGCATCACCGGGGCGAGCGCCGGCAATCTTCGCTCCAGCAGCAAGCGAACTTCATCAATCCCTTCATCGGAAAAGATTTTTTCAAGCCTCTCGTCGCAACGCGCGTGGAGCCAGTCGCGCGGCGGCAGCAGGATGAGCGGCCGAAGCGCGACCGTGTCGCCGATCCCGCCGACCTTCTCCGCCTGCCAGTCCCTCAGCGTCCGCTTGGTCGCGCGCACCACTTCGAGCGCGCGCTGGGCGCGGGCCGTGTCGCCCGGCCGAATCCGCGACGCCGCCGCCGGATCCTCGCCGGTGAGCGCCTGGTGCGCCTCGCCGGCGGCGAGCGCGCGCACCGCCTTGCGCACCGCCGGGTCGATTTCGGGGACCGGCGCGATCCCCTCGATCAGCGTGCGGATGTAGAGGCCGGTGCCGCCGGCCAGGACCGGCAGCAGGCCCGCCGCGTGCGCCGCCGCGATCTCGGCGCGCGCGTCCACCGCCCAGTCCGCCGCCGAGCAGGGATCGCCGCCGTCGCGCGTGCCGTAGAGGCGATGCGGCGCCCGCGCCTCCTCCGCCGGCCCCGGCCGCGCCGAGACGATGGCGAGGTCGCGATAGACCTGGGCGCTGTCGGCGTTGATCACCACCCCGTTCGCGCCTTGCGCCAGCGCCAGCGCAAGCGCCGACTTGCCGCTCGCCGTCGGCCCCGCGATAAGCGCTAGCGGTTTCTTGGAAGGGGCAGGCTTGTTCATCGCGACCCTGATAGCATCGGAGCGTCTGACGCGCGGCGATATTTCCGCCGCGCGGGACGCGCTCGGCGGGTCTGGCGAGCCCGAATGGGTCGAAGCGGAACGCGCCTGCGACCTCCCTTTGGCGGCCGGGCCCGAAGGCGCGCGCCGGGCGCTCGAAGGTCTGCTCCCGGGCGTCGACCTCGTCGTCCAGCCCCGTGCCGGGCGCCGCAAGCGGCTGCTCGTCGCAGACATGGATATGACGATGATCGGGCAGGAGTGCCTCGACGAGCTCGCCGATTATGCCGGGCTGAGGGACCAGGTCGCGGCTGTGACCGAGCAGGCCATGCGTGGGAACCTCGACTTCGAGGAGGCGCTCGACGCCCGCGTCGCCTTGCTCGCCGGCCTCGACGAGGCGGCGATCGACCGCTGCCATGCCGAGCGCGTCCGGCTCACGCCCGGCGCGCGGACCTTGGTGCGCACCATGCGGGCCAATCGCGCTTATTGCCTGCTCGTCTCGGGCGGCTTCAGCCTGTTCGCCGACCGGGTCGCCGCCGAGATCGGCTTCGACGCGGCCGTCTCGAACCGGCTGCATATCGAGGGCGGCCGGCTCGCCGGCACGGTCGGCCGCCCGATCCTCGGCGCGCAGGGCAAGAAGCAGGCGCTCCTCGATGCGGCCGCGGCACAGAGTATCGCGCTCGCAGATACGCTGGCGGTAGGCGACGGCGCCAACGACATTCCGATGATCGAGGCGGCCGGGCTCGGCATAGCCTATCACGCCAAGCCCGTCGCCGCCGCGGCCGCGGCCGCGCGGATCGAAGCGAACGCTCTCACGGCCCTGCTCTACGCGCAGGGCTATGCGAGGAAGGAATGGCGGTCCGGCTGACATCGGGGGGGCGCGCGCTGGTGCGCGCGGGGGTTTTGCGC
>JBKJZJ010000118.1:0-20524 GCA_046715355.1 Allosphingosinicella sp. | reverse complement strand
ATCTCTCGCCGCCGCGCTCGAGCGCGCCAATAACGACCTCCAGACCGCGACCCTGTGGCTGATGCAGAACGGCCTTTCCAACCCCAACAATGCCGGCGCCGCGGCCTATCCCTATATGAACCTGATGGGCGTGGTCTGCCTGGGCCTGATCAAGACCAAGGCGGAACCGCAGGCGGACGGCAGCTACAGGATCAGCGGCACCAAGATCTTCATCTCGGCCGGCGAGCACGACCTCGCCGAGAACATCATCCACCTCGTCCTCGCCAAGGTCGCGGGCGCGCCGGACAATGTGAAGGGCATCTCGCTCTTCATCGTCCCCAAATTCCTGGTCAACGAAGACGGCTCGCTGGGCGAGCGCAACGGCGTCGTCTGCGGCTCGATCGAGGAGAAGATGGGCATACACGGCAATTCGACCTGCCTGCTCAATTATGACGAGGCCAAAGGCTGGCTGGTCGGCGAGCCCGAAAAGGGCCTCGCGGCGATGTTCATCATGATGAACGCGGCCCGGCTCGGCGTGGGCGTGCAGGGCCTCGCGCAGGGCGAGGTCGCCTATCAGAACGCGGTGATCTACGCCAGGGACCGGCGGCAGGGGCGGGCGCTCGTCCCCGGCGAGCGCGAGGCCGACGCCAAAGCGGACACGATCATCCACCACCCGGACGTGCGCCGCATGCTGATGGAGGCCAAATCGTTCAACGAGGCGGCGCGCGCGCTCGTCCTGTGGGGCGCGCTGCAGGTCGATATCGGCCGCAAGGCGCAGACGGAAGGTGAGCGGGAAGCGGCCAACGATCTGCTCGGTCTGCTCACCCCCGTCATCAAGGGCTATCTCACCGACAAGGGCTTCGAGGCCGCGGTCAACGCCCAGCAGGTCTATGGCGGCCACGGCTACATTCGCGAATGGGGGATGGAGCAGTTCGTCCGCGACGCCCGCATCGCCCAGATCTACGAAGGCACCAACGGCATCCAGGCCCTGGACCTGGTCGGCCGCAAGCTCGGCGCCAACGGAGGCCGGGCGGTCCAGGCCTTCTTCAAGATCGTCGGCGAGGAAGCCGCCGCCGGGAAGGGCGACGAGCAGACCGCATCTCTCGCCGCCGCGCTCGAGCGCGCCAATAACGACCTCCAGACCGCGACCCTGTGGCTGATGCAGAACGGCCTTTCCAACCCCAACAATGCCGGCGCCGCGGCCTATCCCTATATGTACCTGATGGGCGTGGTCTGCCTGGGCCTGATGTGGCTGCGCATGGCCAAGGCCAGCGCCGCCGCGCTCGCCAACGGCACCGACAATGCGGACTTCCACAACAACAAGCTTGCCACCGCCCGCTTCTTCGCCGACCGCATCATGCCGGAGAGCAATGCGCATAGGCGCAAGATCGAGGCGGGCGCGGAGAGCATCATGGCGCTGCCGGCGGAGGCTTTTTGATCGGTCTGTTCGTCTTGCTGGCGATGCTGCAGGCGCAGCCCGCCGTCGAGCCACGGAGATGGAGTGCCTGACGGCGCGTCCGGTGGAGGCTTTCTCGCGGTCGCTTAGCGCGTGGCGCAGGCCCTGGTGACGAATTGCGCGAAGCGGGCGGGATTCGCTCGGTTCAGCTCGCGGAACACCGCCGCCGTCTGATAGAATACGATGACGTCGTAATGCGTCGGCTCCTGCCCGCCAGCCAGATCCGATATGCCTCGCTGGCTGAACTGCTGGGAGAAGACCTTGACGTCGAAAACGACCAGAGATCCATCTGCGCCTTCGGCCCAGTAATAACGAAGGGGGACGCCGGAAACATCGACGCGATTGGCGCCAGCGACCAGGAAGACCCGATAAGGGACCAGCGAATCCGTGTTCAGATAGGTGCCGTCGACAGCCTCAAACGATTCGATCGAGCGCGGCATCCTGCCGATAGCCCGGTTCACGTTCGCCAGCATCGCAGCCGAGACGTTCTCGGGCAGATCCTCGACACCCTGTGCCAAGTCGGTCTGGTAGAGAAGGTCGAGGAAAGGAGATCCGGAAAATTCCCTCGGAATCCACTCGGTATAGCCTCCAATATTGCGACCAGAGACCATGCCTTCAGCCCGCACCGCAGCTTCGTATCTGGGGGGCACAGTAATCGAGTAGGCGACCGCGCCGTTCCGTCGAACGAAGCGTCCGAGAGGACAGCTTATCCCGGTATGGACTTCCATCCGGTATCTCCCAGTGCCGTGCGCGAGAAAGACGCGGCCCGCGGCATCCATCTCGATCGAAAGCGACGCCGCTGCGACCGGGGTTTGACTTGAGCCCCGCTCCATGAAGAAGAGGGCTGAGCTGTCGAGCAGAACGCCCCTGATGGAGTAAGCACGGCCTCCCGGACGAAAATGTCGCGCGATGCGCTGCGTCGGTGTGCCTTGGCCGCGGATGCTCGAATAGTCAGCCGCCCAAGGTCGGACTTCCGCATAGCCTTGTGTTACGGCTTGCGTAGCGACCGCAAGTGCGATTGCGATTCGAGATAGGGACCTGATCAGGCATCTTTGGAGAATGGACATGACTAGCTTCTTCCATTCATTTGTGCGGCCGAGACTGAGACCTGAAGATCGCACGAATCTGGACAAAGATAAAGAGGACAGGCAGGCCGCCGCCATATTGGAGTCAATCTTCGAGTTCGGGATTGTCTGCTCGCCGGAGCGCCTGAACATCTACTCGGATAGGACGACGCAGAACGTTGAGAAGCAACTCCGGCTGAAAAGTGGAGACCCGGAATATACGCTCTCCCAGTCTCGTTTCTGCCTGACCTTGTGTGAGGCGAGTGAATTGTACGAGCCGGAGGAACGGGGAATTCGCGCTCGAGAAGCAGCGCCGCCGGGGTCCGGACCCGACGACACGATGCTGCTGCAATCCCACGCCGATCTGTTCGGGCCCTGGGCGATCGGGTTCGATCCGATCGCATCGAGGAGGCTTGGCATCCTTCCGACCATCTATTTCGCTCCAACCGACATGTTTGGACAGCGGGTGGGGCATTCATCGGCGCCCGGTCTCAGCGTTCAGATGATCCAGAGGCTCAAGGAGACACGGGAGCTGCTCGTCCTGCTGGCGCTGATCGAGGCGGACTTGAAGGTCGGGGAATGGTCGTTGCCGTCGCTGCACATGATCGACAGCCTCGGGTACGATCTGCCTTTTGAGGTCTCCGTCGTTTCGGGGATCCGGGCCTTGAGCGCCGAGCAGCGCAGGCAGATCTTCCAGCATTTCAATATCGACAGGGGTCCGGCTCTAGATCTGGTGAGCCATCTTGAGATGATGATGGGCCTGTTTCAGGAAACCGACTCCACCTTGGATGGCACCCCCTATGCGTTCTACGAGCAGAAAGAATGGCGGCTCATCCACCATATGCGTGACGGAATGGTCTGGTATTCGCTTGGCCGCCAGCCTTCCTTCCGGGATCCGCTAGCGCCCTTTCGCGAGGAGGAGGTGGGCCGGCTTCGAACGCTGCTCCAGGCACAGTTCGAACCAAGGAATGAAACCTATTTCGAGAGTTGCTGGGTGCTCGAGGCAGTCGATGACCAGCTAGTCTCCAATTATGTTTCGATGGTCATCGTGCCGCGACGGTCACGTTCGCTCGCCGCTGCTGTGCTGGATCGCTTTGGCGCGGAGGTGCCCTTGTTCGATGCGGAGGAGTTTGGCTATCGCGAGAGTGATGTCGGCGCCTCGTCACGAGCGCGCGGTGGTAAGGACGAGCAGAATTAGGTTCATGGCGGCTACCGTGGCGAAGATCAGCGTCCAGAGGAAGCTCAGACTGTAGCGGGACCCGAGATGCTTCGCAGTGCGGCGCTTGGCCTCTTCGTTGATTTCCGAAAGCGGGCCCTCTTCGGTGGCCCGATCGAAGGCCGCAAGCGCGCTGGCGGCCCGCGATCGCTGCAAAGCGATCAGCGCGGTGAACTTTGCGTTCACCAACAAGGCAATTGCCGACAGCACCGTAAGAGCGACCGCGACGAAAGGAACAGGCCGCTGGGAAAGTTCGGAAGAAATGGCGGTCGCGAGCCCGGCGGTAAGAAATGAAAGGAGAGATCCGAACAGCTGCCCGAATGATGTCCTTGCCCCATCATAATGGCGTATCGTGTTCGTCGCATCCAGGTAGATCGCCTGCAGGAACTTTTGACGTTCCTCCGTCATTGACGCTCCCCCTCCAAGGTGGTGGCGATGCTATCCCATCTTTCGTCCGGATTGCTTATCTTCGCAAGCCCGATGGGCAAAGAGAATTCAGGCGGGGCGAGAGGTTGGGTGGCGGCCCTCAGCGCCCTAATCCGCGCCTGCCTCTCCGCCCGCGTCATCGCCAGCGCCCAGGTCCAGGCGGCGTCGTAATCGTAGCGGCCGGGGATGCGGCGCTCGATCGCGACCATGCGGTCGGCGAAGGCGCGGCCGTAGAGGTCGGTCCAGACGTCGTAGAGGAAGAGGTAGAGCAGGCGATGGTCGTCGAGCCCGGCCGTTCGCGTGAAGGCGAAGGAGAGGAGGTGGCCGAGTTCGTGGACCAAAGTCGCTTTCTTATAGTCCGGCGAATAACCCGCCCGCAGCCGCATCGAGCGGCCGTCATAGGCGGCCATAGGCGGGCCGTCGTTGACGATCGCCTCGACCGGCGCGGCGGGAAAGCGAAGCCCCGTCGCCGCTTCGAGCGCGGCGGCGATCCGCGCGCCATCCGCCTTCCAGATCGCCCGATATTCGCCGGCGGCCGCGGCATAGCCGGGGCCCTGGGGCACGAACGACATCGGCGGCGCGGCCGCGCAGAGCAAGGCCCAGAGGCCCACAGCGTAAGGCAGGGTGCGCGCCACGGAACCTCCATAGCCCCGGCTTTGCGGGCAAGGCGAGGGAGCAAACCTCGTTAGTTGGACGTTTACCCCGCGCTCGTATCATTGGCGTAACGAGGGCGAATATGGATAAGCCCAGCAGTGCCGGCTCAATACCGTCCAAGATGCCGCCCGAGCATCAGCGGCAGATCGATGCTATTCAGGCCGCGATCAGGAGCGAGATCGACTCCGGCAAGCGGAGCCTGTTCAAGCCGGCGCCGGCCCGGCCCGCGCCCTCCGCGGATCCGCTCGATCACCGCATTGCCGAGGAGATGGAGTTCATTGTCCGGCAATTGGAGCAGCTCGGTGGAATATTGGCGAACGATCCGATCCTGCTGCGCCGCCACGCGCTGGAATTGCAATCCATCGATCTGATGAAGCAGAGCTTGCGCCACCTGGCGCAGGTCGTCGCGACCGAAGACAAGGCGCTCGCGGCCGGGCGGGTCACCCTGGCGGAGCTCAAGTCGAGGCTGCAGCGCAAGCCCCTGACGCCGATCGGCGGCGGCGCGCCCGCGCCCTGATCCTGCCGGGCTGGCGCGCCCCCCCGCACCGTTTTCCTACACGCGACGTTTCTGTCATCCTGCCCGAATGGCGACCGAGTCCGCATCGCGAAAGCCGGCACGGCATGGCTCGGCGGGCCTTTGCGGGCCACAGGACTTTTTCTACCTATTGGGAAGCCGAACTTATGAACCTTCCGGCGACTTGCCAGCATCGGCGCGCCATGGCCTAAAGGCGGGCGAGGGGAGGCGCTGATGCTGGTCACCGAGCTCATCCGCCGCGGCGCGCTCTATCATGGCGAGCGGACCGCCTTGCTGTTCGGCGACGAGGAGATGAGCTTCCGCCAGGTCGACCGGCTCTCCAACCGGATCGCCCACACGCTCGGCGGCACGCTCGGCCTCGCCAGGGGTAGTGCGATCACCCTGTTGTGGGACAATGGGCTGCTCTCGGTGCCCGGCGATTTCGCCTGCGTGAAGGCGGGCCTGGTCCGCACGCCGCTGAACGGCCGCCTGTCGCTCGACGAGCATGAGGCGATGATCGAAAAGATCGGGGCGCAGGTGCTGGTCCATGGCCCCAGCCAGGCGGAGCGCGCCGCCGCGCTCAAGACGGCCTTGCCGGGCGTTGCGGTCTACGGCCTCGGCGACGACAGCGTCGGCCCCGATCTGCTTCGGCTTGCGCAAGACGCTCCGGATTCCGATCCCCGGCTCCCGGTCGCGCCGGACGACGTCACCCTCGCCTTGTTCACCTCGGGCACCACCGGCACGCTCAAGGCGGTCGAGCACAGCCAGGCGACTTATGGGGCGGTGGTCCACAACGTCCTCTCCAGCATGGTCGATCCCAGGCCCGGCGAGATCATGCTCCACGCCGCCTCGATGATCCACGCCAGCGGAACCTTCGTCCTGCCTTATTGGCTGCGCGGCGGCATCGCCGCGATTCTGCCCGGCTTCGCGCCCACCGCCTATGTCGAGGCGATCGAGCGCTGGCGGCCGCAGGCGCTGAACCTGGTGCCGACCATGCTGCAGATGATGTTCCAGCTTCCCGGCATCGAGGCGGCCGATCTCTCCTCGGTCGAGACGATCTGCTACGGCGCCTCGCCGATGCCGCGCCCGGTGCTCGAAAAGGCGCTGGCTTTGTGGGGTCCGGTCTTCATCCAATATTACGGCCAGACCGAAGCGCCGATCGCCATCTGCCGGCTGACCAAGCAGGACCATGTCGGCGCCTCGGCGGAGCGGCTGCTCTCCTGCGGCCGGCCGAGCGACGAATGCGAGGTGCGGCTGATCGACGAGGCGGGCAATGACGCCCCCGCCGGGGAGCCGGGCGAGATCGTGCTGCGCGCGCCCTTCGTGATGAAGGGCTATACCGATCCCGAGCTGACGGCGCAGGCCTTCCTCCCCGGCGGCTGGCTCCGGACCCGCGACATCGGCCGCTTCGACGCGGAGGGCTATCTCAGCCTCGTCGACCGCACCTCCGACATGATCGTCACCGGCGGCTACAACGTCTATCCGCGCGAGGTTGAGGACGTGCTCGCCGCCCACCCCGCGATCGCCCAGGTCGCCGTGATCGGCGTCCCGGACGAGATCTGGGTCGAGGCGGTGATGGCCTTCGTCGTCCTCCACGAAGGAGCGGAAGCGGATGAGGCCGCGCTGATCGCTTATGCCCATGCCCACCTCGCCGGCTACAAGGCGCCGAAATCGGTGCGCTTCGTCGATTCGATTCCGCTGAGCCCGGTCGGCAAGCCGTTGCGGCGGGCGTTGCGCGAGCCCTTCTGGGCGGGCAGGGAGCGGCGGATATGAATGTGCTGGTCGAGCGCGACGGCGCCGTCGTCACCATCGTCATCGACCGGGCCGAGCGGCGCAATGCGGTCGATCCCGCCACCGCCCGGGCGCTGCGCGAGGCCTTCGATGCGTTCGAGGCCGACGAGGGGGCCCATGTCGCGGTGCTGACCGGCGCGGGCGGCCATTTCTGCGCCGGCTTCGACCTTAAGGCCGTCGCCGGCGCCGCGCCGCATTACGATCCGGGAGGCGAAGGGCCGATGGGCCCCACGCGTCGGCTGCTCGCCAAGCCCGTGCTCGCCGCGGTCGAGGGCTATGCGGTCGCCGGCGGGCTCGAGCTCGCTTTGTGGTGCGATATGAGGATCGTCTCGGCGAGCGCGACCTTCGGGGTCTTCTGCCGGCGCTGGGGAGTGCCGCTGATCGACGGCGGCACCGCAAGGCTGCCGCGGATAATCGGTTTGGGGCGGGCGCTCGACATGATCCTCACCGGCCGGCCGGTGGGCGCGGAGGAGGCGCTCGCCTTCGGCCTCGCCAACCGGGTGGTGCCGCAAGGGGAGGCGCGCGCCGAAGCCGAGCGCCTCGCCGCCGAGATCGCCCGCTTTCCCCAGCTCTGCCTGCGCACCGACCGGCTCAGCGCCTATGCGGGCTGGGACGGCAGCCTGGCGCAGGCGCTTGCGGCCGAGGCCGAGGCGGGCGCGGCGCCGATCCGCGAAGGCGCGCGCGAGGGTGCGGCGCGCTTCGCCGGCGGGCTCGGCCGGTCCGGCGATTTCGGCGAGATTTGACCGGCCGCGCTGGCGCCTTGATTGCGCGTCCGAAATAACCCACTTTGTGCGCCGCCGCCGGAGCGGCGGATTCGGTCATGGGGGGCACGCAGATGGACTATATGTTCTTGCCGTATAAGCGCTATTTCGACTTTGCCGGTCGCTCGCGGCGCAAGGAATATTGGCTCTTCATCCTGTTCTATATCGTCGTGCTGATCCCGCTGGCGATCCTCGACAATGTGCTGGGCCTGACGATCGGCGGCGGCGAGGTGGTAAGCTATTCCGAGTTCGGCGATGGCTATGCCTCGGTGGGATTCAACGCCCCGATGGGCATCCTCAGCATGATCTGGGCGGCGCTGAACCTGATCCCGTCCCTCGCGGCCGCGATCCGGCGGATGCACGACCAGGACAAATCCGGCTGGTTCATCCTGATTCCGTTCTACAACCTCATCCTGCTCTTCCTCGATGGCACACGCGGCCCGAACCGATTCGGGCCCGATCCGAAGGCGGGCGGGGACCCACAGGTCTTCTCCTGAGCGGTTGCCGCCGGCTCTCCGCGCTATTAGAGAGCCGGCTTTCCGTGCCCCTGTGGCGGAATTGGTAGACGCGCTCGACTCAAAATCGAGTTCCGCAAGGAGTGCCCGTTCGACTCGGGCCAGGGGCACCATCTATTTCCACCGAATATCCGCTTCTCAGCGGCCCCCGCCTCGGGCATTGTCGGCGCGAAGGAGGAGGGGCCGGGGATGAGCAGCAAGCTGCCCGAGAGCGAAGCCGGAGCCGCGCCGCCCAGGCGGACGCGGTCGATCCTGCCGAGGCCCGGCGGGCAGCGCCCGGCCGAAGGCGCGGCGGCCGCCGCCGAGCCGGAAACCGAGACCACCATCTACCGCCGCGACCGGCTGCTCGCCTCGCTGGCGCTGATGACCGGCGCGGGCGTGCTGATCGCGCTGCCGTTCGCGCTGCGCGCCGGCGCCGAATTCTTCCTGCCGGTCACCGCCGCGCTCGTGATCGCGATCGCCTTGGTGCCGGCGCTCGAATGGCTGGAGCGGCGGCGCGTGCCCTCCGGGCTCGCAGCGTTCCTCTGCCTGATGCTGTTCCTGATCATCGCCAACGCCGCCGTCGCCGCGATCGTCTTTCCGGCGAGCGAATGGGTGAAGATGCTGCCCGAACGGATCGACCGCGTCCGCGGCACGCTGAGGCCGATCTTCGAGGCCTTTTCCGATTTCGACGCCTTCATCAACAATGTCGCCCACGAATTCTCGCGCGGGCCGGGCCTGGCGACGCAGACGGTGACCGTCGAGACGCCCAATTCGCTGCTCCAGATCATCGCCACCTCGGCGCCGTTCGCGATCATCCAGATGTTCTTCGCGACGCTGGTCATCTACTTCTTCCTCGCCGGCTGGACCAAGATGCGCAAGCGCACGATCACCAACCGGGCGAGCTTCGATGGCGCGATGACCACGGCGCGCGTCATCCAGCAGGTGGTCGACGCGACCTCGACCTATCTTGGCACGATCACCCTGGTGAACCTGTGCCTGGGCGTGCTGGTCGCCCTCGTGCTGTGGCTGATCGGCATGGAATCGCCCTTGATGTGGGGAGGCATCGTCGCGGTGCTCAACTATATCCCCTATCTCGGGCCGATCGTCGCGGCGTTGCTGCTCGGCATCGGCGGCCTGATGGTGTTCGTCGAGCCGTGGCGGGCGATGCTGCCGGCGATCCTGTTCGTCGTCTTCCACCTGATCGAGGCCAATATCATCACCCCGATGGTGGTCGGCCGCAAGCTCACCATCAACCCGCTGATGATCCTGCTCGCCTTGAGCTTCTGGGCCTGGGTCTGGGGGACGACGGGGGCGCTGCTCGCGGTGCCGCTGCTGATCATCCTCACCACCGTCTTTGCCGCCGCCGGCAAGCCCGACATCACCGGCTTCCTGTTCGAGGAGGGCACGCTCGTGCAGGATCCGGACGAACCCAGGGGCCAACCGCCGCCGCCGCCGCCGGTGAGCTGAGTCGCCGGGGGCTCGCCTTGACAGGGTAGGGCGCCTTCACTAGGTCGCCGCCTTCACCAGAACGCGGGTGTAGCTCAGTTGGTTAGAGCGCCGGCCTGTCACGCCGGAGGTCGCGGGTTCGAGCCCCGTCACTCGCGCCATTTCCCATCGACGCACGATGCGATAAGATTGCGCGGTGAAGCGCCTCGCGCCACTCGTTGCCCTCGCTCTCGCGCTGCCCGCGGCCGCCCAGGCGCGGACCTTGCCGCCGCGCGACGAGTGCGCCGCCGATCCCGGCTTCGCCCGCTTCCGCGCGGAGCTGCTCGACATCGTCGCGCGCCATGACGCCGCGCGGCTGCTCGCCATCGTTACCGACGACATCCGCTTCAGCTTCGGCGCCGGCGAGGGCAGGGCCGATTTCGCCGCCGAATGGAGCCTTGCCGATCCGGATACGAGCGGGCTCTGGGTTGAGTTGGCCAAGGCTCTCGCCTCGGGATGCGCGCGCGACGGTGAGACGATGTCCGCGCCCTATATCTTCCGCCGCTTCCCCGACGAGCTCGACGCCTATAGCTCGGGCGTCGCCGGGCCCGCCGCGCGGCTGTATCGGACGCGATCGAACGAAGGCGAATCCGCTTTGATCCCCTGGGAGATATTCGAGGAGGCGGCGACGGAGGGCGGCGGCTGGTGGCGTGTCCGGCTGTCCGACGGCCGCACCGGCTATGTCGAGGGCAACAATTTCCTGAGCCCCATCAACTATCGCGCCATCTTCGAGAAACGCGACGGCCAGTGGCGGATGACGATGTTCATCGCGGGGGATTGAGCGGCGCCGGGCGCCAGCGCCCCGTCACTCGCGCCATTTTCTTCAGTCGAGCCGCCAGCTCTCCACGCCTACCGTCGCGCAGGCGGGGCTGCCGTCCGCCGCCGTGCCGTGCACCGTGCCGACCAGGCATCTGCCCGCCGCCGCGCCGTCGAGCAGCGCCCGCGGGATGTTGTGGATATCGATCTTCATCCGGCGGCTCCAGCGGAAGTCATGCGCGCCGGCCTGCCGCCCCACCGCGACGTAGACGAAGCGCCGCACCGGGCCTTCGCTGCGCACCTGCTCGCCATAGAATTTGGGGCCGGGCCCGATCCGGATCGGACAGTCGAAGGTGAGGGATTCCCCAGCCCTCGACACCTTGGCGTCGACCGGCGCGCCCTTCTTGTCCTGGAGGCTGTGCGCGACGCCCGGGACGGGGCTCTCGATGACGAGGCGCAAGCGGATCTCGGTCTGCGGGGGCCTCGCCATGCCGGGCCTATTCCTGACGCCGCCAGCGCCCCGTCTCCATCCAGCGCAGCAGCGGCTTCAATGGCAGGATCCAGACCAGGCCGGAGGTGACGTAATAAGGGACGAGCGCCCACCAGGGCGCATGGACGATCAGCCCGCCGACGCTGGCCACGACGACGCACCAGCCGACCAGCCAGGCGAGGATCAGGAGGATTCCGAAGGGCTGCCGCCAGGTCGGCTCTAGCCGCATGTCACCCACTCCTTCGGCGTCGCGACCGCGTCCAGCTTCACGTCCCACGGGTCGGCCGCGAGGGGCGAATCGCTGAGCTGGCTCTCCCAGCACAGGCCGATGGTGGTGACCGCGGTGCCGCCGTCGCGCAAGTGGGCGAGCGCGCGGTCGTAATGGCCCTTGCCGTGGCCGATGCGGGTGCCGCGGCGGTCGGCGAGGACGATGGGCACGAGGACGATGTCGGGCGCGAGCGCTTCGGCTTGCGCGGGCGGCTGGAGGACGCCCCATGGGCCTGGCTCGCTGGCCGGCCCCTCCCGCCAGACGAACTGCGCGTCGCGATGCGCGAACCAGGGGAAAGCGAAACGCTGGCCCGCGTCGAGGCCGGCGAGGATCGCGGCGGGGCTGATCTCGTCCTTGAGCGGATGATAAGCCGCGACGATGCGGGCGGCGGCGAGATGCGGCAGGACCAACCGCGCCAGCTCCGCTTCGAGCGTCGCGCGGAGCCCGCCCGTCAGGCTGCGCGCATAATCCCGCCTCAGGCGCAGGCCTTGCGCGCGCAAATCGCTTTTGCCGGGGGAAAGGGGTGACGGGACCGCCATAGCCGTTTGCTTGAATATCCTCTGACGCGTCAACGTCAGGTGGGAACCATATGTGCCGAACCAGGGCCCGGCCAGGGATAGCCCCCGAGGATGCTTATCGCCCAGGGATGTTCTAGAAGCTCGTACAGGGCAGTACCCGTCATGCCCTATCTAGGCGCTCGCACCGCTCCGCTCAAGGGTGTCGGCGAGCGACTCCATCCTGGCGGCTAGGCGTTCCAGCGCCTGGGCGACGGCGGGATCGGGCGGCGGCGGCGCCGGATCGGGAATGCCCGCGCCGGCGCGCATCTCCTTGATGTCGTCGGCCATGAGCAGGGCCGCGAACAGCAGCTGGCGGGTTTCGGTGAGGCTGCCGAGCGCGTCGGTCGCGTCCCGCGCGCGCTTGTCGACCATCGCCGCCACCGAATGGAGATGCTGCTCCTCGCCGTCACGGCAGGCGACGTTGTAGCGGCGGCCGGCGACCTCGATGTCGATATTGGCCATCAGCGCCCCCCGCTTTCGAGCAGCACGTCGATCTGCCCGATCGCGCCTTCGACCCGCGCGCGCAACGCCTGATGCGCGCCGCGGAGCTGCTCTAGCTCGGCGGAATCCAGGCCGTCGCCGGCGTGCGGCTGGCGGCGGACCGCGCTTTCGATTCGCGCCAGCGCGCGCTCGATCCGGCTTACGGCATCAAGGGCCCGTTGATCCCCCATGGGGGAAGGCATAGCATGACTGTCGCCCGCTTCAACCCGCCATGGTTGACGCGCGCCGCCCCGCCGATAAAGGGACCGCAGCGCGCCAGCGCGCGTCCGTCCCCGGAGCAAGCCCCCAGGAGCCCATGGCCGTCCCGACCCGAACGCTCGCCAACGCGATCCGCGCCCTCGCCATGGACGCGGTCGAGGCCGCCAATAGCGGCCATCCCGGCATGCCGATGGGCATGGCCGATGCCGCCGCCGTGCTGTGGACCGAATATCTGAGGCACGATCCCGCCGATCCGAAATGGCCGGACCGCGACCGCTTCGTGCTTTCGGCCGGCCACGGCTCGATGCTGATCTATGCGCTCTTGTATCTGACCGGCTACGCGCGGCCGACGATCGAGGACATCAAGGGCTTCCGCAAGCTCGGTTCGCCTTGCGCCGGCCATCCTGAGAATTTCCTGCTCGACGGGGTCGAGGCGACCACCGGGCCGCTGGGGCAGGGGCTCGCCATGGCGGTCGGCATGGCGATCGCCGAGCGGCACCTGAACGCCGAGTTTGGCGACGATCTGGTCGATCACCGCACCTGGGTCGTGGCCGGCGACGGCTGCCTGATGGAGGGGATCAACCACGAGGCCGCGGGCCTCGCCGGCCATCTCGGCCTGGGCCGCCTGATCGTCTTCTGGGACGACAACAGGATCACCATCGACGGCGCCACCGCCCTCTCCACCTCCGAGGATATCGAGGCGCGCTACGCGGCTTATGGCTGGCACCATGTCCGCTGCGACGGGCTCGACGCCGGCAGCGTCCGCGCCGCCATCGACGAAGCGCTCGCCGACCCGCGCCCCTCGCTGATCGCCTGCCGCACCATCATCGGCTATGGCGCCCCCAACAAGCAGGGCACCGCCGCCACCCACGGCGCCGCCTTGGGGCCCGACGAGGTCGCCGCGGCACGCAAGGAACTGGGTTGGGATTCTCCGCCTTTCGAACTGCCCGCCGACCTGGCCGAGGCGTGGCGCGAGGCGGGGCGGCGCAGCCAGGACGCGCATGCCGATTGGCGAAAGCGTCTCGATGCGAGCGATCGGGCGGCCGAGTTCAGCCGCCGCATGGCCGGCGGGCTCCCCGACACCTTCTCGCTGGATGATTATGTCGCCGGCCTGATCGCCGCGCCACAGAAGGTCGCGACCCGCAAGGCCTCGGAAGCGGTGCTGGCGCCGATCAACGACCGCCTGCCCGAGACGATCGGCGGTTCGGCCGATCTCACCGGTTCCAACAACACCAAAACGAAGAACCAGAAGCCACTCACAAAGGACGATTATGCCGGCCGGTATATTTATTACGGCATCCGCGAATTCGGCATGGCCGCGGCGATGAACGGTATGGCGCTGCACGGCGGCGTGGTTCCTTATGGCGGCACCTTTCTGATCTTCTCCGACTATGCCCGCCCGGCCATTCGGCTCTCGGCATTGCAGCAGGTCCGAGTCATTTACGTGATGACCCACGATTCGATCGGCCTCGGCGAAGATGGCCCGACGCACCAGCCGGTCGAGCACCTGATGAGCCTCCGGGCGATGCCGAACCTCCATGTCTACCGGCCAGCCGACGCGGTCGAAACCGCCGAATGCTGGGAGCTGGCGCTGCGGCGAGAAGATGGCCCCTCCGTGCTCGCGCTGACCCGCCAGAACTTGCCACCGTTGCCGAGGTTGTCAGAGCATCGCAATCTTTGCCGCAAGGGCGGCTATCGAATTCGCGGTGCCTCCGCGCCTAGGGAGCTTGTCCTCATTGCGACCGGTTCCGAAGTCGAAGTGGCGCTGGAGGTCGCTCACGTATTGGAACTGCAAGGGATCGGCGCCGATGTCGTGTCCATGCCCTGTTGGGAGCTCTTCGAGGAACAGGACCCCGGCCATCGCGCCGACATCCTCCCCGACGGCCCGTTGATCGTCTCGATCGAGGCCGGCGCCACCTTGGGCTGGGAGCGCTATACCGGCCGCTCCGGCCTCAACATCGGCCTCGACCGGTTCGGCGCCTCCGCGCCCGCCGGCGACCTCTTCAGCCGCTTCGGATTCACCGCCGAAGCTATCGTGCCGAAAATATTGGAAAGGTTGAATATATGACCAGAGTTGCGATCAACGGCTTTGGCCGGATCGGGCGCCTCGTCGCCCGCGCCATCCTGGAGAAGGGGGACAGCGGGCTCGAGCTGGTCGCGATCAACGACCTCGCCGACGCCGAATCCAATGCCTTGCTGTTCAAGCGCGACTCGGTCCACGGCGCTTATCCGGGGGAGGTCCGCGCCGACGGCAATGACCTGATCGTCGACGGGCGCCGGATCAAGGTCACCGCCGAGCGTGATCCGGGCAGGCTGCCGCATGGCGACGACGGCATCGAGATCGCGCTCGAATGCACGGGCTTCTTCGCGGACCGTGATAAGGCCGGCGCCCATCTTGCTGCAGGCGCGAAGAAAGTCCTGATCTCCGCGCCGGCCAAGGGCGTCGACCTGACGATCGTCTACGGGGTTAATCACGACAAATTGACCGCCGAGCACAAGATCGTCTCCAACGCGTCCTGCACCACCAATTGCCTGGCGCCAGTCGCCAAGGTGATGAACGACAGCGTCGGCATCCTTCGCGGGCTGATGACCACGGTCCACGCCTACACCAACGACCAGAAGATCCTCGACCAGATCCATTCCGACAAGCGCCGCGCCCGCGCCGCCGCCATGTCGATGATCCCGACCACCACCGGCGCCGCCCGCGCCGTCGGCGAGGTTCTCCCCGAGCTGAAGGGCAAGCTCGACGGCTCGGCGATCCGCGTGCCGACCCCCAATGTCAGCCTGGTCGACCTCACCTTCACCCCCAATCGCGACACCTCGGCCGAGGAAGTGAACGCTCTGCTGAAGGCCGCGTCGGAGAGCGGCCCGCTCGCCGGCATCCTCGCTTATTCGGACGAGCCGCTGGGCTCGATCGACTATAACCACAATGCCGCCAGCTCGACCGTCGACAGCCTCGAGACCGCGGTGATCGAGGGCAAGCTGGTCCGCGTGCTTTCCTGGTACGACAATGAATGGGGCTTCTCGAACCGGATGGTCGACACCGCCGCGGCGATGGCGAGGCTGATCTGACGTCATGGCGTCGTTCCGGACTCTGGACGATCTCGGCGACGTAGGCGGGAGGCGCATCCTCGTCCGCGTCGACCTCAACGTGCCGATGGAGGACGGGAAGGGCGGCGACGACACGCGCCTCCGCGCCACGCTGCCGACCGTCACCGAGCTCGCCGACAAGGGCGCGATCGTCCTCCTCCTCGCCCATTTCGGCCGGCCCGAAGGCATCATGCGCCCCGAATTGTCGCTGGCGCTGGTGACCAAGCCCTATGAGCAGGTCCTCGGCCGCCCGGTCCGCTTCATCGGCGAGTGGGATGCGCAGGCGGTCGCTACGCTGGCGCCCGGCGACGTCGCCATCCTCGAAAACACCCGCTTCGATCCCGGCGAGGAGCGCAACGATCCCGCCTTCGCCGCCCGGCTCGCGGCATTGGGCGACCGCTACGTCAACGACGCCTTCTCCGCCGCCCACCGCGCCCATGCCTCGACCGAGGGAATCGCCCATCTCCTTCCCGCTTATGCGGGCCGCGCGATGGAGGCCGAGTTGAAGGCGCTGGAGCGCGCGCTCGGCGATCCCGAGCGCCCGGTCGCGGCCGTGGTCGGAGGCGCCAAGGTCTCGACCAAGCTGGAGGTGCTGCGCCACCTCGTCGCGAAGGTCGATCACCTGATCATCGGCGGCGGCATGGCCAACACCTTTCTCGCCGCGCGCGGCGTCGATGTCGGCAGGTCGCTCGCCGAGCACGACCTCGCCGGCACCGCCAACGAGATACTCGACGCGGCGGAGCGGGCGAATTGCACCGTCCACCTCCCCTACGACGTCGTCGTCGCCAAGGAACTCGCCTCCAACCCGCCGTCCCTGCGCACCTGCAACGTCCATGAAGTGGCCGCCGACGAGATGATCCTCGATATCGGCCCGGCCGCGGTCGAGGCGCTCGCCGACGTCCTCAAGACTATCCGGACCCTGGTCTGGAACGGCCCGCTCGGCGCCTTCGAGACGCCCCCGTTCGAGGCCGCCACCGTCGCGCTCGCCCGCACCGCCGCCGCGCTAACTCAGGAGGGCGGCCTGGTTTCGGTCGCCGGCGGCGGCGACACCGTCGCGGCGCTGAACCGGGCCGGAGTCGCGAGTGATTTCACCTTCGTCTCCACCGCCGGCGGCGCCTTCCTCGAATGGATGGAAGGCAAGGAACTGCCGGGCGTGGCGGCGCTGAACCAGGGAAGATGATTATGCAGGATGCTGAGATGATGGCGCGGATCGAGACCGGAAAGGGCTTCATCGCCGCGCTCGACCAGAGCGGCGGCTCCACCCCCAAGGCGCTCAAGGGCTATGGCATCGAGGAAGGCGCCTGGTCGAGCGACGCGGAGATGTTCGGCCTGATCCACGAGATGCGTTCCAGGATCATCACGTCGCCCGCCTTCACCGGCGACAAGGTGCTTGGCGCGATCCTGTTCGAGCGGACGATGGACGGCGAGATCGGCGGCAGACCGGTGCCCCAGGTGCTGAAGGAGCGCGGCGTCGTCCCCTTCATCAAGATCGACAAGGGCCTGGAGGCCGAGGAGGACGGCGTCCAGCTGATGAAGCCGATGCCCGATCTGGAGGCGCTGCTGAGCCGCGCGAAGGGGCTGGGCGTGTTCGGCACCAAGGAGCGCTCGGTCGTCAACCTCGCCAACCCCGCGGGCATCGCGGCGGTGGTGAAGCAGCAGTTCGAGGTGGCGGAGCAGGTGCTCGCAGCGGGCCTCGTCCCGATCATCGAGCCCGAGGTCAACATCAAGAGCCCCGAACGGGCCGGGGCGGACCGGATCCTGCTCGCCGAGCTCACGAAGCCGCTGGACGCGCTGCCGCAGGGCGAGCGGGTGATGCTCAAGCTCTCGCTCCCGGTCGAGCCCGGACTGTTCGATCCGCTCGTCGATCATCCGCGCGTGCTGCGCGTCGTCGCGCTTTCCGGCGGCTTTTCGCGCCCGGAAGCCTGCGCCGAACTCGCCAGGAATCGCGGCGTCATCGCCAGCTTCAGCCGCGCTTTGCTCGAGGATCTGCGTTACCGGATGACGGACGCCGAGTTCGACGCGGCGCTAGGCGCGGCGATCGACGAGATCTACCAGGCCTCGACCGTCAAGGTTTAGGTCGGACGGAAGGGGGGCCGGGATGGCGGAGAAACCAGAGACGAAGCGCGTCGGCATGCTGCTCGTGCTTCTCGCCATCTTCAGCGCAACGCCGGCCGCGGCGGCGCCCGCCTCCCAGGATCAGCCCGCCGCGCAAGTGCCGGCCGACCCCGATGCCGCGGCCGAGGAGGAGGTGACGGCTTTCGTCGTTTGGCTCAATCGGGCGAATACCATCCAAATGCGTTCCCAGGCACTGATCATGGGGCTGGGCCCCGCCGTTCAGCAGATCAACGCCTCGGGGGGCGCGGCGGCGGAAAGGACCGGCCGCATCCGGGCGGTTCTGCAACAGGCCCTGACCGAGGCCGAAGCCGCGGGCGCCGCATTCGAGGCGCTCGATACCCCAGACTTTCCTTGGATCGACCTGCCCGAGGAGCTTCGCCCGGTCGCGCTGAAACGGCAGATGCTGCAGCTCAACCGGGACCAGCGCCGCTTGATCGGCGATATCCTTCGCACTCTAGATGTCGACTCCTCGAACCCGGTGGCGTCCCGCGCCGCGATGCAGAGCCTGTTCCGCAACATCGCGTCGATCTACGAGTCCCAGATCCTGCTCGCACGCGCGACGGTCGAGTCGGCACCGCAGGACAGCTCCGAACGGGCGATCAACAGCGTTGAAGTTGCCGCTCTGCGCGGCATGTACCGGATCTTCCGGGCCTATTCGCCCTTCGATTCGGTTGTCGACCGGGGCTTGCCCGCCGATCTCTCCGCGCTGGCCGACGAAGTGGATGCGCAGATCCGGATTGGCGAGACCCGTCTCGCCGCGGAGCTGGCCGACATGGAAGGCGTACTGGCTGACCAGAACGGGGAGGGCGGCCGGCCTGCCCTCGTCAGGCGCGCGATTGCGGCGATTTCGATCGGCCGGGACTATTTCCCGCCCGCCCGCCGGCTCGCGGCGCATTTCAGGGCGCTCGCGCAAAGTCTCCGCGGCCAGGCCTTGATGGCAGATTCCCTGGCGCACGTGGTCGGGCCGCTTCGTCAGTTCCGGACCGATATGGACGCGGTGGCGATGCGGCAGAATCAGGCGATGGCGGCCGCGCCTTGAGCACTGCTTTCTCCTACAGACGGGCGCTCGCGCCGCTGCTGTGGGCCTTTGCCGCCATCATGATGCTGGAATTGCTGGTCGTTCACTTGCTGGTTTCGGCGCTCTGGAGCCGTGTCGCGGCGCTCATCCTCTCCGCGCTCAGCCTCGCCATGCTGGCCTGGATCATCGTCTTCATACGATCGCTGAAGCGCCTGCCCGTCCTTGTCGATGGCGAAGGAGTCCTGCTGCGGCTCGGCTCGCTGCGGTCGGTGCGCGTGCGGGCCGCGCAGATCGCCGCACTGCGCACCGCCTGGCCGCGCGAGGCGCTGAAGCGGCGGGGCGTTCTCAATCTCGCCATGATCAACTATCCGAACGTCATGCTCGATCTCGATCCGCCTTTCCCCGGCCGCCGACGCGACATCGTCGCCATTGCCCACCGTCTCGACGATCCGTCCGGCTTCACGGCTGCGGTGACCGCGCTTATCGAAGCCCGCGCGTGATGGACGAGCTCTCCCCAGATTTCGCCGAGCAATTCGTGCGCGATCCGCGGCGGCCGCAATGCCAGCTTTACCTGGTCTCGCCGCTCGACGTGACCGGCGCCTTCGCGGATGCGCTGAAGGCCGCGCTCGACGCCGGACCGGTCGCCGCCTTCCAGTTCCGGGTGAAGGGCATGGATCAGCACGAGGCCGCCCGGCTCGCGGCGCCGCTGCAGGAAATCTGCGCCGCGCGGGACGTCGCCTTCATCGTCAACGACGATATGGGCCTGGCGAAGCGGCTCGACGCGGACGGCGTGCATCTGGGGCAGGGGGATGGCGATCCCGTGGCCGCCCGGCGTTTGCTCGGCCCCGCCGCCCAGATCGGCGTCACCGCCCATGACAGCCGCCATCTCGCCATGGAGGCGGGCGAGGCGGGCGCCGATTATGTCGCCTTCGGCGCCTTCTTCGCCAGCGCGACCAAGGACGCGCACCACCGCCCCGACCCCTCCATCCTCTCCTGGTGGTCGACCTTGTTCGAGATACCCGGCGTCGCCATCGGCGGCATCACCCCCGAAAACGGCCGCCCGCTGGTCGAGGCCGGCGCCGATTTCCTGGCGGTCTGCAATGGGGTGTGGGGCTATCCCGACGGCGCCGCCGCCGCCGTCCGCGCCTTCGCGCCGATCCTGGGGCGCTGACGGAAATAAGCCGCACCTCGTCCGTTGGTTGCTCGGTTTTCGGCGACGGAGTGGCCTGAATGCGCAAGATCCTGCTGTTTTTTCTGTTGCTGGGGCTGGTGGCCGCCGGCCTGTTCACGTTCGGCGTCTTCAAGGTCGCCGATCAGCCATCGCCCGGGGCGCCGCAGGCGAATCGCTCCTCGCCGCCGGCCCGGGCCGCCGCGAGCTCGCAGGCGGTCTTCCCGTCCGACGATCAGGCATTGCTCCGCGCCGCCGATGCGCCGGAGCCTCGGCCGATCATGCAGGCGCAGGTGGTGCTCGAGCGGCTCGGCTTCTCCTCCGGTGTGATCGACGGCAAGGAGGGGCGTTCCTTCGCCGGGGCGGTGCGCGGGTTCCAGCAGGCCAATCGCCTCGAGGCGACCGGCCGTTTCGATGCGCCGACGCGCGCCGCGCTCGCTGGATGGGAGCGGATCCCGTCGACCCGGACAATCGTGATCGGCGAGGACTTCGCCCGCGGCCCGTTCCCCGGCCCGCTCCC
>JBKJZJ010000117.1:0-17554 GCA_046715355.1 Allosphingosinicella sp. | reverse complement strand
GTCCCCGCACCCGCCGCGAGCGGCCCGAGCATCCAGCTCGGCGCCTTCTCGACCCCGGCGGCGGCCGAAAATGCCTGGCGCGCGCTCGCGGGGCGCTTCCGCTACCTCGCCCCGCTCGGCCACCGCGTCGTCGCCGGCCAGTCGGCGGGCCGCACCGTCCACCGGCTCTTCGCCACCGGCGCCAACGCCCGCGACGTCTGCAACCGGCTGAGGGCGGCGGGGGAGGCCTGCATCCCGCAATAGCGCCGGCGTCGCGTCCGGCTGGCCTCCTCGCCGCGATCTGCTAGGCTCCGCCAAGGGCGGGAGGACGAATTTCTATGATGCTCATCGCGATGATGCTGGCGCTGCGGGGGGCGCCGTTGAACCCGGTGCCCGCGGAGGAGGCGCGGGCGGCGGTTTCGGCCTGGGTGGCGTGCGTGACCTCGCCGCTCGGCGCGGCCGCAGCGCCCGGACGGAGCGCCGAACAGATCGTCGATGCCGCGATCGCGGGCTGCAAGCCGCAGGAGGACATGCTGCGCGACCTCTATATCGCCCGTGGCGGGTTGGAAGACGGCAATCGCGAGATGGACGCCTATATCGCGCGGACGCGTCAACGAATGATCGAGGCCTTGCGCGGGAGAGGGGCCGGAACCGCGCCGCGCTGAGCGAAAAGGGAGTCCATGCTTCCCGCCATAATCGGCCTCTCCGGCCTCGCCCTCACCGATGCCGAGCGCGGCCTGATCCGCGGCGCGGATCCCGCCGGCTTCATCCTGTTCGGGCGCAACGTGCGCGGCAAGGCGCAGCTGAGGGCGCTGACCGAATCCCTGCGCGACATATCCGGCCGCGCCGATCTGCCGATCCTGGTCGACCAGGAGGGCGGCCGCGTCGCGCGGCTGGGACCGCCCGAATGGCCCGCTTTCCCGGCGCCGTGGCGGTTCGCCGAGCTCTACGCCAAGGCGCCGATCAGCGCGATCGAGGCGGCGCGGGTAAACGCGGAGGCGATGGCGGTCACGCTCGCCGAGATGGGGATCAACCTGGATTGCACCCCCTTGCTCGACGTGCGGCGGGAAGGCGCGCACGACGTGATCGGCGACCGCGCATTGGGCGCCGAGCCGATGCAGGTGGCGGCCCTGGGGCGGGCGGTGCTCGACGGGCTCGAGGCGGGCGGCGTGCTCGGCGTGGTCAAGCATATGCCCGGCCACGGCCAGGCCGGGGCCGACAGCCATGAGGAACTGCCCGTGGTCGAGGCGAGCGAGGCGGAGCTGGCGGTCGATCTCGCCCCGTTCCGCGCGCTCGCCGGCGCCCCGGTGGCGATGGCCGCTCACCTGCTCTACCCGGCCTGGGATCCGGACCTGCCGGCCAGCATTTCGCCGACGATCGTCGCCGGCATCATCCGCGGCGAGATCGGCTTCGACGGCCTGCTCCTGTCGGACGACATCGGCATGGGTGCGCTGCCGGGGCCAGTCGCGGCGCGCGCGCAAGCGACGATCGCCGCCGGTTGCGACCTCGCGCTGCATTGCTCGGGCGCCGCGGCCGACAATGAGGCGATCGCCGGCGGGTTGGGGGCGATGAGCGCGGCGGCCTCGGCGCGGCTCGAACGGGCGTTGGCGCGGATCGCGGGCAAGGTTTCGGCGCGGGGCCATGAGGCGCTGGCGGCGAAGCGGGACGCGCTGCTGGCTCTTGCCTGACGGAAGGGCGCCCGATCTCGCTCCTTGCCCGCGCCAGGCATAAGTGGCAGCCTTCCAGCCATGCCTGGGGGAGACGCGCCATGAAAGCTATCATCATCCTCATGCTGGCGGTCCAGGCGGGGATTTTCCTGGCCACGGCCTGGGCCATATTGTTCACGCCGATGACGGAACGCCGCGGGCGGCCGATCTGGTCGAGCTTCGCCATCTCGCTCCTCATCGTCTCGGGCGCCTCCTGGAACATCGGCAACAGCCATGCCGGCCAGCCCGGCGCCGACGTCCTGATGTATTGCGCGCCGCTGCTGCTCGGCATGGCGATCATGGCGGCCTTGCTGCTCATCCGCGGCCGGCGCGGGCTGGACGGGCCGGGTTGAGCCCCGCCCTGGAGCGCCGGCTGCTGCAGGCCGCGGTGGTGCTCGGCTGCCTCTCGCCCCTCTGGTTCGGGCTCAAGGGGATGATCGAGGGGCCGGCGATGCTCGCAGGGGTCGAGCCGGGCGGGAGCGCGGCCGATCTGGTCAGCCATTACCGCTATCTGTCGGGGCTGTTCTTCGGGCTCGGGCTGGTGCTGCTCTCCTGCGTGCCGCGGATCGAGGCGCGGGGCGTGCGCCTGCGCTGGGCGGCGGGGGCGGTGGTGCTGGGCGGGCTCGCCCGGCTCGGCGGGATCGCGGCGGGCGACGCGCCGTCGGCCGCGCACCAGGCGGCGCTCGCCGCCGAGCTGGGGCTGACGCCCTTGCTGGTGCTGTGGCAAGCGCGCCTCGCGCGTCGCGTGGCGGTCTAGGACAATGGAAGCCTTGTTCATCGCCATGGGCTGGCTGCCGGTCGTGGCCGCGCTCGCCGCTCTGGCCGGCGGCTATGCGTTCGCGCGGCGCCGGGCCTTTTACCAGCCCCGCGACCTTGCGAACGAGCGGACCGACCGGATCTGGCATTCGGCGGCTCTGTTCACGGTCGCGGCGCTCGCGCCGATGGCGATTGCGCTGCTGTTCATCCACATTCCGAGCGTGATCGGCTTCCTCCTGGTCTACGGCTCGATCTTCGGCCTGGTCGGGCTGCTCCTCATCATTGTCATCGACCTCATCGTGGTGAAGCCGCTGGAGGCGAACCGGACGAAGGGCTGGATGATCGCGGCGCCGGTCACCTTCGCCTTCGTCTTCCTGGGTTTCCTGCTCGTTCCGCTCGCCGCCTGGACCGGCGCCGGCGGCGCCGCGCTGCTCGGGACCGGCCCGCTCAGCCTGCTCGGCGACGCGGCGGCGGCGGGCTTTGTCTGGTGGGCCTATCTGCCGCTCGACGCCGCCGACATCAGGCGCACGTTCGAATAGGAACGCCCGGCGACTAGCGGCGCGCTTGGCTTTCGGCGCCGTCCATGGTTAAGCGGCGCCCGGATATTGGGAGGCGGCATGGCTGATACCTACGATCTCATCGTGCTGGGCTCGGGCCCCGGCGGCTATGTCGCGGCGATCCGGGCGAGTCAGCTCGGGCTCAAGGTGGCGATCGTCGAGCGCGAGAAATTGGGCGGCATCTGCCTCAACTGGGGCTGCATCCCGACCAAGGCGCTGCTGAGGACGTCCGAAATCTACCATTATATGACCCACGCCGCGGCCTTCGGCCTCAGCGTCGAGAAGCCCGCTTACGATCTCGCCGCCGTGGTCGCGCGCAGCCGCAAGGTCGCCGGCCAGCTCAACATGGGCGTCAAGGGGCTGATGAAGAAGCACAAGATCGCGGTCGTCGAGGGCGACGGCGTGATCACCGGCAAAGGCAAGCTCACGGTCACGAAGGATGGGACCAAGACCGAGCTGCAGGCGAAGAACATCATCGTCGCCACCGGCGCCCGCGCCCGCGATCTGCCCTTCGCCAAGGCGGACGGCGAGCGGATCTGGACCTATCGCCACGCTTTGGTGCCGAAGGAGATGCCGACCAGGCTGCTGGTCGTCGGCTCGGGCGCGATCGGCGTCGAGTTCGCCAGCTTCTATTCGGATCTCGGCGCCGAGGTCACCATCGTCGAGATGCTGGAGCGCATCCTCCCGGTCGAGGACGAGGAGGTCTCCGCCTTCGTCCACAAGGCCTTCGCCAAGCAGGGCATGAAGATCCATGTCGGCGCGGGCGTGGACAGACTGGAGGTTTCCAAGACCGGCGTGAAAGCGACGATCAAGGGCGCCGGCACGGCCGACTTCTCCCACGTCATCGTCGCCATCGGCATCGCGCCCAATAGCGAGGGGATCGGGCTGGAGGCGCTCGGCGTGAAGACCGAGCGCGGCCATATCGTCACCGACGGCTATGCCCGCACCAATGTCGAGGGAATTCTCGCCATCGGCGACGTCACCGGCCCGCCCTGGCTGGCGCACAAGGCGATGCACGAGGGCGTGGTCTGCGTCGAGGCGCTAGTGGGGACAGTTACTAGTAACTGTCCCCTTCCGCACCCGTTCGAGACCTGGAACATCGCGGGCTGCACCTATTCGCGGCCGCAGGTGGCGAGCGTCGGCCTCACCGAGGCCAAGGCGAAGGCGGCCGGCCACAAGCTCAAGGTCGGCAAATTCCCCTTCATCGGCAACGGCAAGGCGATCGCCCTGGGCGAGGCCGAGGGCTTCGTGAAGACCGTGTTCGACGAGGCGACCGGCGAATTGTTGGGGGCGCATATGGTGGGCGCGGAGGTGACCGAGCTGATCCAGGGCTATGTCGTGGCGCGGCAGCTCGAGACCACCGAGGCCGAGCTGATGCACACGGTCTTCCCGCATCCCACCTTGAGCGAGATGATGCACGAGAGCGTGCTCGACGCTTATGGGCGGGCGCTGCATTACTAGCGTCATTCCAACCGGCGAGCGACTGCAGCAGAAGCAATGTGACGAGCGGTATGGCCAAAGCGACCAAGGCAAAAGCGATCAAAAAGCCCAACAGCGCGAAATCCACGTCAGTGTCGGAAGCTGCGCGGGATTTTATGAAGCTCGTGAGCGCGTTCAGCTATCAAGACGGTCCGAAGGCACAGCCAAGAGGGCTTACAAACTTCACCTTCTTCGCTGGCGCCGGTTTTTCGAAGTCATGGGATCCCAAGGCGCCAATCGGCTCCGAACTATTTACGTTGGAGACCGAGGTAATCGAGCGAGTAGCCGACACGTCGGCGCTTCAGCGCATGTTTGGATTGGACTCCATGAGCGGGATATCGCCCGATCAGCTGCGTCAAGTTATATATCAAATGGACATGTACGAGCGGTATCCCGATGTGCGCTCCCGGTATGTCGATGAGCAAAATCTCCCAATCTTCCGGGCAGCGCTTCGTGCAGCGGTGGTTGATCGCTACGATAAAATAGCGGACCTCAACTACTTCGATGAGACGGCGCAGAAGTTTCCGCTCAGGAACCCCACAAAGGCACAAGGGGACATTGTTCGATTTTTTCGCCACCTATTGGACAGGCTTGACGGCTCACAGCCTCTTTTGGAGGGCATCCGCACTCACTTCGTTACGACAAATTACGACTATGTCATCGAGACTATCCTGGATAATCTCTTGGGCTCGGACGACTCCCTCTTTCTCTACACCTACCGGGGTTTTACGCCCGCAGAGGTTGTGAACCAAGCCAACATCGCTCCGATGCACGAGCATTGGTTGGTGTGGCACCTCCTAAAGATCAACGGCGGCTTTGAAATTTTGCGGCGCGGCGCGGGCTATGTGCTCGATTATAGCAGCCGTGAACCCACGGCTGTAATGAACGACCCACCGGTGTTGATGCTGCCCTCCCGTGAGCAAGACTATTCCGATCCGTATTTTAGGACGATTTTCCCCAAGGTGGTTAGGCTATTGCGTGAAACGACGGTCCTAGTCCTGGTTGGGTACAGCCTGCCCGATGATGATGCGCTTATTCGGTTTCTTCTGCGGCAGTTCGCCGAGGAGGCAGAAGATGGGCGTGGGAAAGCTATCTTCTACATCGCACCGGGTGCCGACGACGACAAGCGTGCAATCCTTCGCAAGGTCTTTCCCTCGATGGAATACCCGTCGGTACCGCACCTCGTGCCGTATGATGGCAAATTCGATGAATTTGTAGCGGAGTGCCTGTCCCTGGTTACAGTTCCTGACGATTAGGGGCGCGTCCTCATCAACGATGGCGGGCGCTACATGTTTGACAGCGATCGGCAGGGGTATTACGTAATACCCCCATGGAGATGAGCAAACTCACCTCGAAGCATCAGGCTACCGTCCCGGCGGAAATCCGGGCCGCGCTCGGCCTCAAAGCGGGCGATGCGATTCAGTGGGAGGTTGCGGAGGATGGCGCGGCGCGGGTGCGCAAGGTGCGGCCGGTCGACTGGGCCTGGATGAGGCTTTCGGAGGAATCCTTCGCGGAGGACTGGCTGAGCCCGGAGGACGAGGAGGCCTGGCGTGACCTTTGACGGCTTCGATGTCGTCGTCACCCCTTTCCCCTTCGCCGATCGCGGCGTGCAGCGAAAGCGGCCGGCGCTGGTGCTTTCTTCTTTCGACGATTTCGGCAGCGCCACAGGGGTCGCGATCATCGCGATGATCACCACCGGGCGCGCCTCGCAATGGCCGTTTGACGTCCCGATTGGCGACCTCGCGGCGGCGGGGCTTCGCCATGCCTGCGTGGTCAGGATGAAGCTGGCGACAGTGAGCTTCGCGCGGATCGGCCAAAAGATAGGGCGGCTTGCCGACAGCGATGCGCGCGCGGTCGCCCACTCGCTCGGTCGGATGCTGCCGATGGGGGCCGGGGCCGGGAGGGGATAGTCACAGTAACTGTCCCCAACCCCCCTTACGCCGCAGGCGGCGTAGAAGGGCTCGGGACGAACGGAGGGGTGAACCATGATCAAACGGCTCTGCGCACTGATTTGCACCCTGGCGCTCGCCTGCGTTGCGGCACCGGCGGCTACGCAGGCAGAAACCGTCGTCGTCACCGCCGGCAGGATGATCGACGTGCTCGCCGGCCGCGTGGTCGAGGAGCCCGTCGTGGTGATCACCAACGGGCGGATCGTCGCCGTGGCCGGGCGGGGCGCGGCGCGGCCGCTGATCCCCGAGGACGCGCGGCGGATCGAGCTGCCGGGGATGACGATCCTGCCGGGCCTCATCGACATGCACGTCCATCTCGATTCGAGCCCTTATTACGGGCCCTATGAATCACTGAGGTTCACCGACCTTTTCCAGACCGTGATGGGTCCTGGTCATGCCCGCGCCACGCTCGAGGCCGGTTTCACCACGGTGCGCAACGTCGGCTCGGACAATCATGCCGACATCGCCTACATGCAGGCGATCGACGAGGGGCGGATTCCCGGCCCCCGGATCGTCCCCGCCGCCCACGCTTTGGGCGCGACCGGCGGCCATTGCGACGAGACCTTCCTGCCGCCGCGCTACCATGTCGCGCCGCCCGGCGTCGGCAACGGCCCGCAGGAGCTCCGCAACCGGGTGCGCGAGCAGCGCATGCGCGGCGCCCAGGTGATCAAGGTCTGCGCCACCGGCGGCGTCTTCTCGCGCAACACCGAGCCCGGCCAGCAGCAGCTTTCCGAAGCCGAATTGCGCGCCATCGCCGAGGAGGCGCACCAATGGGGCCTCAGGGTCGCCGCCCATGCGCACGGCGCCGCGGGGATCAGCGCCGCGATCCGCGCCGGCATCGACACGATCGAGCATGCCTCTTTGATCGATGCCGAGGGCATCCGCCTCGCCCGGGCAAGCGGCACCTGGCTGGTGATGGACATCTTCAACACCGATTACACCCAGGCGGAAGGCGCGCGGAACGGCATCCTCGAGGACAATCTTCGGAAGGACCGCGAGATCGCGCAGATCCAGCGCGACAATTTCCGCGCCGCCCACCGCGCCGGCGCGCGCATGGCGTTCGGCTCGGACGCCGGGGTGATGCCGCACGGCACGCAGGGCGGCCAGTTCCGCTATATGGTCGAATATGGGATGACGCCGATGGAGGCGATCCAGTCCGCCACCCGCAATGCCGCCCAGGCGCTCGGGCGCGAGGCCGACGTCGGGGCGATCGCGCCGGGCCGCTATGGCGACATCGTCGCCGTCGCCGGCGATCCGCTCGCCGACGTGCGCGCGCTCGAGCAGGTGGCGGTGGTGATCAAAGGCGGAATCGTGGTCAGCGACCGGCGGGGGCGCTAGGGGCCAGTCGCTTTCACGCGCGGTGGTTTGGGGCGAGATGCGGCGGCGCGTGAAAGTGACTGTCCCCGGCCGCCCTGCGTGCTAGAGGCCGCGCATGGAGCAGACGGAAGCCAGGCCCTCGATCGTCGGCGGGATCGTGCTGCTGGTCGGCGCTGTGCTGATCGTGATCGCGGTCGGCTTCCTGACCTTCGGCATCTATGCCTGGATCAACCTGGGCGCCTGGCCCGATTATCCGGCCAGCAAGATGCTCGCGGAAATCGGGATCCCGGCGCCGAGCCTTTCCTGGGAGGCGGGGCAGCGCGCGCTCGCCTGGCTGCTCTCGCAGAGCGCCTGCATCTTCCTGTTCGCGATCGGCATTCCCCTCGCCCTGCTCGGCGCCTGGACGATGGCGCGGCACGACAGGCGCCAGAGGCCGGCCGAAGCCTCCGCCTAGGGCCTAGAAAGGCGACACACAGCCTAGAAAGGGGACACACACCTTTGTGTCCCCTTTCCAGCCACGGACGTTTCCGGTCAGCGGCGAATCCGTACGGTGACGCGATAATGATCGAGCACCTCGGCACCGCCCCACTCATAAGTGAGATGCCCGGCGAGCCGGAAGGAGCGGCCGTCGAAGGTCCATTGCGACCGCCCGCCGCAGGTGCCCGCGCAGGAATGGCTCCCCGCGGACAATATCGCCGTGCGCGGGTCCCATTCCAGGTTCGAATGGTCGCCGGAATAATCGCCCTCGCTGCCCGGCGGGCGCGGCAGCAGGACGACGCGCGCCCGCCGCGGATCTCCGCGGGGCGCGCGGAGCAGGAGCGTGCCGAAGCTGGTATTGTAGAGGCGGCAGCCGAGGAAGACGAGCACCTCGGTCCGGCTCAGCGCAACGGCGCTGTCCTGAGACGTGGCGTGCTCATTCGTCTGGCAATCGGCGCGGCGCAGCGCGGCGCCGTGCGCGCGGCGCACCGCCGCGGCGAAATTCCGTGGCACCGAGGCGGTGGAGGGCCGCGGCACCCAAATGACCGGAACGGGTTGCGCGGGCGGTACGGCCGCCGCGTCACGCGGGCCCGGGCGGACAGTGGCGGTGACGGTGCCGGCGCGGCCCTGCGCCTCGTCCATCGCCAGCAGGGCGGCGGTGAGCCCCGCCAGCGAGACCGCGCGGGTCTCGGTGCCGGCGCGGTAGCTGAGCGTGCGGGCATTGGCGGCCGCGCGGACGAAGGCGAGCGCCGCCGCGCCCTCCAGCTTCGCGCTCTCCCCCTCGCGATCGAGCCGCCATCCGCCGGGTGCCGCACCGCCGTCCACGCGGATGGGCTCGAGCGCGGGGATGGAGGGGCCGCTGGAAGGCTCCTGGCCGTCGAGCACGATCAGGATGGCGCCCGCGGGGCCGGGATCGCGACGGATCATCAGCGAGCCGTCATTGCCGGTGACCTGGGCGCGGCAGACGCGGACATTGTCGCAGACGAGGAGCCAGTCCTGGAACCGGCGCTCCAGGGGCGGCTCGCCGAGCAGGGCCGGCGCGGCCGGCTGTTGGGCGAGTGCCGGCGCGGGCGCCGCCAGCGCCAGCGACAAAGCGAGGAGGGCGGATGCAGTGAGCCGGATCATGGAAGCCTTCCTAGCCGCGCCACGAGCGGCGGACCAGCCCCGCCGGCGGCGGCTTGTCGGGGTTGAACTTGGAGGGGCTCTGGCGGTTATCGGGTCCATGCCTGCGCTCGACAAAGACAAGGTCTACCGCGATTTCGGCCGCGCCGTGAACATGGCGCCGGCCGAGCTTGAGGACTGGCTGGCGAGCGAGGAGAGCAAGCGCGTCGGCTGGAAGCCGGACGGCGGCGAGAGCGTCGGCCATGCCTCGGGCCGACAAATCGTCCGCATCCTGCGCACGGCGCGGGCCGGGCTGACGGACCCGGATTTTGCGCATATGCGCAAGGTCGTCGGCTTCATCCGCCGGCATGCCGCCCAGCGCCCGGAGAATATCGTCACCTCGCGCTGGCGCTACAGCCTGATGAACTGGGGCCACGATCCATTGAAGGAATGAGCGAATGAAGGGCTATTGCGACAATATCGAGACGGCGACCCTCGCCAACGAGGATTTCCGCCGGGTGCTCTACACCGGCAAGCATCTCCAGCTGGTGCTGATGACGCTGCCGCCCGGCTGCGACATCGGCGAGGAGGTGCACGAGGACCGCGACCAGTTCTTCCGCATCGAGGAGGGCGAGGGCGAGATCCGGATCGACGGCGTCGCCAACAAGGTCGAGGACGATTTCGCAATCATCGTCCCCGCCGGCGCGCGGCACAATGTGATCAACACCGGCAGCGCGCCGCTCAAGCTCTACACCATCTACGGCCCGCCCGAGCATCGCGACGCCGTCGTCCACAAGACCAAGGAGGCCGCCGAGCGCGACCACGACAACGACCATTGGGACGGCGAGACGACGGAATAAGGGTCACCCGCCGCCCAGCCTTTTCGCCCAGTCGATCCGGGCGAGCAGGAAGAGGCCGATCAGCATCGCCACCTGGATCGCGATGCCGAGGGGGCTGGTGACCGCCTCGCGGAAGGTGGCGCCCAGGCTGGTCGCGCGCAGGCCGGCGGCGGTGAAGACGTAGATCGAATAAGAGACCGTCCGGCCGAGGAAGAAAGCGGCGGTGAAGGGGAGCAGGCGGACGCCGGCGAGGCCCGCCGCCTCGAACAATTGCGCGGAAGGGACCGGCGAGAGGGCGAACAGGCCGAGCGCGAGGATCGCGTTGCGCCGGTTCTTCTCGAGCGCCGCGCGGGCGGCCTTCAGGTTGCGGCGATATTTCTCCGGAAGCTTGCCGCCGAGCAGGCGGAAGGCCAGAGCGAGCAGGAAGCGGCCGAGCGCCGCGGCCACGGCGGCGGTGAGGATCAGCGGCAAAGAAGGCAGCTGGCTGTTCAGCACGTAGAGGACCAGGATCGCCCAGGTCGGCGGCCCGAAGGCGGGGATCAGATTCACGCCGAGCACGATCGCGAACAGGGTCAGATAGTCGGTCACTGTCGCTTCCTATCAATGCGGCCTCAAAAAGGGGACAGTTACGAGTAACTGTCCCCTATGCTAGGCAGCCGTCATGGCGCAAAGCATGCACGACAGCGCACTCGATCCGCGCAACGCGGAGATCCTGGTCAGCGTCGATGGTGCGCTGGTGCCGCGGGCCGAGGCGATGGTGTCGGTGTTCGATTCGGGCTTCGTGCTCGGCGACGGCATCTGGGAGGGGATGCGCGTCCACTCCGGCCGGATCGCCTTCCTCGACCGCCATCTCGACCGGCTCTACGAAGGCGCCAAGGCGATCGCGATGGAGGTCGGCCTGTCGCGGGAGGATTTGACCCGGCGGCTCTACGCGACGCTCGACGCCAACCGGATGACCGACGGCGTCCATGTCCGGCTGATGGTGACGCGGGGCCTGCGCTCGACGCCCTATCAGGATCCGCGCGTCGTGATCTCGCCCGCCACCATCGTCATCGTCCCCGAATATAAGGAGCCGCTGCCCGGCATCGTCGAGACGGGCATCACCCTGTTCACCGTCCACGTCCGCCGCGGCGATCCGGCGGTGCAGGACCCCAAGCTCAATTCGCACTCGAAGCTCAACTGTGTCACCGCCTGCATCCAGGCGATCCAGGCCGGCGCGGACGAGGCGCTGATGCTCGATCCGCACGGCTTCGTCGCGACCTGCAACTCGACCCATTTCTTCATCGTGCGGCGCGGGGAGGTGTGGACCTCGTCGGGCGATTATTGCCTCGGCGGGATCACGCGGGCCAATGTCATCGAGATCTGCCGCGAGGCCGGCGTGCCCGTCTTCGAGAAGAACTTCTCGCTGACGGACGTCTATGGAGCGCAGGAAGCATTCACCACGGGCACCTTCGCCGGCCTGGTGCCGGTGCGCGAGGTGGACGGGCGGGCGATCAGCGCGGGCCGCGGGCCGATGGTCGAGCGGCTGCAGGAGCTCTACAAGGCGCGGATCGAGGCCGACGTGGCGCGAGCGGAGCGGTGAATGGGAACAGTCGCTTTTCCGCACGGCGGTGTCTCTTTTGTAGAGGCCGCGCGGAAAAGTGACTGTCCCCTCCCTGCGCATCGCGATGTGGTCCGGGCCGCGCAACCTTTCGACCGCGATGATGCGCAGCTTCGGCAACCGCGCCGACACTTATGTCAGCGACGAGCCCTATTACGGCGCCTTCCTGAAGGCGAGCGGGGCGCCGCATCCGATGGCGGACGCGGTGATCGCGGCGATGGATTGCGATTGGCGAAGCGTCGCGCGGACGCTCGCCGGGCCGGTCCCCGGCGGCCGGCCGGTCTGGTACCAGAAGCATATGTGGCACCATATGGTGGGCCCGGTCGGCTATGCGGACTTCGCCGGCTTCGCCCACGCTTTCCTGATCCGCGAGCCGGCCCGGATGATCGCCTCTTACTTGCGCAAGCGCGAGGCCGCCGCGTTCGAGGATTTCGGGCTGGAGCGGCAGGCGGAGTTTTTCGAGCGCGAGGCGCAGCGGCTCGGCGCCGCGCCGCCAGTGGTGGACGCCAATGACGTGCTCGCCGACCCAGAGGGGATATTGACGGCCTTGTGCCTGGCGCTCGGCATTGCCTGGGACCCGGCCATGCTGCGCTGGCCACCGGGCCGCCGCGCCACGGACGGCCCCGGGGCGCCGCTTTGGTATCCGGCGGTCGAGGCCTCGACCGGCTTCGGCCCGCCCGATCCGCCGCCCGCCGACCTGCCCGACGAGGCCCGCCGCCTCGCCGAGCGCTGCCGCCCCTTTTACGACCGCCTCGCCGCGCACCGGCTTGCCGCCCGCGCGGGGCGGTGACAGACTAAGCGGAAAAAAAGGGAGGAAAGGCGATGCGGACCGGCGCGATTGTCCTTGCGCTGCTGCTGGCCGGCTGCGGCGGTCCGGACGGGGCCGGCGATCCGGCCGCCGGCGGCGCCAATGCGGCGGTGCCGCGCCCGGATCTTCCCGAGGCCGGCTCGACGCTGACGCTGAGCGCGGCCGGAACGGGCGGCTGCTCGGCCAGGTGGGATGGCGCGGCGGTGACTCGCGAGCAGCTGCTGGACCGCGCCGCCGCCGCCATCGACCGCGCCGTCGCCGCCGTCGGCGGAGTCCAGAATGTCAGCGCCGAGGCGATCCCCGCGGTGCGCATCGAGGCGCCGGCCGACCTCTCCTTGGCCTGCGTCGACGCGATGCTCGCCGCGGTCCAGCGCGCCGGCTTTCTCAGGCTGATCCTGGCGCCCGCCGGGGCCGAGCCCGAGCTGACCTCCTTTCCGCTCACCGAGATCGGCCCGCCGCCGGCGGTGGTCGTGCGTATCGGCGCCGGCGGCCGGATGACCTGGAACAACGAGGCGGTCGACCTCGCCGGCCTGACCGGGCGGGCGCGGCGGATGGGCGGGCTCAACGACAGGCCGGCGCCGCCGGGCGAGGTCGAGATCCGCCCGGCGCGCGAGGCGAGCTTCGGCTCGGTGCACGGCGCGGTCGCGGCGGTCCGCCGAGGCAATGTCCAGGCGACTTTGCTGCCGCCCTCGGTCGAGCCGAGGCCGCGGCCGCCCATCCCGGCGGACCCGGCGCCGCCGCCCCCGCCCGCCGTCAGCACGCCGCCCGGCCCGGACGAGTCGGCCGAGCCTCAGTAACCCAATGCGACCGCGACGAGCGCGGCGCCGAGCAGCAGGAACAGCGGGCAATAGAGCCAGCTGTCGTAGCGGGCCCAGCGCGTGGAGCGGATGCGCTTGAAGAAGCCGGTCCTCGGCGTGGGCACGAGCGCGCGCAGGATGAAAGCCGCGCCGGTGACGATCAGGACCGCCTTCACCAGGCCGGGCGGCAGCGGCAGGACGAGGCGGCCGGCGGCAGCGAGGGCCAGCGCGCCGAGCAAAGCGAGGCCGATCGCGACAGCGCCGGCCGCAGGCCGCCACCAGCCGATCCGGCCCGCCATCACCGGCGTCTCGTCCGGGCGCTGCGGCAGGCTGACCGAATAACCGAGCCGCCCGCCCAGCGCCCAGTGCAGGTGGAAGCCGGCGGCAAAGGCGATGATCGCGAGCGCGACGATCAGGAACGGCGACATGAAGCAGTCATGCCCGCCGCCCCGCCGGCCTTCAAGTTCGGGACGGAAAGGGGACAGTCACTTTTCCCTGCGGCGGTTCCCTTTTTGGATGGGTCGTGCGGAAAAGTGACTGTCCCCGCTGTCGCCGCCCTTCACAAACTCCCCCTGTTGACCCACATAGGCGTCGCGGCTATAGGCCGCCTCGCTCGCGGGCTGGTGGTGGCTGACAAGCCAGACGCTTCCCGCATGGGCGTTTTTGAGCTGAACACTGCTGCCATGTGAAGCAAGGGCCTGGGGGGCCGGTAAAAGGCCGCCCCGGCAATCTTGCGCATTTCGCATTGCAGTAGAGTAACTTAGATAAGGTGAAGGGCTTCATGCCGACGATCAACCAGCTGGTCCGCAAGGGCCGGGAACCGCAGAAGGCCAAATCCAAGGTCCCTGCGATGGAGCAGAATCCGCAAAAGCGCGGCGTCTGTACCCGCGTCTATACGACGACCCCCAAGAAGCCGAACTCGGCGCTGAGGAAGGTGGCCAAGGTCCGCCTCACCAACCAGCGCGAGGTCATCTCCTACATCCCCGGTGAAGGCCACAACCTTCAGGAACACTCCGAGGTGCTGATCCGCGGCGGCCCCGTCCGCGACCTGCCCGGCGTCCGCTACCACGTGCTGCGCGGCGTGCTCGACACCCAGGGTGTCAAGGATCGCCGCCAGAGCCGTTCCAAATACGGCGCCAAGCGTCCGAAATAAGGGGATAAAGACATGTCTCGCCGCCGCCGCCCAGAGAAGCGCGAAATCCTGCCCGATCCGAAGTTCGGGGACATCGTGCTGTCGAAATTCATGAACAACATCATGCTCGACGGGAAGAAATCCGTCGCCGAAGGCATCGTCTACGGCGCCTTCGAGACGATCGAGAGCCGCGCCAAGAAGGACCCGCTCGGCATCTTCCACGACGCGCTCAACAATGTGAAGCCGGGCATCGAGGTCCGCAGCCGCCGCGTCGGCGGCGCCACCTATCAGGTCCCGGTCGAGGTGCGCACCGAGCGCGCCCAGGCGCTTGCGATCCGCTGGCTGATCTCTGCGGCGCGCGCCCGCTCGGAGAAGACCATGGCGGGCCGCCTGTCGGGCGAGCTGATGGACGCCGCGAGCAATCGCGGCAACGCGGTCAAGAAGCGCGAAGATACGCATCGGATGGCCGAGGCCAACCGCGCCTTCTCGCACTACCGCTGGTAATCACCCGATTGTGCTCCTGCGAAAGCAGGAGCCCAGTTTTCGAAGTCAGTCTGGACCCCTGCTTTCGCAGGGGAACAAGCCCGGAAAAGGGCATTGGAGTTTAAGTCATGGCCCGCAGCCATCCGCTCGACAAATATCGCAACATCGGCATCATGGCGCACATCGACGCCGGCAAGACGACGACGACCGAGCGCATCCTCTATTATACCGGCAAGTCCTACAAGATCGGCGAGGTCCATGAGGGCACCGCCACCATGGACTGGATGGAGCAGGAGCAGGAGCGCGGCATCACGATCACGTCCGCCGCGACGACCTGCTTCTGGAACGACCACCGGATCAACATCATCGACACGCCCGGCCACGTCGACTTCACCATCGAGGTCGAGCGCTCCTTACGCGTGCTCGACGGCGCGGTCGCGGTGTTCGACGGCGTCGCCGGCGTCGAGCCGCAGTCCGAGACGGTCTGGCGGCAGGCCGACAAATATAACGTGCCGCGGATGTGCTTCGTCAACAAGCTCGACCGGATGGGCGCGAGCTTCGAGCGCTGCATCGACATGATCAAGGACCGCCTGGGCGCCCGCCCGATGGTGCTGCAGCTGCCGATCGGCATCGAGAGCAGCTTCGTCGGCGTCGTCGACCTGGTCGAGAATCACGCCATCGTCTGGCTCGAGGAGAGTCTGGGTGCGAAGTTCGAGATCCGCGAGATCCCCGCCGACATGAAGGACGCCGCCGCCGCCGCCCGCACCGAATTGGTCGAAATGGCCGTCGAGCAGGACGACGAGGTCATGGAGGCCTATCTCGGCGGCGACGAGCCCGACGTGGCGACGCTGAAGAAGCTGATCCGCAAGGGCACATTGAACTTCTCGTTCGTGCCGGTGCTGACCGGATCGGCGTTCAAGAACAAGGGCGTGCAGCCGATGCTCGACGCGGTCGTCGACTATCTGCCCTCGCCGCTCGACGTGCCGCCGATCCAGGGCCTCAAGCTCGACGGCGTCAGCGTCGACGAGCGCCCGGCCGAAGACAATGCGCCGTTCGCGGCCCTCGCCTTCAAGATCATGACCGACCCGTTCGTCGGCACCTTGACCTTCGCCCGCATCTATTCGGGCAAGCTCGACAGCGCGTCGGTCGTGCTCAACTCGGTCAAGGACAAGAAGGAGAAGGTCGGCCGCATGCTGCTGATGCACGCCAACGACCGCGAGGACATCAAGGAGGCCTTCGCCGGCGACATCGTCGCGCTCGTCGGCCTCAAGGACACGACCACCGGCGACACGCTGTGTGCGACCAATGCGCCGATCATCCTCGAGCGGATGGAGTTTCCGGACCCGGTCATCGAGGTCGCGGTCGAGCCCAAGACCAAGGCCGACCAGGAGAAGATGGGCCTCGCTCTGTCGCGCCTGGCGGCCGAGGATCCCAGCTTCCGAGTCACCTCCGATTTCGAATCCGGCCAGACCATCATCAAGGGGATGGGCGAGCTCCACCTCGAAATCCTGGTCGACCGCATGAAGCGCGAGTTCAAGGTCGACGCCAATGTCGGCGCGCCGCAGGTCGCCTACCGGGAGTCGCTCGCCAAGCCGGTCGACATCACCTACACCCACAAGAAGCAGTCGGGCGGCTCCGGCCAGTTCGGCGAGGTCAAGGTGTCGCTGACGCCCGGCGAGCGCGGCTCGGGCATCGTCTTCAACGATCAGGTCAAGGGCGGCAATATTCCCAAGGAATATATCCCCTCGGTCGAGAAGGGCATGCGCGAGACGGCGGAGGGCGGGTCTTTGATCGGCTTCCCGATCATCGATTTCGAGATCAAGCTGACCGACGGCAAATATCACGACGTCGATTCATCGGCGCTCGCCTTCGAGATCACCGGCCGCGGCGCCATGCGCGAGGCGGCGCAGAAGGCCGGCATCAAATTGCTCGAGCCGATCATGAAGGTTGAGGTCGTGACCCCGGAGGACTATCTGGGCGACGTGATCGGCGACCTGAACAGCCGCCGCGGCCAGATCCAGGGGACGGACAGCCGCGGCAATGCGCAGATCGTCGAGGCGATGGTGCCGCTTGCGAATATGTTCGGCTACGTTAATGAGCTGCGGTCCTTCAGCCAGGGGCGCGCCCAGTACACGATGCAGTTCTCGCATTATGACGAGGTGCCGGCGAACGTGGCCGAAGAGGTGAAGGCGAAGCTCGCTTAGAGAGCGGGTTTCCCAGGCAATTTTTGAAAGAGAAAGAACGAGGGTTAGGCAAATGGGTAAGGCTAAATTCGAGCGGAACAAGCCGCACTGCAACATCGGCACCATCGGTCACGTCGACCATGGCAAGACGTCGCTGACGGCCGCCATCACCAAGGTGCTCGCCGAAACGGGCGGCGCGACCTATACGAGCTACGCCAATATCGACAAGGCTCCCGAGGAGCGCGAGCGCGGCATCACCATTTCGACCGCCCACGTCGAATATGAGACCGAGGCGCGCCACTACGCGCACGTCGATTGCCCGGGCCACGCCGATTATGTGAAGAACATGATCACCGGCGCCGCGCAGATGGACGGCGCGATCCTGGTCGTG
>JBKJZJ010000116.1:0-6173 GCA_046715355.1 Allosphingosinicella sp. | reverse complement strand
ACGTCGCCAAACCCGAGCAATAGAGCCCCGATGACCCAGCAGCCTCCCGAAAGCCTCGCCCCCGCGCTCGACCGGCTGCGCCGCGGCGACCGGCCCGGCGCCCGCGCCGCGGTGGAGGCGGCGCTGGCGAAGGAGCCCGACGCGCCGGCCCTGCTCGCCTTCGCCGGCCTGCTCGCCGCGCAATCGGGCGATCCCGCCGCGGCGGTGCCGCATTTCCGGCGCGCCTTGGCGCTCGAGCCGGGTGACCTCGCGATGCGCGTCAATCTCGCCACGGCGTTGGTCGCGAGCGGCGCCCTCGCCGAGGCCGCCGCCGTCTGCGCCGGCCGGGAGGACGATCCCAGGCTGGCGCGGCTGGCGGCCTATGTCCACCAGGAGGGCGGCCAGCTCGTCGAGGCGTCCGTCGCCTATCAGGCGGTGATCGCCGCCTTCCCGGAGGATTTCGAGAGCTGGAACAACCTCGGCAACGTCCGCGCCGCGATGGGCGATCTGGACGGCGCGGTCGACGCCTTCCTGCGGGCGATCGCGCTCAAGCCGGACATGGTCGAGATGGTCTTCAACCTTTCCGAAGTGCTGGCGGCCGCCGAGCGGGAAGAGGAGCGCCGCGCGGTGATGCGCGAAGCGGCGCGGGTCAGCCCGGACGACGTCAGGGTGCTGACCGAGCTCGGCCTCGCCGAAAGCGCATTGCGCGATTTCGAAGCGGCCGAGCGCGCCTATCGGGAGGCGATCCGGCTCGATCCGCGCGCGCTTTCCGCGCATCTCGAGCTCGGCCTGCTGCTCGAGAATCTGAACCGTACCGACGAACTCGCGGCTTTGGTCGAGGACGGCAAGGCACGCGGCCTGGCCGGGCCGGAGTTCGGCTTCATCGAGGCCTGGTCGCTGCGCAGGCAAGGCCGCTTTGCCGAGGCCCTGCCGCTCGCCGAGGCCACCCCCGAGAGCATCCATCCGGTGCGGCGCAACCAGCTGATCGCGGAGCTGCACGACCGCCTCGGCGACCCCGACCGCGCCTTCGCCGCCTTCGCCGAGATGAACCGGGCATCGCTCGCGGGCAAGCCGGCGCCGATCGGGCCGAGCTATCGCGAGACGGTCGCGGCCGACGCCGCCCGCATGACGCGGGAGCGGGTCGCGGCCTGGACGCCAACAACCACTGGGCCCGGGGCCGCGCCGGTGCCGCCGGCGCCGATCTTCATCGTCGGTTTCCCGCGCTCGGGCACGACCCTGCTCGATACGCTGCTGATGAACATGCCGAGCCTGCACGTGCTCGAGGAATTGCCGGTGCTGCGCGAAGTCGAGGCAGGGATCACCGGCGACACCGACCCCGGCCGGTGGAGCGCGGCCGAGGTCGAGGCGTTGCGCGCGCGCTATTTCGAGGCGCTGGAGACGCTGTCGCCGCCCGCGCCCGGCCAGACGATCGTCGACAAGCACCCCCTGCACATGGCGCGGATGCCGATCGTCCACCGCCTCTTCCCCGATGCCAGGATCGTCTTCGTCGAGCGCCATCCGTGCGATGCCGTGCTCAGCTGCTTCATGGCCAATTTCAACCTCAACCAGGCGATGCGCAGCTTTACCGATTTGGCCGAGGCGGCGTTGACCTACGATGCGGTGTTCGACGCCTGGACGCGCGCCGAAACCCTGCTGCCGCTTCGGGTCCACCGCATCCGCTACGAGCGCATGGTCGAGGATCTCGGCGGCGAGATGCGGCCCCTGCTCGATTTTCTTGGCCTGCCCTGGGACGAAGCGGTGCTCGACAACCAGGCGGCGGCGGCGAGCCGCGGCCATGTCCGCACCGCCAGCTATTCCCAGGTCAGCGAGCCCATCTACAGGCGCGCGGCGGGCCGCTGGGAGCGCTACGCCCGCCAGATGGCGCCCGTCCTGCCGATCCTCGCGCCCTGGGCGGAGAGGATGGGGTATCCCCTCTAGGAGTCATCCCGGCGAAGGCCGGGACCCATGAACGCGGGCTTTGGAGGATAAGCGAAAGCTTCTTCGCGTGCCTGCCTGCTGCGGTGGTCATGGGTCCCGGCCTTCGCCGGGATGACTCGCCTTACGTCAGCTTCAGCGCGCCGTCGCCTTCGTCAACCCTGACCGCCTGGCCGTCCATGATGTCGCCCCTGAGGATCGCGTCGGCGAGTGGGTCCTGGAGATATTTCTGGACGGCGCGCTTCAGGGGGCGCGCGCCGTAGACCGGATCGTAGCCGACTCGGCCGAGCCATGAACGGGCGCCGTCGCTGAGGTCGAGCGCGATCTTGCGGTCCTTCAGCAGCGCCTGGACATGGGCGACCTGGATGTCGACGATCGGGCCCATATGCTCGGCCGCGAGCCGGTGGAAGAGGATGATCTCGTCGAGCCGGTTGAGGAGTTCCGGCCGGAAATGGCCGCGGACCGCCTCCATCACCTGCGGCTCGACATCCTCGACCTTCTGGCCGTCGGCGAGGCCGGTCAGGAAATGGCTGCCCAGGTTCGAGGTCAGGATGATGATCGTGTTGGTGAAATCGACGGTGCGGCCCTGGCCGTCGGTGAGCCGGCCGTCGTCGAGCACCTGGAGGAGGATGTTGAAGACGTCCGAATGCGCCTTCTCGACCTCGTCGAACAACACCACTTGATAGGGCCGGCGGCGAACCGCCTCGGTCAGCACGCCGCCTTCCTCATAGCCGACATAGCCGGGCGGGGCGCCGATCAGCCGGGCGACCGAATGCTTCTCCATGAACTCCGACATGTCGATGCGGACCATGGCGTGGCTGTCGTCGAACAGGAATTCCGCGAGCGCCTTGGTCAATTCGGTCTTGCCGACGCCGGTGGGCCCCAGGAACAGGAACGAGCCCATCGGCCGGTTCGGATCCTGCAGGCCGGCGCGGGCGCGGCGGATGGCGCGGCTGACCGCCTGCACCGCCTCGGATTGGCCGATTACACGCTTGCCGAGCTCGTCCTCCATGGCGAGCAATTTGGCGCGCTCGCCCTCCAGCATCCGCTCCATTGGAATGCCGGTCCAGCGCGCGACCACGGCGGCTATGTCCTCGCTGGTCACCTCCTCGCGAAGCATCGCGCTGGAGCTGACCGCGGCGGCCTCCTCGAGCTGCTTTTCGAGCGCGGGGATGCGCCCATATTGGAGCTCGCCCGCTTTGGCGAGGTCGCCCGACCGCTGCGCCTGGTCGAGCTCGATCCGCGCCTGGTCGAGCTGCGCCTTGATCACCGCCTCGCCGGCGATCTTGTCCTTCTCGGCCTGCCAGCGCTGGGTCAGTTCGGCCGATTGCTGCTCGAGATTGGCGAGCTCGCCTTCCAGCGCCCTGAGCCGCTCCTTGGAGGCGGAATCCTTCTCCTTCTTCAGCGCCTCGCGCTCGATCTTGAGCTGGATGATCCGCCGGTCGAGCGTTTCGATCTCCTCGGGCTTGCTCTCGACCTCCATGCGGATCCGGCTCGCCGCCTCGTCCATCAGGTCGATCGCCTTGTCGGGCAGGAAGCGGTCGGTGATGTAGCGGTTGGAGAGCGTCGCCGCCGAGACCAGGGCGGCATCGGTGATCCGGACGCCGTGGTGCAGCTCGTATTTCTCCTTGAGGCCCCTGAGGATCGAGATCGTGGCCTCGACCGTCGGCTCGCCGATGAAGACCGGCTGGAAGCGCCGCTGCAGCGCCGGGTCCTTCTCCACGTGCTTGCGATATTCGTCGAGCGTGGTCGCGCCGATGCAGTGCAATTCGCCGCGGGCGAGGGCCGGCTTCAGCAGGTTGGAGGCGTCCATCGCGCCCTCGCTGGCGCCGGTGCCGATCAGGGTGTGCATCTCGTCGATGAACAGGACGACCTCGCCCTCGGCCCCCTTGACCTCGTCGAGCACGCCCTTGAGCCGCTCCTCGAACTCGCCGCGATATTTGGCGCCGGCGATAAGCGAACCCATGTCGAGCGCCATCAGGCGGCGGTCCTTGAGGCTGTCGGGCACGTCGCCATTGGCGATGCGGAGCGCGAGCCCCTCGGCGATCGCGGTCTTGCCGACGCCGGGATCGCCGATCAGCACCGGGTTGTTCTTGGTGCGGCGGGCGAGGATCTGGACGGTGCGGCGGATCTCCTCGTCGCGGCCGATCTCCGGATCGAGCTTGCCGTCCCGCGCGGCCTGGGTGAGATCCCGCGCGAACTTCTTGAGCGCGTCGTAGCGGTCCTCGGCGCCG
Source organism: Allosphingosinicella sp. (assembly GCA_046715355.1). Classification (GTDB taxonomy): domain Bacteria; phylum Pseudomonadota; class Alphaproteobacteria; order Sphingomonadales; family Sphingomonadaceae; genus Allosphingosinicella. The sequence goes on along the minus strand of JBKJZJ010000116.1, from coordinate 2,025 downwards.
GACGTGTCGGCGGTGCGGCCGCCGCGCAATTCGTTGATCGCCGCGTTGAGCGCCTCGGGCTTCAAGCCGGCGTCGGTCAGCGCCTTGCCGGCGTCGGTCTTCGAGATGTTGAGCGCGAGCAGGATTCGCTCGACGGCGACATAGGAATCGCCGGCCTTCTGGGCGATCTGCTCGGCAGAATCGAGCAGGCGGATGGTCTCGCCGTCCAGCGCCGGCGCCGCGCTGGCTCCGCTGCCCGACACGACCGGCACCTTGGCCAGCGCCTCGTCGGTTTCGCGCCGCGCCGCCTCGGCGCTGCCGCCGGCGCGCGCGATCAGCCCCGCGGCCATGCCCTGCTCGTCCTCGAGCAAGGCTTTGAGCACATGCGCCGGCGCGATCCGCTGATGGTTCATCCGCGTCGCCACGGTCTGCGCCGATTGCAGGAAGCCGCGCGCGCGCTCGGTGAATTTCTCCAGATTCATGTCAGCCCCTCGAATCCTGTCCGAGCGGATATGGTGTTGCCTTGACCCCCATCAAGTTTGGGTCCGGCCCTCCTCAGGGCATTCCGAACCATTTCGGCTGCGCCGCCTTCAGTGTTGCTATGCCCAGCCTCAGGGTCCACGCTCCAAGCGACGCGATGTCCACTAGTTTAGTCGGCCACCGTATCGGAAGCGCCTCCTTCCCCACGAGCTGAGCCAAACGATCCACATGAAAGTCCCCGACCTGCACAAAGGCGGGCGGGCCGATAGATTTGATGTTCGCGGCCATGGCCTGCTCTCGGCGTTCGCCGACGAGGTCGACACTTGAGGTGCCCGGATCAAATCTCCCCCCAACGTGAGTGGAAATCTGAAGATCATCCGGACTGCCACGACCGATTGAGAGCATCAGCTTTGTGTCGTGGATCATCGGAAGAATCACGCTTTTCCTGCGAGCGGCAATCCTCGAAAGGCGACTTTTTGCGTGAGCGATCCGTTGCTCCGCTGACAGGCTCGGGTTTTCTCGGATTCGCCTCACCGCTTTTATATCGTCGCGTAGGCTTGCTAGCTCCCCCGAATATGTTGACCAAGCCTTGGCTGCAAAAACTACCACCCATTCTTCATGAACTATATCTTGGTCGCTTCTATAGGTGTAGTATTGAGGAAGCTTTTCCTCAAGATCATCCAACCCGAACTTGATCTGGTCATAAAGAAGGTCCAGCACGGCATAATCACTACCGTCAAAGTTGTCGACGAGCTTGATTGCATTTTGCACTATCAACAGCGCAGCCATAATTCGCAAGTGGGTGCTTTCTAGAGGTATTATGGCCTTATTATTCTTATTCGGGTTACTACCTGGTATAACACTCATAAGTTCAGAAACAAGCTTTACAGAGTTCCACCGTAAAGTATCTAGAAGAAAGGTCGACGTTTCGTGGTCGTCGCCGAAAAGATAGATGAACCTCTCGTCTATTATCTCCGTATCGCCCAAGGGAGTGCTGCTTGACCAGCCGTCCCGTAAGCGTAAGGGCGCAGGTAGATCATTCAGGTACTGCAGCATAAGCGAATGTTGGACCTCGGCTCGTTGCACAGGCCTGCCGACGACATTGAGTTTCCTCTGGACGACAGAAGTGCTCGGCTTGCGGTCTCTCAGGGTCCCTGGACGCTCCATGCTGCAGGCTGGCACGAGACCGGCGGCCACGCGATCCGCTTCGGCCTCCAGTATCGAACTATCGTTGAGCGCGCCGCCATGAATTTTGTGCGTCGCTGCCACCCGCCCCTGCTTCTGCTGCACCACGTGCCACGCCTCGTGCGGCAGGTGCTCCTCCTGGCCGGGGCCGAGGTGGATGTCGCTGCCCTTCGTGTAAGCGAGCGCGCCGAGCTTGGCAGGTTGCGCCGAATTGCGGTGGACGCGGACGTCGCCCATGAACAGGCCCGAGAGGCGCTCGACGCCAGCCTGGAGCCATTTGGGGAGGCCGGCGCGATTCGGCGCCTTGGCCGCGGGCTCGGCGGCCGGCGCGGCGGAGTCGGCGGCGCGCGCCCGGCGCAGCTGGATCGCATGCGCCATCGC
>JBKJZJ010000115.1:0-7658 GCA_046715355.1 Allosphingosinicella sp. | reverse complement strand
CAAAGCGGCGAGCAGGGCAGGCAGAACGGCGTTAATGGGAAGTGTCCCAGAACGCCGTTCGTCAGTCTCGCGCGGCCCCTTCAATCGCCCCGCGCGACCGCGAATTCGACCGCTTCGACCAAAGCCGCCTTGGCCCGCCCCGCGGGAAACGGCCCCAGCGCGTCGATCGCGCGCTGGCCGAACAGCCGCGCCCGCGCGATCGTGTCGTCGAGCGCGGAGGAATTGCGCAGCAGGCGGATCGCCCGGCCGAGATCCTCGTCGGCGGCGCGGCGGCCGGCCATCGCGTCGAGCCAGAAGGTCCGGTCCTCGTCGTCGGCGCGGGCGTAAGCGAGGATCACCGGCAAGGTCACCTTGCCGTCGCGGAAATCGTCGCCGACCCCCTTGCCCATGGTCGCCGCGTCGGAGCTGTAGTCGATGGCGTCGTCGACCAGCTGGAAGGCGATGCCGAGATTGCGGCCGTAGGCGTCGAGCGCCTGCTCGTCCGCCTCGCCGCGCTCGGCGACCACCGCGGCGATCCGGCAGGCGGCGGCGAACAGGGCCGCGGTCTTGGCCGAGATGATCTTGAGATATTGGTCCTCGCTGGTCTCGACCCGGCGCTGGGCGGTGAGCTGGTCGACCTCGCCCTCGGCGATCACGCTGGACGCGCGCGAGAGGATTCTGAGCACCTTGAGGCTGCCGTCCTCGACCATCAGTTCGAAGCTGCGCGAGAACAGGAAGTCGCCGACCAGCACGCTCGCCGGATTGCCCCAGATGGTGTTGGCGGTGCGCTTGCCGCGCCTCAGGCCCGAGCCGTCGACGACGTCGTCGTGAAGCAAGGTGGCGGTGTGGATGAACTCGACCGCGGCGGCGAGCTTGTGATGCCTGGTCCCCGAATAATCGAGCAGGGCCGCGGACGCGAGCGTCAGCATCGGCCGCATCCGCTTGCCGCCGCCCGCGATCAGGTGTCCGGCCAGCTCGGGAATCAGGGCGATATCGCTCTGCATCCGCTCGAGGATCACCGCGTTGACGTGGTTGAGGTCGGACGCGACCAGCTGCACCATCGGCTCGAGCGAGGGCGTGCGATTGGGCACGAGCGGATGAACGGTCGCGGTCATTGCGCGGCGCGCTGTGGGCCGGAAGCGGCGAAAAGGCAAGGACCGCCGGCGCAGCGCCTTTCCGGCCGAGTCCGTGCGCGTGACGGCCGTCACATCCCAGGCAGGAATCAGCGTCCATGATCGGCATGCAACGCAATCGTAGGGGTCGCAGTCATGAAGACAATTCTCTTTGCCGCCATCACCGCCGGCAGCCTTGCCGCTTGCACTTCGGTCGAAAGCCTGCGGCCGGATGTCGAGGCGAGGCAGCCGCCGAGCCGGCTGGACGAGATCGCCTATATCAACGCTCTTCGGGAAGCGCTGGAGGCGGACCCTTCGCGGCAGTGCTTCAACGGCGCCGGCATGGGCTATTATCGCCCGAGGCTCTCGCAGGGACGGCCCGAGCATAACGTTGAGCAGGAGAGCGCCGCGGAGAATCCCTGCCTGCGTTTCAAGTTTTCGCCCCGGCCCGCAGACATTCGTCGCTATCTCGACGCAGGCCTCGGCCTGTCGGATCTCTACTGCCAGCGCTACTTCGTGGTTGCTTCTCAAGCGAGGCTTCAGCGCCGCTTCGGACGGAACGTCGGCACTGCGGCCGACAATCTGGTCGGCACCATCCTCAATCTCGCTGCTGCCGGTGAAACCGCTATCGGTATCGTCAATGCCGGCTTCGGCGCCATCGATTCTACCTTCCAGAACATGGACGATTCCTTCCTGGTCGCAGCCGATCTCGAAAACGTGCGCAATTTGGTCCACACCGCCCAAGATGCATACCGGCAGGAAGTGCTCGGCGCGCGTATGGCCACCAGCTATCCCGCCGCGCGTTCGGTGATCGAGCGCTATGCGGGCATCTGCTCCTTTACGGGAATGCGACGCCTCGTGAACGTTTCGGTCGGCGCCCAAGCGCGGCAGATCGAGCAGAATACGCGAACCGCGCAGGGCGGCGGGGCGGCGGGCGGCGTGGAGAGGGCCGCCCCGGTGCGCGACGCACGGCCGGAGGGCATGGTGCCGGTACCGCCGGTCACTCCGCCGCGACAGTAACAGACCTCACCCGGCCAGCGGCAGCTTCAGCCGCGCCAGCAGGCCGCCCAGATCCTCGCTCTCCTCGAGCAGGATCGAGCCGCCGTAAATCTGGGCGACGTCGCGGACGATGGCGAGGCCAAGGCCCGTGCCGGGCTTGCCGGTATCGAGGCGGGCGCCGCGGTCGAAGATCGACAGGCGCTCCTCTTCGGGGATGCCGCGGCCGTCATCCTCGACCTCGATCTCGACGCCGTCCGCCGTCACGCTTACGGTGACGAAGACGCGGCCGCCGCCATATTTGGCCGCATTCTCGATGAGGTTGCCGAGCATCTCGTCGAGGTCCTGCCGCTCGACCCGGACCGCAGCCTTCTTGTCGCCGGCGAGATCGACGGTGACATTCTCGTAGAGCCGCGAAACGGCGCGCTCGACCGCCTCCAGCGAGGGCCAGACCGGCGCGCGGGCGTGCGCCGAGGAGCGGCGGCCGATGGCGCGGGCGCGGGCGAGGTGGTGGTCGACCTGGCGGCGCATCGTCGTCGCCTCGCGGATCACCGTTGGGCCGAGATCGTCGGCCTTGGCGGTGGCGGCGTTGGTGATCACGGTGAGCGGCGTCTTCAACGCGTGGGCGAGGTTGCCGGCATGGCGCCGCGCCTCCTCCGCCTGGACCTCATTATGCTCGAGCAAGGCGTTCAATTCCTCGACGAGCGGCTCGATCTCGCGGGGCAGCCTCTCGTCGATCCGAGATTTGCGTCCCGAGCGGATGGCGGCGATCGCGCGGCGCACGCGCCTCAGCGGCCACAGGCCGTAGACCGCCTGCAGCGCGGCGAGGATGATGAGCCCCAAACCCAATATGCCGAAGGAGCGCACCACCGTGCGCCGCAGCACGCCGACCTGATCGTCGAGCACGTCGCGCCGTTGCGCGACCTGGAAGCGCCAGCGCACGTTGGAATTGGGCAGCCTGACGTCGCGTTCGATGATCCGCAGCCGCTCGACCGGATTGGTGAATTCGTCGGCGTCGTAATAATGGACATTGCTGTCGGCATGCCCCCGGTCGACGTTCAGGTGCCGGTCCCAGAGCGAGCGCGAGCGGAACGGCTCCGAGCCCCCGCCGCTGACCTGGTAATAGAGGCCCGAATAGGGTTCGAGGAATTGCTGGTCGGCGAGCGCGCGGTTGAGCAGGACCTCGCCGTCGGAGCCGATTTCGGCCGACGCGATCATCGCGGTCAGCAGGTAATTGAGCTGCGAATCGAAATTGCCGGTGATCGCCGAGGTCAGGAAGCGGTCGAGCGCATAGCCGCCGCCGCCGAGCAGCAGCGCGATCCAGATCGCCGAAATGCCGATCATGCGCCGGGTCAGCGAGCCGCTGCGGCGCTTGCCGGCGCGGCGCGCCCAGAGCCGGCGCAGATTGAGACGGGGCAGCTTCATCGGGCGCTCACCGGGCGGACCAAATCCTGTCCCCTCTTAGCGAGCGATGAACGGTTCAGGCCTTCGGCTCCTCGAGGCTGTAGCCGAGGCCGCGGATGGTGGTGATGACGTCTGGGCCGAGCTTCTTGCGGATGCGGGTGACGAAGACCTCGATCGTGTTCGAATCGCGGTCGAAATCCTGGTCGTAAATATGCTCGATCAGCTCGGTGCGGCTGACCACCTTGCCCTTGTGGTGCATGAGGTAGGAGAGCAATTTATATTCCTGCGCGGTCAATTTCACCGGCTCGCCGTCGAGCGTGACCTTGCCCGAGCGCGTGTCGAGGCGGACGTCGCCGGCGATGAGCTCGGAAGAGGCATTGCCCGAGGCACGGCGGATCAAGGCGCGCAGGCGGGCGATCAGCTCCTCGGTCTGGAACGGCTTGGCGAGATAATCGTCGGCGCCCGCGTCGAGGCCGGCGACCTTGTCCGACCAGCTGTCGCGCGCGGTGAGGACGAGGACGGGGACCTTGATCCCCTCCTTGCGCCAGCGGTCGAGCACGGTCAGCCCGTCGACTTCGGGCAGGCCGAGATCGAGGATGATCGCGTCATAGGTTTCGGTCGAGCCCAGATAATGGCCGTCCTCGCCGTCGGTGGCGAGATCGATCGCATAGCCGGCGCCTTCGAGCGTCGCCCGCAGCTGCCGGCCGAGATTGGGTTCGTCCTCGACGATCAGGACCCGCATTCTTGCTTCCCTTCTTGGCTTCTGCGGGATGGAATAGCAGGGGCGATCCGCCAACGCCACGCCTGTCGGGAAATCTCAGCGCCCGGTGCGGCCGACCACGCGCCCGGTGCGCGCGTCGACGTCGATCCAGATGACGTCGGCCCCGCGCATGAACTTGAGCCGGTAGACCATTCCGTCCAGGACCTCGACGCCGATATATTGCGCGCCGGGGACGCGGATGCGGGCGCGAATCTCGGTGAGCGAGAGCACCCGGCCCTGCTGCATCGCGCGATAGGCGCCCGCCTGCTCGCGGTCGCGCTGCAGCGCGGACGCCTGGCCGAGCGTCGGGCACGCGGCGAGGGCGGCGGCGAGAAGCGGGAAAAGAAGACGCATCAACTGAAAACTCGGCTAAATTCGGAGACTTGGCAAGCCTCATAGCCGAGCCGCATTGAATAGCCCGTGAACGCGGCTGTAGGCGCTGCTTAACCTTTGGCCGGCCCGGCGGCGGCAACGACCGCCGCCTCGCCAGCGCATAGAGAATGACCGGCCTCGCCATTCTTCATGGCTGCCAGAAAAGCCGGCGCGCCGCCAGCGCGGGCGCCGTCAGGAGGCGAGCATCGCCTCCGCCTTTGCCAGGGCCGCGGGATCGTCGACGTCGAGCCAGGCGTGACCGGTCGCGTCGAGCACCTGCGCCTTCCCCTGCTCCGCCAGGCGCTGCACGCCGTCGGAGAGGCTGCCGCCGCCCGCCCCGATCGCCTCGGCCAGGGCCGGGGTGGCGCGGAACAGGCCGGTGTCGACGGCATCGAAGCGCGCCAGCGTCTTGCCGATCCTGAGGATCGCGCCGTCGGGGCCGGTTTCGACCTTGGTCGCATCGTCCATGTCGAGGCGCGGGTTGGCGAGGTCCCGGTCGACCGCCAGGACGAGCGGCGCGGCGGGCGCGGCGATCAGGGCGCGGATGATGGCGGGATCGAACAGATGGTCCGCCATGGTCAGCAGATAGTCGCCCCCGATCCGCGCGGCGCCGGCGACGACCGAATGGCCGTTGGGCAGATCCCAGTCGGCGACGCGCACGGTGTCGATGGAGAGGCCGCTCAGCGTGGCGAGGAAGGCCTCGACGCGCGCCGCCTCATGGCCTGTGACCACGGTGAAGTCGGTCGCCCCGCCCGCCGCCGCCGCGCGGACGACGCGCTCGATCAGCGGCACGCCGGCGACGGGCGTCAGCGGCTTGGAGGGAGAGATATCGCGCAGCCGGCTGCCATGGCCGGCGGCGATGATCAGACAGTGCATTCGATCCGGTTCATTCCGCGGCGAGCGCGTCGCCGGCGATGAACTCCTCGGTCAGCTGCGCGGCGATATCGTCACTGAACTGCTGCGGCGGATGCTTGCAGAAGAAGGCGCTGGGGCCGATCAGCACGCCGCCCAGGCCCCGGTCCAGCGCCACCTTGCAGCAGCGGATCGCATCGACCACGACCGCGGCGCTGTTCGGGCTGTCCTCGACCGACAGGCGCAGCTCCAGGTTCATCGGCACGTCGCCGAACAAGGCGCCTTCCATCCGCAGGAAGCACAATTTGTTGTCGTTGAGCCAGGGGATATAGTCCGACGGGCCGATATGGATGTCGTCGGCGCCGAGCGGATCGGCGAGGGTGGATTGCACCGCGTCGGTCTTCGATTCCTTCTTCGAGGCGAGCCGGCCCCGGTCGAGCATGTTCAGGAAATCGGTATTGCCGCCGGTGTTGAGCTGGTAGGTGCGCGCATAGCTGACGCCGCGCGCGCGGAACAGGCTGGAGAGGACGCGGTGGACGATGGTCGCGCCGAGCTGCGCCTTGATGTCGTCGCCGACGATCGGCAGGTTCTTCTCGCGGAAGCGCCGCTCCCATTCGGGCCTGCTGGCGATGAACACCGGCATGCAGTTCACCACCGCGACGCCCGCCTTGAGCGCGCATTCCATGTAGAATTCGACCGCCTGCTGCGAGCCCACCGGCAGGAAGTTGACCAGCACCTCGGCGCCCGTCTCCCTGAGCATGGCGACGACCTCGTCCTCGCTCGCCTCTGGCAAATCGGCGCGCACGAAGCCGCGCTCGCCCTGCTCGGCCATATGTTCGGCCATCCCGTCCAGCACCCGCCCCATGCGGACCGGGACGCCGGTCACCGGAATCTCCTTCTGGAACACGGTCGTGCAATTGGGCGCGGCGAAGATCGCTTCGCCGAGATCCTTGCCGACCTTGCGCGCGTCGGTGTCGAGCGCGAGCACGAAATCGATATCGGACAGCCGGTAGCCGCCGATCCTCTCGTGCATCAGGCCCTCAGCGGACCTGCCGCCCACGTAGAAGTAACGGCCCTGAACCAACGAGCTCGCGCAATTGCCGACCCCGATCAGCGCCACCTTGATCCTATTCATGCGTCTCCGGTTTTCTCTGGTCGGGCTGGCGCCCGAAAACACGTCATACGCTCGTCACAATCCTGGAGGCAAGTCAAGCGCCTATGCCGCCCGATGAGAGGCGCGCCGCAGCGGAAACGAGGTGGCCAGAACATAGAGAATCCACACGGTTCCGACGCCCGCATAGATGGACAAGGCGGTCCGCTCCAGCCCGGTGAGGATCAGCACCATGAACAGGAAGGCGAAGCAGTCGCGGCCCGTCAGCGTCTGCACGGCCCAGTAGATCAGGTCGACGGGACCGCGGATGCGGCTGCCCGTGCGCTTGAGCAGATCGAAGCCGATCGGCCCGCCGCGGGCGCGCGTGCGCCAGGCGATCAGCATTCCGCCGAGGATCGAGAGCGTCACCGCCCACGCGCCGATCCAGCCGATCGCGTCCTGGTCGCGCAGCGCGAGATTGACCGTCAGCGCGGCCACGAAAAGCAGGTTGGTGGCGATGTCGACCACCGAATCCATCGTCGCGCCGGCCGCCGAGGTGCGCATGGTCGCGCGCGCGATCTCGCCGTCGACTCCGTCAAGGATCGAGGCGGCCTGGAACAGGATGCCGCCAAGGAGCAACCCGGTCTGCCCGCCGCCAAGCAGCAGCACGACCATCGGCACGGCGAGCAGCGCGTTGAAGATGGTGACATGGACCGGCCGGATGCCGCGGACCTTGAGCGCGAGCCAGGTGACGCGCTGGGAGATCGGGCGGTTGAGCCAGCGCGAGACCGGGCCGTCGCTCGGCTTGCCGGTGGCGCGCACCACCTCCCAGGCGGTGGGCAGGGCCGGCGCCGGCCCCTCGCCGCGCCCGATCGCGACCGTCGCCGGGCCGCGCAGCCGCTCGATATCGGCGAGCGTCTCGCGCGCCAGCGGGGCGCCGTCGCCGATCAAAAGGCGGACCTCGCCTGCGCCCGCCTCGGCGAGCGCCCTGACCGCGCGGGCAGCCGCGGCGACGCCGGCGATCGGTCCGTCGGCATCGGCCGCCGAAGCGAAAGCGGCCACGGCAGGCCCGGATTTTTCGCTTCCCAACATG
>JBKJZJ010000114.1:0-10106 GCA_046715355.1 Allosphingosinicella sp. | reverse complement strand
CCCAATTCTGCCGTGATCCGGCTTAGCGTCCGGCGCGCCAGGCCAGGTTGAGCGTGAACACGAAGGTCCGCGGCGCGCCCACCGAGAAGTTCGGGTTGCCGGCACCGTTGAGCTGGGTGCCGATATTGCCGAAATAGGGCTCGTCGAACAGGTTGATCACGTTGAACTGCGCATAGCTTTCCGGGAGGCCGATCGCACCCAGATCGAAGCGGATGTCCCCGTCCACCACCGTATAATCGTCGACCAGGATGTCGTTGACGTCGGTGGCGAAGCGGCTGTCGACCCACTTCAGCTGCGCACCGAAGGTCACCGGCCCGAGATTGACCTGGACGCGGCCGCCGACCGTCCATTCCGGCGTCTCGGGAACCATCTTGCCCGCTGTCGGGGCGCAGACTGTCTGGGGAGGTGGCGGCAACGGGTTGCAGATGGTGGCGGAATTGCCGCCGGTCTGCACATTTTCCTGCAGCTCGGCGCTGATGTACGAAGCCAGCGCGTAGAGGCTGACCTCGGGAATCGGCTGCCAGGCGATGCTCCCGTCGAAGCCGTAGCTGTCGACCTTGCCGACGTTACGATCGAGCGAGATGCCGAGGTCGGGGTTGAACGAGGTCACGATGCGGTTGGAATAATTGATGATCCAGCCGGTGGCCTGCGCCTGGACGTTGCTCCGCGAATAGCGAATGCCCAGATCGAACGCGTCGGTCCTTTCCGGATCGAGATTGTCGACGCGCGGCGCCCGGTAGAGATTGTCGGTGCGCGGTGCCGAGAAGCCCTTGGCGAAGGAGGCGAACGCGCTGAAGCCGCCGCCGAAATTGTAGACGAGGCCGACGTTCGGCAGGATTGCGTCGAAATTGTAGGTGGTCCGGAACGGGGCGTAATAGGGTGTCGGCCCGGTCGAGGGAACGACGGCGTCCGGCGCGATGACCAACAGCGGGGGCGCGGTTTCGCTGGTGCAATAGGCAAAGCCGCTGCCGCGCGCCTCGGTAAGGCAGCGCTGGTCAAGCTCGCGCTTGAAGAAGGGCATGCGCAGGCCGACCTCGACCCGGAGCCTTTCGTCGAAGAAGCGGCCGATATACTGGCCTGCGACCTGGTTCAGCATGGCGATCGACTCGCGGTCGCGCTGCTGGAACTGGAACCCGGTCGCGTCGAGCACAGGCGTCGCGTTGCGCCCGCCGAACACGCTCTCGGGATCGCCGTTGGCGTCGAGGAAGCCCCATTCGCCGGTCTGGCGATGCTTCGCGCGGTCGAATGTATAGGCGACGCGGACGCGGTGGTTTTCCGCGATGTCCCAGATCAGCGACGCGGTCAGTCCGAAGCGGTGGGTGTTGGTGTTGTTCGGCGTGTAGAAGCGGACCGCATCGGCGAAATCGCCATCTCCATTGAAGTCGACCCCGGGCGAAGCCGGCGCGCCGCCGCGCACGCGGACGTTGTCCTCGTTGATGACGGTCGTGCCGCCGCCGTTGGCGAGGACGTACTGAAAGCTCGGATCGACGGTCAGGAGCAGATTGTCGGACAGAGTGAAGCGCCCGTTGATACGGATGTTGCCGGTGTTCGACGGGTTGATCCTCAAGCCCGCATAGTTCGTGCAGCTCGCGGTGTTGAGAACATTGTTGGCGCCGCCGGTGAGCTGGTTGCCGGTACCGTTAGGCAGAGGACCGCCACCAGGCGTCACACCGTCATTCTGCCGTCCGGCGCCGCCGGGCTCCGACGCGCGCGTGCAGGTGCCGAAATTGTTGAAGGCGAAGATCGCGGCCCATTGCGCCTCGGTATAATCCGAGCCGATCAGCGACGCATTGTCCGGGTCCGCGGCGCGCACGATGGTCGTGCCGGGCACGGTGGGCGTTCCGAGAACGCCAACACGATCCGGCAGCGGGGTCGAGCGCAGGTCGTTGAACGACGGGTTGCGGTAGAAATTGTTGCGGTTGCGGTTGTAGTGGCCGGAGATCGAGATGAAGTCGCCGTTCGTGCCCATCGGATAATAGATGCGGGCGTTGAACTGCTGCTTGTAGATCTCGCCGGGACCGCGGAACAGGTCGTTGCGCGCGTTGGAATAAGCGACGAAGGCGCGCGGGCCGTTCTCCCACCATTCGCCGCTGTCGACGGTGACGAAGCCGCGGCGATAGCTGAAATCGCCGACCGAGCCCGCGGCGCGGATCGCGATCTCGCGGCTCGGCAGGCGGGTGCGGTAGTTGACGGTGCCGCCGGCCGCCGAGGCGGTGGGGCTGTCGACGTCGGTCTGGCCGAGATTGACGTTAACCTGCTCGATCAGCTCCGGGTCCATCTGCTGGTTGGAGAAGATCGCGTAATTGCCGCTGTCGTTGAGCGGAATGCCGTCGAAGGTCAGCGAAACGCGGTTGCCGTCGAAGCCGCGGATGCGCAAATTGCCGCCGGAGGAGCCGTACGGATCCGAGTTGGTAAAGTTGACGCCCGGGACGAGGTTCACCGTCTGCAGGATCGACTGGCCCGGGGCCTGGGTCGTGATCAGCTCCTGGCCGAGCACGCCCTGCGCCTTCGCGGTGTCGGGAACCGAGATGCCGTTCACGTCGCGGGTGCGGTTGCCGGTGACGACGACGGTAGTGTCTTCCTCCGTCGTGATCGTGCCGGTCGACTGGGCCATCGCCATGCCGGGCATGACGAATGCGGTGGTCGCGCAAAGCAATGCGAATTTTTTCATGATGTTGATTCCCCCGGGGGCAGAAGGTGCCGCTTGAATGATCGGCCTATAGCAAGCCCGATTTTACGGTTCAAAGACTCTTGGTGCCACACCAGAAGATTCTGTGGACAGCGTTGCCGGGATGCGTCAGCCCGGCCCGAATCCCCCCTGTAGCCGGGCTCGTTTCGAGTCCGTCACAGTCCGCGATTCCTAGCGGAAGGGCGGCTCGTCGAACGCGCGCAGCTTGCGCGAGTGGAGCTTGGCCCCCTCGCGGCGCAGGATTCTGAGCGTTTCGATGCCGATTCGCAGATGCTGGCTGATCGCCCGTTCATAGAAGGCGTTGGCCTGGCCGGGCAGCTTGATCTCGCCGTGGAGCGGCTTGTCGGAGACGCAGAGCAGGGTCCCGTAGGGAACGCGGAAGCGATAGCCCTGGGCCGCCACCGTCGCCGATTCCATGTCGATGGCGACCGCGCGCGACTGGTTGAAGCGCAGCGCCGACAGCGTGAACCTGAGCTCCCAATTGCGGTCGTCGGTGGTGACGACGGTGCCGGTCCTCAGGCGCTGCTTCAGCTCCTGCGGCTCCTCGCCCGTGACCTCGATCGCGGCGTCGAACAAGGCCTGCTGAATCTCGGCGATTGCCGGGATGGGGACTTCGGTCGGCAGCACGTCGTCCATGACATGGTCGTCGCGCAGATAAGCGTGGGCGAGGACATAGTCGCCGATCGTCTGGCTGGGGCGAAGCCCGCCGCAATGGCCGATCATCAGCCACACTTCGGGCCGCATCACCGCCAGATGGTCGCAGATCGTCTTGGCGTTGGACGGGCCGACGCCGATGTTGACGAGGCTGATCCCCTCGCCCCTTGTGGCAACCAGGTGATAGGCCGGCATCTGGTGCCGCCGCCAGCCGCCCGCCATGACCTGCTCGACCGCGTCGGGCGTGTCTTTCGTGACATAGACCCCACCCGCCGCGGAAAGGCCGCGATAGGGGCTGTCCGGCTTTTTCAGCTCATCGACCGCCCAGAGGACGAATTCGTCGACGTAGCGGATATAATTGGTGAACAGCAGGTAGCGCTGGGTGTGCTCGGCGGGCGTGCCCGTATAGTGGCGCAGCCGCGCGAGGCTGAAATCGACGCGCGGTCCGTCGAACAGCGACAGGGGTCGGGGCGCGCCGGGCGGTTGCGCCCATTCGCCGTCGGCGAGCTCGTCGCCGATATGGGAGAGCTCGGTGGTCGGGAACCAGAGCGAGAGATCGAGCGCCTGGGCGCCGTCGAGCCTGAGGTCGTCGGTGCCGTCGAGGACGTAGGGGTAGGGGATTTCGCTGGCCGAGGGGCCGACCGTGACCTCGACCTCATAATCGGCGATCAGATAGGTGAGCTGCTCGGTCAGATATTTGCGGAAGAGATAGGGACGCGAAACGCTGCTCGCATAGCGGCCCGGATGGTTGAGCCGGCCGAAGGAGCGCGCCGGTATCACTTCGGACGGGCTGTAGCGATAGTCGATGCGAAGCTCGGGATAGGCGAACAGGCCGGCGGCGCGGGCGGCCGGATCGGGGCGCTCGCCGCTCTTGAGGTACCGCGCCAGGGCGCCCCGCAGGTTCGCGACCGATTCGTCGTACATCGCGCACAGGCGTTCGATCACCCGCGGAATGTCCTCTACCCTGGTCACGCCCCCCATGTTCGTCCTTTTCTTCGTTGCCGGTGGCGTCATTTCCGCCTCCCGGGGCCCTCCTGTCAAACCGGCGGCCGGCCGGCCGGCGCGGGCGGGCCGTACCAGCTGTCCCTAAGCTCGGTCTCGCCGCAGGCTTCGAGCAGCTGGCGGACGGCCTCGCGGGCGCCGACGATTCGGAATCTGAGCTCGATCCGGTTGCTCTCGACGTCGCGGGTACGGAACACCAGCTCGCTCGCGCCGATGAAGTGGCGCAGGAATTCGGTGACGCGGCCGCGGCCGCCGAGCCGGGCCTCGCGGTCCTTGACCAGCCAGATCAGCCGTCGCGGCGGCAAATCGTCGAAGCGGTAGATGAGCGCGCGTTCGCGGGTGAGGAAATTGCCGCGCACCAGCCAGCGCATCGACGTGAAGGTCACCCGGATGAATTCGTGGTCGTGGGGGTCGCAGGTCAGGGTGAGCCGCTGCGTGGCGTCGCGCAGGGTCGCGATGACCTTGACGTCGTCGCTCATCGTGTCGCGCACCGTTTCGACCGACATCGGCCGCGGCAGCGGCGGATCGAACGGATCCGGCGGGGTGTCGGGCGCCGCCATAGCCAGCGCGGCGCCCAAAGCGACGAGAAGCATTAGAAAAATCTCCTTGGGCGCCGAAATAGGTCGCCGGGCGGCGCGGGGCAACCGCAGCCTCCCATATCGTAACCTGCGCCCAAGCTTTGGGTTGCGTCCACAGAAGCGCCGGACTAGATCAGCGCCCGAAGCCGGCCGCTCCGCGAAGGGGCGGCCCTTATCATTTCTGGAGGACCAATTGGCCCAGCCGCTCATGCCCCATGCGACCGCTTCCTGGCTGGTCGACAACAGCTCGCTCACCTTCCAGCAGATCGCCGAATTTTGCGGCCTGCATATCCTCGAGGTGCAGGCGATCGCCGACGACACCGCCGCCACCAAGCTCACCGGCCGCGATCCGCTGCGCTCGGGCGAGCTCACCCAGGAGGAGATCGAGCGCGGCCAGGCCGATCCCGATTACAAGCTGCGGATGCAGAAGGAGCCCGACCAGGCGGTGCGCACCAAGGGGCCGCGCTATACGCCGGTCTCCAAGCGCCAGGACAAGCCCGACGGCGTCGCCTGGCTGATCCGCAACCATCCCGAATTGTCGGACGGCCAGATCGGCAAGCTGATCGGCACCACCCGCTCGACCATCCAGGCGCTGCGCGAGCGCACCCACTGGAACATCGCCAACATCCAGCCCAAGGACCCGGTCACGCTCGGCCTCACCTCGCAGCGCGAGCTCGACGCGGCGGTGGCCAAGGCGGCCAAGGCGCGCGGCGCCGAGGCGCCGGTCGACACCACCTTCAATGAGGATCGCGAGGCCTTGATCGAGGAGCTGCGCGCCGAGCGCGAGGCCCATGCCCGCGAGGCCGAGGCGGCGCTGGCCGCGGGCGAAGGGGGCGAGCCGGAAAGCCCCGAAGGCAATCTCGGCCGGGACATTGACGCGGCCTTCCGCAGCTAGGGGGGTGGACCCTCAGCCTACGGGGGTGGTGGCGCCGGACGCGTCGCTCGCCGACACGCCTGTTTCGCACCGGGGGCTGACCTATCCGCTCGGCCGCAACGGGCCGGGGCCGGGCGAGGTCGTCGCCATCGCCGACGGGGTCGGCTGGACGCGCTCGCCGGTGCCGGGCTCGCTCAATCACATCAATCTGTGGCTGCTGGAGGATGAAGGCGGGCTGGCGATCGTCGATACCGGGCTCGACATCGCGCCGGCGCGCGAGGCCTGGGAGGCGCAGTTCGCCGGGCCGCTCGCCGGGCGCGCCGTCACCCGGGTGATCTGCACCCACTTCCACCCCGACCATATCGGCCTCGCAGGCTGGCTGACGGCAAGGTTCGGAGTCCGCCTGTGGATGACCCGCGGCGAATGGCTGTTCGCGCGCATGCTGACCACCGACGTGCGCGAGGCGCCGCCGGCCGAGGCGGTGGCCTATTGGCGCGCCGCCGGCTGGAGCGAGGAGCGGATCGCGGCGGAGGCGGCGAAGGGCTGGGGCCGGTTCGCCGCGATGGTCAGCCCGGTGCCGGTGGCGATGGTCCGGATGCAGGATGGCGACGAGATCGCGGTCGGCGGCCGGACGTGGCGAATCGTGGTCGGCTCCGGCCATTCGCCCGAACATGCCTGCCTGGTCGACGAGGAGGCGAAATTGATGATCGCGGGCGACCAGGTGCTGCCGCGGATCACCTCCAATGTCTCGCTCGGCCTCAGCGAGCCCGAGGCCGATCCGCTCGGCGAATGGCTCGATTCGATCGCGAAGCTGAGGCGCCTGCCCGACGACTTGCTCGTCCTGCCCTCGCACGGCGAACCTTTCACCTGCCTGCACGCGCGGCTCGACGCGCTCGCCGAGGGCCATCGCGGCCGCCTCGACGCGCTCCACGCGCATCTCGTAGAGCCGAAGCGGGCCATCGACTGCTTCTCGATCCTGTTCGGCCGCAAAATCGACGACTCGATCCTCGGACTCGCCACCGGAGAGGCGATGGCCCATTTGCGGCATCTCGAGGTGGAGGGCAGGGCGGTGCGCGAGGTGCGCGACGGAGTGCATTGGTACCGGGCGGCCTGAAGAGGTTGCCGTCAGTCCGCGGCCGGCTCCAAGGGCAGCGACTTGCAAAAGTGGCTACCAGTAGCTACCATGGTCATATGAAGCATTTTTCTCTCAAGGAAGCGAAGGACCGCCTGAGCGAACTCGTTCGTCTGATGGAGAGCGGACAGCGCGTGATCGTCACTCGTCATGGCGAACCCGCATTCGAGATGGTCAAGCCGAGGCGGGGCGGGATCGATTTTGACGCGCTCGACCGGTGGAAGGAAGCGCGCGGCCTGCCCCACAATGTAGTGGGGCCGATCCCCAAGGATTTCGACGATCCGCTGCCCGAGGACTTTCTGATCACGCCGATCCGCTATCCTGATGAACACGAGCGGCCGTGACCCTTCTCCTCGACACCAACATCCTTGTGCGGCTTGTCGACGGAACCGGTCGGGACCTTCCCGGCCACATCGTCGATGCAATCGGGGACGAAGACGCGAATCTGTCGGCGAGCGTCGTGTCGATTTGGGAAGTGGCGATCAAGCATCGCCTTGGGAAGCTGCCTTTACCTTGTCCGCTGGCGGATTGGCCAGCGGCGCTGGAGACCCTCAACATCCGGGTCCTGACCATTCGCACGGCGCATGTGATCCAGCCCGTCGAACCGCCGCTTGCCGTGAGGGACCCGTTCGACCGGCTGCTTATCGCAATCTGCGCCGCCGAAGGGTTGCGCCTGGTCACGACCGACGAGGCTCTCATCGGTCACCCTCATGCTTGGCGCCCAGCGTCGGCTTGACCAGGAACCCGCGCGGGACCAATGCTCGCGCAATGGCAGAACCCGAAAATGACGTCGCCGAGCTCACCTTCGAAGCGGCGCTGAAGCGGCTCGAGGAGATCGTGCGCAAGCTCGAAAGCGGCGAGGCTTCGCTCGATGAGGCGATCGCGCTCTATGGCGAGGGCGACCGGCTGAAGCAGCAATGCGAGGCGCGGCTGCAGGCGGCGCAGGCCAAGATCGAGCAGATCCAGTTCGGGCGCGACGGCGCCCCCAGCGGCACCGCGCCCTTCGGCGGCGAATGAGCCTCCGGGCCGCGCTCGATGAAGTCGGGGCGGAGATCGACCGCGCCTTCGATAACCTGCTCGAACTCCCCGCCGACGCGCGCGTCCGGCTCTACGAGGCGATGCGCTACGCCGCGATCGGCGGAGGCAAGAGGATCCGGCCGATGCTGGTCGTCGCCGCCTGCGACCTGTTCCGAGTCGACCGCGAACGGGCGATGCGGGTCGCGCTCGCGGTCGAATGCATCCACGTCTATTCGCTGATCCACGACGATCTGCCGAGCATGGACGACGACGATTTGCGGCGGGGCAAGCCGACGCTGCACCGCGCCTTCGAGGAATCGACCGCGATCCTCGCCGGGGATTCGCTGCACGCGCTCGCCTTCGAGCTGCTGGCCGACGAGGCGACCCACGAGGATCCGTTCGTCCGCGCAGACCTCGTCGCCGAGCTCGCCCGCGCGGCCGGGCCGGCCGGCATGGCCGGCGGCCAGATGATGGACCTGATCGCGGCCGAAATGGGCCTCGACCTCGCCGCCGTCACCCGTCTCCAGCAATTGAAAACCGGCGCGCTGATCGGCTGGTGCGTCGAGGCGGGCGCGATCATGGGCCGGGCCCCGGCGGAAGGGCGGACGGGCCTCAGGGGCTATGCGCGCGACGTCGGCCTCGCCTTCCAGATCGTCGACGACCTGCTCGATCATGAAGGGCTTGAGGAGAAAGCCGGCAAGCGCGTCGGCAAGGACAGAGCGGCGGGCAAGCAGACCTTCGTCTCGCTGCTCGGGCCGGAGCGGGCGCGGCAGCAGGCCGAAATGCTGACCGGCCAGGCGATCGAGCATCTGCACGGCTTCGGCGAGGATGCAGACCTGCTCCGCGCCGTCGCGCGCTTCGCCGTCGAGCGCGACCATTGAGGCTTCGACAGGCCTTGCCCGAGCGGTTAAGGGGAGCGGCATGAGGACAGGCGTCTATCCCGGCACGTTCGATCCGATCACGCTCGGCCATATGGACATCATCCGCCGCGCCGCGCATCTCGTCGACCGGCTGGTGATCGGCGTCACCACCAATCCCTCCAAATCGCCGATGTTCTCGGTCGAGGAGCGGCTCGCCACGGTCGAGCGCGAGACCGCCGGCATCACCGGCGGCGGCGCCATCAGCGTGGTCTCGTTCGATTCGCTGCTGATGGACTTCGCGGTGCGCGAGGGCGCGTCGATGATCATCCGCGGGCTGCGCGCGGTCGCCGATTTCGAATATGAGTTTCAGATGGCGGGGATGAATCAGCAGCTGAATGAGGAAATAGAGACGGTCTTTCTGATGGCCGGGGTGTCGCTGCAGCCGATCGCCTCGAAGCTGGTCAAGGAGATCGCCCTGTTCGGGGGCGACATCGGCAAGTTCGTCACCCCCGCCGTCGCCGCCGAAGTGCGCGCGCGGGTCAATGAGATCGGCCGAAAGGCTTGAGGCGCGCACCACACCGCTTTAGAATCAATCGTTAATCGGGAATCGGGGTAAGCATATGTCGCGTTTGGTATCGATCGTCGCCGCCTTGTTCGGGCTCTTCTTCGCATCCGCTCTGGCCGCGCAGCAGCCATCGACCTCGGCGACCAGCTTCAAGGCTGTCCCGCCGACGCCAGCGCTGGAGGCCGAAAATAGCTGGAACCTCGATCTTTCTACCGGCGGCCGCGTGGTGATCCAGCTCAGGCCCGATGTCGCGCCGCGCACGGTCGAGCGGATCAAGACGCTGACCCGGCAGGGCTTCTATAACGGCCTTGCCTTCTTCCGCGTGATCGAGGGCTTCATGGCGCAGGGCGGCGACCCGCAGAACAACGGCACCGGCAATTCCGAGCTGCCCAACCTCGACGCCGAGATTAACGGCCTGCTGCACGTCCGTGGCGCGGTGGCGATGGCCCGCGCGCAGGACATGAACAGCGCCAACAGCCAATTCTACATCATGTTCGTGCCGCGGCTGAACATGGACCGCTCCTATACCGTCTTCGGCCGGGTGGTGAGCGGCATGAACTTCGTCGACACAATCGAGCGCGGCGAGCCGCCCGCGCAGCCGAGCCGGGTCCTCCGCGCTTCTTTGGGGTCGGACAATCTGCCGCCGCTGACCGCCGAGCAGATCCAGGCCGAAAATGCGCGCCTCGCCGCCGCCGCCGCGCCGGCGCCGGCCGCCGGGCTGACGCTGCAGGGTCC
>JBKJZJ010000113.1:0-2598 GCA_046715355.1 Allosphingosinicella sp. | reverse complement strand
TTTCCACCCATAGCGGACCGGCCGCTTACGACCCAAAACGGACATTCCCCGCCTAGCTGCCCCTAGCGACACCGGAAGTAGGGAACAATTGAGGGAACGGCCCGCGAAAAGGGGCCATTTCCCCTCCTAGGGCTGGTGGAGCTGAGGGGAATCGAACCCCTGACCTCTGCAGTGCGATTGCAGCGCTCTCCCATCTGAGCTACAGCCCCGCGCCTTTCGGGACGGCCCAGATAGCGACGGCGCCCCCGCGATGCAACCCGCTCTCAGGGCGCGCGTTTTCTCCCTCGTGAGGCCTTGAAGGCCAGCGAAGGAGCCCATCATGAGCAAGCAACGCGAGACCCAGTGGCAGGGCGACGACAGCTTCGGCGCCGGCTGGGGCAACCAGACCGCCGAGCCCGATCCTCCCGCCGAACCGTCGCCGCTCGCCGCCGATGGCGCGCTCGACGGCAATCCCAAGGATTTCGAGATCCGCCGCAGCGAGGCGGAGCGGGCAAGCCTGCTCGAGCCGCGCGACGATCGGGCGGGTGAGGTGCGCGAGCATATGGAGGTGGTGGGCGCGGACGGCGCCCATGTCGGCATTGTCGACAAGGTGCGCGGCGAGCATGTCGTCCTCACCCGGAGCGATCCGGCGGCGGGCGGCGCCCACCATGCCATTCCCCTCGCCTGGATCGCCTCGATCGACGGCAAGGTCAGGCTCAACCTCGACGCCGCCGCGGCGATGCGCCAGTGGCGCGAGGAAGGCCGCAGCCGCGCCTTGTTCGAGCGCGAGGATGCGGGAAATTCCGGCCCGCACATTCTCGATCGCGCCTTCTCCGGAACCTATTCCGGCAAGGAGTGACTCGTTCCCCGTCCCGCTTTTCCCTGGAGAGACGGGACGAAATCTGGCCCGGCCGCCACGCATCGGCCGGGCCTTTTTTTTGACTCGCAGCGCGGCATCCCCCATCGCGTCATCCCGACAAGGAGAGGAATATGACCAACCGCGCCTGGCATCTGACGTCGCGCCCGACCGGGCTGCCCACGCTCGCCAATTTCGCGCTCGAGGATGCGCCGCTGCCCGAACTGCAGGAAGGCTGGGTGCGGGTCGAGAACGTATGGCTGTCGGTCGACCCCTATATGCGCGGGCGGATGAACGACGTGAAAAGCTACGTCCCGCCCTTTGCGCTCGGCGAGCCGATGCAGGGCGGCGCGGTCGGCAAGGTGGTCGAAAGCCGCGCGCCGGGCTTCGAGGCGGGCGACACCGTCTTCCACATGCTTGGCTGGCGCGAGCAGGCGGCGGCGCCCGCCGAGGACTTCAACAAGGTGCCGGCCTTGCCGGTCGCCGACCATCAATGGCTCGGCAATCTCGGCCTCACCGGCGGCACCGCTTATTTCGGCCTGCTGCGCGTGGCGGAAGCGAAGGAGGGCGACATCGTCTTCGTCTCGGCGGCGGCGGGCGCGGTCGGCTCGGCGGTAGTGCAGCTCGCCAAGGCCAGGGGGATGACCGTGATCGGCTCCGCGGGCGGCGCCGACAAGGCCGCCTGGGTACGCGAACTGGGCGCTGACGCGGCGATCGACTACAAAGCGGGGCCGGTCGTGAAGCAGCTCATGGAGGCCGCGCCGAAAGGCATCGACGTCTATTTCGACAATGTCGGCGGCGACCATCTCGACGCCGCCTTCGCGGCCGCGCGCAACAAGGCGCGTTTCGCGATCTGCGGGATGATCGACAATTACAATGCCGGTCCGCCGCCCAGCTTTCGCTACCTGATGCGCGTGATCTCGGCGCGGATCCGGGTGCAGGGCTTCATCTACACCGACTATCTCTCGGAGATGGCGGCCTTCTACCAGGACATGGGCGGCCTGATCGCGGCCGGGAAGATGACTTCGCGCGAGACCGTCCACGAGGGCATCGAGGCGATGCCCGCGGCGTTTCTCGGCCTGTTCGAAGGCGGCAATATCGGCAAGATGCTGGTCAGGCTCTAGCCCCGCGGAATTGCGGGAAGGCGCTCGCGGCCTGCCGCGCCATCGTCTCGAGCCGGTGGACGAGCGGGTCGGCCTTGTCGTCGAGCGCCCCCGGCCGCTCGCGCAGGCGGAGCAGCATCGCGTAGAGCAAGGCGAAGCGATCGGGATCGCGGTGGCGGACGACCGCGCGCGCCAGCGCCATGAAGGCCCCCGGCACATGAAACAGGCCGGCCGGCGCTGGCGGGGCGGGGGCCGGTGCGCCGAACAGATCACCGCCGGCGTCCGCGACCCGCCAGACGATCTCTTCGGGCGCCGCGCCGACCAAAGCCAGCGCCCGCGCCGCCTCCCGCCAGCCGTCGAAATCGTCGGGCGCGGCGAGGCGGACGGTCCGGATCGGCCGCCGTTCAGTCGCGCGCGTCGCCAGGGCCGGTCTCCTCCGCCACAAAATGCTCCCTGCAATGTGCCCGCTAAACCGGCGAAGCACCCGCTTGTGTCCCTGCTGCCGGTCGAGCCGGCACATTTGTTCTATATATGTTCTTGCTTTTCCGCTGTCCATCCCCTAGATCGAACGGGCGCCGGACCGGTTGCCGATTGAAAGAGACGCGCCGGGGCGAAACAGGAGCCCTCCGGCCGCCCCCCCCCCCGGCGGCCGGGGGGCGT
>JBKJZJ010000112.1:0-6069 GCA_046715355.1 Allosphingosinicella sp. | reverse complement strand
GGTCTGCACTGTGCCCTTGGCGGCCGCATCGGCGACCACGATGCTCAGCCCGTCGACGGCGGTCACGCCGACCGCCGCGGTGATCGGCCCGCCGGTGGTCACCGCCACCTGGATGATGGTCGTGAGGCGGGCGATCGTGCCCTCGACCGGCGAGACGAGTTCGGCGGCCGTGCCGGCGAGAAGGTCGACCTGGTTGATGCTGAAGGGCAGGAACAGGCGGCCGCCCGCGAATGCGGCAACCTCCGGGCCCATCTCCACCATCACGCCGCTCGCGTCGACCACCTGGACGACGCCCGCGATCGGGCGGGTGCCGCCGGCGTCGTTGCCGGCGACGGTTTCGTCGTCGACCACGTAGCAATAGCGGCCGATCATTGCGGCCGTGACGGCATCGACGCCGGCGCTGTTCTTGACCAGGAACGCCTCGTCCGACTGGATGTCGGCCGCGACGTCGCCGTCCGCGGCGCCGCCGGTGTAGGTGCCCAGGAATACGCCGACGACTCTGCAGCCGGCCGCGTCGGCCGCCTTCAGCATGTCGGTGCCGCCCTGGCCGGCGCGCGCCGGCCGGACGAAGCCGCCGGTCTGCATCGCCATGCCGCCCGCGAAGCAGACGACGGCGGCGACGACGCCGATGTTGAGGAGGCCGCCGCCTCCGCCCTGGGTGATCTTCTTTCCGGTTGCCAGTACCATTATTCCCCCTCAGCCTCCGCTTTCTTGCCGGCGGCGAAGGTCTCTTCGTCCCAGCCCATCGACGCGCACAGCGCCTTTTCGTCCTCGGTGAGGCTCGCCGCCGTCCCGGCGAGTTCGTCGACCCCCTCCGCGCCAGGCTTCAGGATCGCCGGCTGGTTGCCCATCGCCGTCGCAAAGCCCTCGGGATCGGCGCGGAAGGACTGCAGGCCCCAAGCCCGATTGGCGGGTGTCAGCTTGCCGGCGGCGTTCGCCGCGTCGACCTCGGCCTCGCCCTTCTCGGTGTTGATCGAATCCAGCTTGGCGTTGGCGGCCGCCAGCTCCTCGATGGGCACGAACTTCGCCGGGTCCGGCCCGGCGTCGGCCTTCGCCTTGACGTCCGCCGCGGCCGTTGCGATCGCCTCGAAGTCGGCGTCTTCGGCGAGGCCGAGAGTGCTCCGGAGCTGCGGCAAATATTCGATCGTCACCGCGTTGAGGCCAGCCGCGTTGGTCGCGGCGACCGCCAGCGCCTCGCCGCCGGCGTCTCCCGCCAGGCCGAGCGCGATCGCCGCCGTCGCGGTCGAGCTTTTCAGGGTGCCGATCGAGCTGAGGATCAGATCCTCGCCCGCGTCTTCCGCCAGGCCGAGGGCCGCGGCGATTGCTTTCATGCTCATGTCGTGATCGTCTCCATCGGTCGACTGCGCCGCGACAGCCGCCAGCTCGAAAGCCGGGTTGTTGGTCAGAGCGGCATTGAAAAGGCGGGTGATTCGGCGGGACTTCTTCTCGAAGCCGAACCAGGGGCTGATGTAGCGATATTCGCGATCGTGAAGTCGCTGGGTGGCGGCCGCGGTCCAGGTCACGCCGCGCGCCCAGATCCCCTGGCTGTCGGCGAACAAGCCCTGCGGCCTCACCCAGCCGGCGGCGATCGCGGTGCCAGCGACAGCCGGGGCGCGCTCGGCCTGGTGATCGTAATCGAAATGGAAGTCGCGAGCGCCGAGACGCTCGACCGTCGCGGCGATCACCGCCTCGGCATGGGCTTCGTCCTCAAGGATCCAGGGAAGGCGGCCGTCATTGGGAATGCATTGCCCCATCGGGACCAGGTGGACGAGGTCGGAAGGCACGCCGCGAGTCAATTCCACCTCGAAGGTGGCCGCCGTCGCTTTTTCCACACCCTGGCCGAACACTGTAAACACCCTTTCGGCCGCGGCTTGCGGCATCGAAGGGCTGCTTATGAAGGGAGGCCCGGCCCGACCTTAGCTGACAAGGTCAGCAACGCCCGAATCAGTTAGCAGGGGACCGTGCCGTTACCATGTTTTGGAGGATCAGCGGGAGTCTTTGGTCCAGGCAAGGGTGCCGGCGCGGAAGCGCTCGAGGTCGAAGCTCTCGTCGTTCGAAGTGGCGAAGCGCCAGCCCTCGCGGCCGACGTCGACTACGACGTCGACGCCGTCGAAATTGGCGATATAGCGCCGGAAGAGCAGCGCCTTGCCGTCATTGCCCGTGACCCAGCGCCAGCGGATCTCGCCGGGCTCGGCGATCGCCCGGCCGGCGAGCGCGAGCTGGTCCGCCGTCCCCATCAGGACGAAGCCGCCAGCGGCCGACCGCAACCAGGCCGAGCTGATCGCCAGCGGCCAGCCCCCCTTGTCGAGGAAGACGCGGCCGCGCTCGATCTCGTCCCCCTCGATGCCGAACGCGGCGACGAAGGCGGCAGTCCGCCCCGCGTCGTCTTCGGCGGCCGCGAGCGCATCCTCCTCGCCGTGCGCCGGCAACGGATTCGCGGCGAGATCGTCGAGATAGGCGCGGCCGACATTGTAGCCGAAGCCGGGTGATATCCCCGCCTCGTACATCGTCTCCTCGCCGGTGCGCGGGTTGACGTAGCGGTTGGGCAGGAAGGACGCCGGCCGGTCGGTCTCGGTCCAGCCGCGGCGGTCCATCATTCGCTGGTTCACCGGCACGGCCGTGCAGCGGCAATGCCAGCCGCAGGGCGGATAATGGGTGTTCCACCAGGGGTCGCCGAGCGGCTTGATAGTGCCGTGCCAGGCCTGGTGCTGCGGCCGGACCCGGCTGTCCTCGGCGCTCACGTAGCGGACGTAGGGGAAGGCCGCGGCGTTGCGCTCCATCCGCTCCCAGCGCCCCGCCTGATAGGCCATCCGCATGTTGACCTCGAAGATCGTGCGGAGCCGGCGCGGGCTGCCGAGCTGGACAACCCTGCGCGCCGTGGTGAGCGGATCAGTCATCTCCTTGCGCCCCCACCAGCCGCGCGCCTCGAGCAGCGGCCTGAGCCCATCCTGGAACTGGCGGAGCGTCTGACCCTCCGCGATCGCCTTGTCGACCGCGGCGCGTATATCCTCGAGCAGATCCCGGCTCATCGCCTTCGCGACGGTGAAGGCGCGAACATGCTCGCGTTCCCAGGCGTCCTGCCAGGCGAAGCCGATCGCCAGGCCCTTGCGCCGGTAGAAGGCGATGGCCTCGAGCGGCGCCAGGATCGGGATCTCGCTCGCCAAGGCTCAGCCCTCGATCAGCGGGCGGTCGGGATCGTCACCATCCGAGATGAAGGCGCCGTCGCCATCGCCGATCGCGACCGGCAGCTGCCAGATCTGCTCGCGGTAGCGGACGTGGCCGCCGAGATTGCGGAAGTGCCCCGCGGCGGCGCCGATCTGGCGGTGGTGGCCGGCGGTGGCGAGGATCGCGTTGACGCTCGCGCGTGCCGACCGGGTGTAATAGGCGCGGCGGACCGGCACATCGTCCTCGCCGGCGAGCTCGTGAAACACCGTCGCCGGCCCGGCGATTTCCCAGTCGCCGGGCGGCACCGAGACGCGGTCGGCCGCGCCGAAATAGGGACCTCCCTCGACCAGCAGCCCGAGCCGCGCGCCAGCCTCGTCATGATCGAAGCGCGGCGCGTCGATCGCCGCCTCGACGATCTCGCCGGCGGCGTCGCGATGCTCGGCCGCGATCGGCCGGGCAAAGACGAAGGTCTCCTCGAAGGTGAGGCCGACCAGCCGCATCAGGCGCCGCCGTCCTGGGGCTCGGCGTCGGGCGTGTCGACGTCGCCAGCGAGCCGGGCGGCGAATGCGGACTGGGCAAGCCGCTCGACGA
Organism: Allosphingosinicella sp.; assembly: GCA_046715355.1. Taxonomy (GTDB): domain Bacteria; phylum Pseudomonadota; class Alphaproteobacteria; order Sphingomonadales; family Sphingomonadaceae; genus Allosphingosinicella. Next base: position 2,313 of record JBKJZJ010000112.1, on the reverse strand, counting down.
GCTCGTCGACGTTCATGCCGGCGGCCGCTTCAGCCAGGCGATCGCGGATCTCCTCGAGCGATTGCGCGCCGGCGACGAGCTGCTCGACCGGCGCCAGGGCGGGTCGGGCCAGGCCCTCCCAATCGGAGAGCGCCTCGGCCGTCGCCCGGCTGATCTCATCATCGGCGGGCTCGGGCTGCGAAAACGCGGACGCGGTGCCGTCCTCATTTGGCCCGCCAAGCCGCCTAAGAGGGGCTAAGAGGCCCCTCGCGCCCTTCCCGGGTCCGGGAAGTCGGGGGCCGTCCTCGCGGCCAGCTGGCGGCGCGCCTGCCGCGGCTGGCTTGAGCAGCTCCTCGCCGGGCTTCGGCTCGGTTATGCCGGTCCTCTTGCGGAAGTCCGCTATGCCGACCTGCACGCCCATCTCGACCGCGGCCTTCACCGTATCGACATAGCTCTTGACGTCCTCTGCCTCCGGCCTGCCTATCCTGACCCGCGGGTAGCGCTTGCGGACGCCTCGGTTGAGGGCGACGATCGGGACGACGACATCGCGGTTGAGCGTGGCGGCGAGCCCCACGGCGTCAGCGTCCCTGATGTCGCCGCGGACCTCGCCATGCTCGTTGGCCTGGCCGGAGCCGAGCCCGCCGGCGGTCGCGTCGGCCGAGGAGGTCTGGCCGAGCACCGCCTTGGAGATCTGCTGCTCGAAATAGACCGCCAGGGTCTGGAACAGGGCATCGCCGCCCTGGGCGCCGTTGATGAACTCGACGTCCGCCGACTTGGGGAAGGCCGCGGCGAAATCGGAGGAGAGCCCGATCAGGGCGCGCAGCATCTTTCGAACATTGGCGTCGTCGGTGCCGCCCTCATATTTGGCGACCCTGAGCGGCATGCCGAACGCCTCGTTGAAGCGGTTCCAGTCCTTGATCGCATAGTTGCGGAAGAGGTAGGCCCAGGCGACCGGCCGGGCGAGGCCGCCACGGATCGGCAGGCCGGTCTTGGCCGGGCTGGCGTGGATGATGAACTTCGCCGGCGACAGATCCACCGGCCCCGAGCTCGTCTTCCTTCTCAGCGTCCGGCCGTCGACCTGGTCGAACTCGAACCAGCGCTGGTCGCGCGTCTCGAGGCGAGAGGGTAGCCAGGGCTGTACGCCCGTGTCCCAGACCATCTCGGTGACGCTGTAGCCCTTGCCGACTGAGTCGAGCATGTCGAAGATCTCGGCCTGGAGCGTGTCGCGCTCGAGCCAGTCGCGGACGAGCTGGGCGTCGGCCTCGTCCTCCTTGTCGTCGCTCGCCGCCTCGACGCTGATCGGAAGCTGCGAAACCGCGCGCTTGCGGGTGCCCAGGACCGACAGATAGTGGAGATCCTTTTCCTCCATCTGCTCGGCCAGCTCGAGATAGGCGGTCGCGTCGCCATTCTCCGCCTGCCTTAGGATGCGCGCCAGGCGCTCGGGCGTCAGCCCGTCCGCCGGATGGCCGGTCTGGATCGAGCGGCCGCCCATGATGCTGGCGCCGGCGACGTCGGCGCTCAGCTCCTCCTTGCGGACCATCGGACGGCCGCGCGCGTCGACGATCGCCGGCGGCTTGGCGGGCTCGTAGGGGACCAGTTCATTTGCCATCGTCGTTTCCTACCAGGCGCCGCGGCCGAAGCGGCCTTCCGCCTCGCCACGGTCGTCTTCTTCGTCGGTGTCTTGAAAGAAGCGTGCCCCGGTCTCGCGGCCGCGATCGTCGGACTGGCGCGCCTGGCCCGCATAATTGAATTCGGCGAAGGGCTGATCGGCGCCCCGCGAGGCAAGCGCCATCGCCCAGAAGTGATCGGCGTGGACCTTGCCCTCGTTGACGATCCGGACGCCGCCGGTGTCGCTGCCCGCCTTCTTGATCGCCCGCAGATCCGCACGGAGCTTCGGGTCTTTGCGGATTCGGATGAGGCCGCGCTCGAAGCGCTGCTTAAGCGAGATCGCGAGATCCAGTCGGTTCGGCCCGGTCAGCAGCACGCCGTTCACGCGCGAGCTGCCGTGCTTCGTTTGCATCCGCTCTACGATCGGCTCGCCCATGCCAGTCTGGTCGATGCCGGCATAGGCGACGCGGAACCGCTCGAAGCATTCATCGAAATAGGCGTCCTGGTGCGCGAAGGTGGTGCCGTAGCCTTCGTAGCAATCTCGTTCCCAAAGTACGTCGCCGAGCAGCTCGAAAGGATAGATGATGGCGCCGTCGCGCCGGCGGGCGACATCGCGGCCGAGATAGGTGAGGCCGCCCTGGTAGAGCTCAGGCCGGCCCGCCTCGTCGTGCTCGCACGACGCCATGTCCTCCGGGCTGATGAGGCAACCAGAGCCCTCCTTGGGAA
>JBKJZJ010000111.1:0-3506 GCA_046715355.1 Allosphingosinicella sp. | reverse complement strand
TCGCGGCGATATTCGAGCGACGCCGCGGGACGCGCGAGCGCCGCGGCGACGCGCGCGTCGCGGCCGTAGACGTCGCGCACGATCCTGATCGCGCCATTCTCGACGAAGGCGGTGTGATAGAGGAGGCGCACCGGAATCTCGCGCGGCAGCGGAATCCAGAGCTGCTGGTAGCGCCGGCGTCCCTCCCGGTCGGGCCGCGGCGGCCGCTGGGCGCGCCGCCACTGGTCGAGCACGCCCTCGTCGCTGGCGATGAGTTCGGCGAACTCGAGCGCGTTGTGCACCCGCACGCAGCCATGGCTGGCGTGGCGCTCGTCGCGCAGGAAGAGCGCCTTGGAGGGCGTGTCGTGCAGGTAGATGGCATGGCCGTTGCGCAGGTCGAACTTGACCAGGCCGAGCGCGTTGCCCGGCCCCGAGGGCTGGACGCGGCGGCCGTTGCGCACGGCGATTCCGTTCCGCGCCATATAGCGGGCGCTCATCCCGATCGATTTCGGCACCGTCCAGGTCGGATTGGCGACGAGCTGGAACATGGGAGTGGCGAGGCTCGGCGTCGCCCGCTCGCCCGCCGAGCCGACGACGACCCGGCGCGTGTCCCGGGGCGTGCCGTCGCGCCAGTAGACGAGCATGGTCGAGGCGGTGTTGACGTCGATGCGGGTCCCGGCGGGCGCGCGCTCCAGCCAGCGGCGGCGCTCCAGGTTGACGGCGAGCGTGCGGACCCGGTCGCCGAGCTCGCTCGCCGGCCGCCCCCGCGCCGCGGGGACCTGGCGGCGGGCTTCGAGATAGGCGCTGGAAAGGGCGCGATACTCGGCATCCTGCGGCGCCAGGCCGCCGATCCAGCCGCGCAGATCCCCGCCGAGCGCCTCGTTGAGCCCGGCGGCGAGATCCGGATTGGGCCGCGGGACCTCGTAGATGCGCTCGATCCCGGCGGGATCGACGCGGCCGCGGGCGAGCGCCTCGGCATAGCTAAGGGCGGCGAGGCTCAAGCCGGCCTCGCGCGCCGCGGGCGTGCGGGCGCGGGCCAGCCCCGCCAGAAAGTCGTCGGGCTTGAGCCCGTGCTTGTCGGCCTCGCCGATCGCGGCCCTGAGCGCCGCCTCGGCCTCCGCGGTCCAGGCCGGCCGCCACTGGCGCGCCGCGTAGAAGCGGGCGACTCGCGGGTCGGTCGCGGCGCCGCGCAACGCACCCGCCTCCACCGCGGGCGGCACCGGCCCGACCGGCGCCGGCGGCGCCTCCGCGCAGGCCGAAAGCGCGATCAGCGCGGCGGCGATCCAGATTTTGGGGCTCACAATCACTCCGGAAGCAAGGGATGTCGGGAAGCGGCCTGCATGACGGCCGGCTGCTTCCAACAAAGCTTCCGGACGCGCTTAATCCTTGTTTAGCCAATCTGCGCGCATAACAAAGCCTCTCTTTTCAGGGGCGTTTTGGTGAGCAGGGCACAATTGGCAATTCTTCCCGTCGTCGAGGGCCGTTCGGCCGAGCGGCGGATCGTCAACCTGGCGGCGCGGCTGCGCGACCCGGGCGCGCGAATCATCGAGGTCGAGGTGATGAACCTGTCGACCGACGGCTATATGGCCGAGACCGACGTCGCGCTCGAGGTCGGCTCCAATGTCTGGCTGAAGCTGCCCGGCTTCGAGCCGCAGAACAGCCGGGTGATGTGGGCGGAGGACGGCAAGGCCGGCTTCCAGTTCGCGACGCCGCTCCACCAGGCGACGGTCGACATGCTCATCGAGAAGGACCGCAAGCCCATCGTCAAGGGCCATTTCGGCCCGCAGGGCGGCGCGCGGCGCTGACGCGCTTTCTTCCCGTCCATTCCGCTTTGCATTATGACGGTCGCCGCAGCGACCAGGCAGAGGGGAGACGATCATGCGGACCAGCCGGGGCATAGCCGCGATCCTCGTCGCGCTGCCGCTCGGCGCCTGCGCGGTCGCGGGTCCCGAATTCGACCGGGCGATGGACGATGCCCCCGCTTTCGCCTGCGCCGAGCCGGCCGCCTTTCTCGTCCTCGCGCCCGGCGGCCGCTCCTGGCAGCCCTTCGAGGGCAACAGGATCGCGGCGGGGACCGAGGTGCTGGCGCTGCCCGCCGGCGCCGGCAATTTCTCCCATGTCGTGCTGACCGGCGAGAGCGGCGGCGCGGGCGCGATGCGGCTCGACGTGCCCGACGCCTTCGGGCGCGGCGACCGCGGCCGCACGCTTCGCTGGCGCGAAGCCCGCCAGCGCTGGATCGCCCCCAATATCGGCACCGCCGTGCACAATCCGGCGGGCGTCCGCATCGCGGTGATTGAGGGCGAGGTTCGGATCGACCGGGTCTGCTTCAAATCCTACCTGCGCACCCGGACGCCGCCCGCGGCGGCGGAGGGCCAAGCGGGACACGCGCCGACGGAGCATTGATCGCCTGCTCGCTTGTCATCGCCCCGGCCCGCTGATAGAGCCCCCGCCTCTCGGGAGCGCCGCTTTAGCTCAGCTGGTAGAGCACATCATTCGTAATGATGGGGTCGTGGGTTCGAGTCCCTCAAGCGGCACCAGCCCCGGTTCCGGCCGGCAAGCCGCCGAAGGGGGCCCCGCCCAGCGGAAGGTTATCGCCAAGACGCGCTTAACCATATCTCAACCACGTCCGGCGCATTCTCGGCGCCTGAACAGCGCTGCCAAGGACGTTGACTTTATGGATATCTCCCGGGGGTTCGAGGACGAGGCGGCGCTTTCGGCCGCGCCCGAGGACGAGCCCGTCATGGAGCGGCCGCCGGAGATCGGCGTCGACGAGAGGCGCATGCACGTCCGCGCCTATAATTATTGGGTGTCGCTGCTGGCGGGACGCCCCTACCCCTCGATCCAGGACGTCGACCCGCACACGATCGGCGATTTCGGGCCGCACAGCGTGCTGCTCGATTTCTCGTCCGATCCGGAGGATCCCGAGATCGCCTTTCTCGGCCACGCCTTGCGCGTCGAATGCGCGCTCGACGGCGCGATCCGCCATATCAGCGAGGTGCCCGGCCGCTCGCTGCTGTCGCGGCTCACCGACCATTATCTCCAGATCATCGCCAATTGCGCGCCGATCGGGTTCGAAGCCGAATTCGTCGACCAGCGCGGCGAGAACACGATGTATCGCGGCATCCTGATGCCATTCTCGTCGGACGGCGACGCGATCGACTTCATTTATGGCGTGATCAACTGGAAGGAAATCGCCGACAGCGCGACCACGGCGCGGATCGCCCGCGAAGCGGCCCGCTCGCTCGCCGCCTCCCCGATAGTCGAAGCGAGCCCGGTCTGGGCCGACGGCCCCCATGCCGAGCCGCTCGAGTCCGGCCCGCCGCTTCCGGTGGACGCCGACTGGGACGCGCCGCAGCTCGCTTTCGACCCGGCGGCCGGTCTTGCCGACCGGCTCTGCGCCGCGCGCGAGAGCGCCGACGCGGTCAAGAGCGCCGACGTCCGCAGCCGCTCCGCTTTGTATCGCGCGCTCGGCCAGGCTTATGATTTCGCCGTCGCCGCCGAAGAGCATCCGGACGATTATGCCGAGA
>JBKJZJ010000110.1:0-5302 GCA_046715355.1 Allosphingosinicella sp. | reverse complement strand
GCTCCGGCTCCGGCTCCGGCCCCGGCGCCCGCTCCGGCCCCGGCCCCGGCTCCGGCACCCGCTACCGCGCCGGCGACCGCGCCGGCCCAGCCCGAACCTGTGAGCGTCACCAAGGCCCCCGCCGCCGAGCCCGCGCCGGTCGCCGCGCCTGCGCCCGATACCGTGTGGACTCCGCCGGCCGCGGCACCCGGGGGCAACAGATTCGGCCTGCACGTCAAGCGCGCCTTCAACTGGGACCTGCGCTCCCTCCCGGTCGAGCCGGACGAGGAAGCGGCGTTGATCGCCAACGGCGTCGATGAAGCGGATGCGCGACGCTATCTGGTCTGGCGGCGGAGCGTGCTGTTCATCGTCGTGATCCCGGCCGTCGTGGCGGGGATTCTCAAGACGGTCGGCGTGGTTATCCAAGGGTTTCAAGGCCTGTCGAGCACAGGCATCCTGATCGGGCTTGCGGAGCTGCTTCCGCTCTATTTGATCGCACTCACCGCCTGGTTCGCGGCGAAATGCTGGGACCAGCACCGGCGGTCGCGGAGCGTGCTCCTGCGCGGCTGGCTGATTGCCTTCCTGACGCCGTTGCTCCTCGCGCTCATCCCGTTCGGCTGGCGTGTGGATACGAGCAGCCTCAGTGCTACCGACCTTGCCCAGTTCAACACCGGCGCGAGCTTTGCGGGCGCGGCGCTGGCCTATGTGACGCTGATGCCGGCGGTGCTCTCGCTCATCCCCGGCGTGCTGCGCGCCTGCCTGCGCATCAAGGCGCTGATCCCGGAGGCGATCCTGCCCGGCCTGTTCCTGATCGCGGCGACTCCGCTCTACATCTTCCTGTTCCTTGTCATCTTCACCACGATCAACCAGGTCGTGGGCGACATCCTGCTGATCCTGGGCGTGCTCGCCCTGGTCGGCGCGCCGTTGTTCTACATGCTCAACGCCCGCACCTTCACCCGCCCCCTGAAAGCCGAGGAGGAAGTCGCGAAGATCGGCTCGGTCCAGAATCTCGTGCTGGTGGTGGCGGGTGTCGGACTGGCGCTGATCATCGTCTATGCCTTCACCGCGCAGATATTCGGGCGTTCGCTGATCGGGACCGACCCGCAGGCTTCGTTGATCCGGCCCTGGGATCCGAACCTGTTCCAGTTTCCGATCGAATATATCGTCCGCTCGCTGTTCACCACGGTGCTGGTCGCCGATCTGTTCATGATGATGAACCTGCAGCTCTGGAAGCACACGAAAGAGTTCCAGGCGTCATCGGACGCCTCCTCCTACGACCGGCTGATGACCGAGATCGAGGAGGCCGGCTACGCGCCGCAACAGCCGCCGGAGCAGACCGCCTAACGATTCCGCCGTCACGCCAATCGGCGGCAGCCGCATCTCGCCACCGCCAATGCCTCAGGCTTGCCAGCCGGAGCGAACGGTGCGAGCCTCCCATGCCATCGCGCCACGTCAAGCAGAGGTCGAGGCAAGAAGAGCAGGTCATGAGGTTGCGCATTCCGATTGTTGCGGTCGCGGCGTGCCTCTCCGCCGGCGCCACGGCGCAGGAACGGCTCGCGCCCGTGAGAGCGCCGTATGACAGCATCTCGACCAACTATGAGGCAGACGTGCGCCGCGTCCTCGGCGACGCCTTCGGGCCCGGCGTCAGGCTCCGCGCGATCGTCCGGCCGTCCTTCCAGGTCGAATATGCGGTCGGGCTTCGGCAGGTCGGCCGGCGCTACGAGATATTCTCGCTCCAGCCCGCCCGATCGGTTTGGGAATATCAGCTGATCGCCATGTATAGATCGGGTCAGGCTGGCGTCTCTCTCGTTGAGGACCTGGACGATCCCGACGCCGAGATTCGCGATGGCACCGAGGACGAGATCAGGCGGTTGCAGGTTGGGCTGCCCGCCAATCCGGCCGACCTTCCCTTGTCGCGCTGCGCGGTGGCAGTCGACGGCCGAGTCGCGGCGGCGCTGCTGATCGCCTGGCGGCGGATGCTGGAGGAAGTCCCGCCGCCGGACGAGGCGATTGAAGTCGGCGCGGACGGCGTTACCTATCAATTCTCGATGGAGCTGGCCGGCCGCGCGCTCAGCGGTACCACCTGGTCGCCGAGACGCGGGACCCGGCCGGCCCGGCTCGCCAGGCTCGCCGAGGCGATGCGCGAACATTGCGAAACGCAGCAAGCGGGGCGATTGCGGGAGCTGACGCGTCTTGCCCGGCAACTTGGCGGGCGGCGCTGAGCCGGCTCTAAAGGTTCCGCCGCCCCGCGATCAGATCGTCGACCAAAGCCGGCTCGGCGAGCGTCGAAGTGTCGCCGAGCGCGCCGAAGTCGTTCTCGGCGATCTTCCTCAGGATACGGCGCATGATCTTGCCCGAGCGGGTCTTGGGCAGAGCGGGCGTGAAGTGGATCAGGTCCGGCGTCGCGATCGGGCTGATTTCGATGCGGACCTGCTGCCTGAGCTCGGCCTCCAGCGCCGCCGATCCCTCCACGCCGGCGATCAGGGTCACATAGCTGTAAATGCCCTGGCCCTTGATGTCGTGCGGATAGCCGACCACGGCGGCCTCGGCGACCAGCGGGTGGCTGACCAGGGCGCTCTCCACCTCGGCGGTGCCGAGCCGGTGGCCGGAGACGTTGAGCACGTCGTCGACCCGTCCGGTGATCCAGTAATAATCGTCCTCGTCGCGGCGGCAGCCGTCGCCGGTGAAATATCTGCCGCGATAGGCGCTGAAATAGGTCTGCACGAAGCGCTCATGGTCGCCATAGACGCTGCGCATCTGCCCGGGCCAGGAGCGGGCGATGCAGAGGTTCCCGGAGGCGGCGCCTTCCAGAACCTGGCCATCGGCGCCGACCAGCTCGGGGACGATGCCGAAGAAGGGCCGCCCGGCCGAGCCCGGCTTCATGCCGTGCGCGCCGGGCAGGGTGGTGATCATGATCCCGCCGGTCTCGGTCTGCCACCAGGTGTCGACGATCGCGCATCGTTCCTCGCCGACGACGCGGTGATACCACAGCCACGCCTCGGGGTTGATCGGCTCGCCGACCGTGCCGAGCAGGCGAATGGAGGAGCGGTCGTGCTTCTCGACGGGCGCCGCGCCCTCGCGCATCAGCGCGCGGATCGCGGTCGGCGCGGTGTAGAAGATCGCGACCTTGTGGCGCTCGACCACCTCCCAGAAGCGGGAGAAATCGGGATGGTTGGGCACCCCCTCGAACATCAAGGTGGCGGCGCCGTTGAGCAATGGGCCGTAGACGACGTAGCTGTGCCCGGTCACCCAGCCGACGTCGGCGGTGCACCAGAAGAGCTCGCCCGGGCGGTAGTCGAAGACGTAATGGAAGGTGGTCGCCACCCACACCGCATAGCCGCCGGTCGTGTGCAGCACGCCCTTGGGCTTGCCCGTCGATCCTGAGGTGTAGAGGATGAAGAGCGGATCCTCGGCGGCCATCGGCTCGCAGGGGCAGCTATCGGGGACGGCGGCGCCGAGCTCGTCCTGATAATGGTCGCGGCCGGGCTGCATCGGAATGTCGCTGCCGAGATGGCGCACGACGAGGACTGCGTCGACCTTTGCGCCGAGCGCGATCGCCGCATCGACATTGGCCTTCAGCGGCACCGTCTTGCCGCCGCGCCTGCCGCCGTCGGCGGTGACGACGAGGCGGCTCGCGCAATCCTCGATCCGGCCGTGCAGCGCCTCGGGCGAGAAGCCGCCGAAGACGACGCTGTGGACCGCGCCGATCCGCGCGCAGGCGAGCATCGCCACCGCCGCTTCCGGGATCATCGGCAAATAGAGGGTAACGCGGTCGCCCTTGCCGGCGCCCAGCGCCTTGAGGCAATTCGCCATCCGTACCACCTCGACGCAAAGTTCGCCGTAGGTGAGGGCGCGAGCCGTGCCGGGCTCGTCGCCCTCCCAGACGATCGCGGTCTCCGCCGACCGCGTCTCCAGGTGCCGGTCGACGCAATTGTGGCAGAGGTTGAGGATGCCGTCCTCATACCATTTGATGTCGACCGGATCGTAGGACCAGTTGGCGATCCTTGCCGGCGCGCGGACCCAGTCGATCCGCTTCGCCTGCTCGGCCCAGAAACCGTCCGGGTCTTCGAGTGAGCGCGCGTAGAGCGAGCGATATTGCTCGGGCGTGCAGTGGGTTTCGCCGGTGGCGGAAGGGGGAGGGGGGATGGTTTCGGCCATCCCCCACTCCTAATCGCTCCACTGCGTGGACGCCACTGCCCGCCGACGCGGCCCGGCAGGCCGCGGCTCACGGTCCAGTCGCCGAACGGCGATACCGCGCACGAAGCTTGTTTCCGTCATGATCGTCCCAATGTTGAAGTGGAGCTTGCGCGGTCGTGGCGGAGCCGTAAGAGCCGTCCCGCGTTGAGGCGAAGCGGGGGAGGCGAAGGCGCGGGATTGCACGGCCTCCGTGTATTAGGTATCTGACACACCCTATAGGATGACGGTAAGAACGAGATGGACGCCGCGGCCCTTCCCCTGATCGAGCCCGCCCCGGAAGGCGCGCTTGTCCCGGCGATTCGCCGGAACTGGCGCGCCTTGCTGGTCTGCGCCGTGATGGCGGCCTTGTGGCTTGCCTCGGCGGTCAGCCTGGTCGGCGCCGACGGCCTGGCGAGCGGCCCCGGCCGCGCCGCCGCGCCGACCATCGCCCAGGCGCGGCTGCAGGCCAAGGCGGCCGAAATGTCGGCGACCAGCATCCGCACCGACATCGCTCCCGAAAACGCGGTGGCGATCAACGCGGCGATTCCGCTCGCCGGCGGCGCCAATCCGCCGGCGGCGCCGTTCAGCCTCGCCGGAATCAGCGCCGCGGACCGCGCCCGCTCGCTCGAATGCCTGACCGTCGCCATCTATTACGAAGCCGCGACCGAGCCGGTCGACGGCCAGCGCGCGGTCGCCCAGGTGGTGCTCAACCGCGTCCGCCACCCGGCCTATCCGAACACGGTCTGCGGCGTCGTCTTCGAAGGCCTTCGCCGCGCCAGCGGCTGCCAGTTCAGCTTCACCTGCGGCGGCGCGCTGCGGCGGGCGCCGATGCCGGTCTATTGGCAGCGCGCCCGCGCGGTCGCCGAGGCGGCGCTCAATGGCTATGTCTATGCGCCGGTCGGCCTCGCGCTCAACTACCACGCCAATTATGTCGTGCCCAATTGGTCGTCGAGCCTGGTCAAGTCGCACATCGTCGGGCTGCACATCTTCTACCGCTGGCGCGGCGGGCTCGGGCGCTCTGCGGCGTTCAGCGACGCTTATGCGGGCGCCGAGCCGGCCATCGCCTGGCGCGGCGGCTTCGGCCAGCCGAGCCGTGAGGAGCGGATGGCGCAGGCGGCGGCGGCGGGCGATCTCACCGGCCGCGACG
>JBKJZJ010000109.1:0-17027 GCA_046715355.1 Allosphingosinicella sp. | reverse complement strand
GGACGACGAAGCTGAGATTGCCCGTGGCGGGCGCGATATTGTTCACCTCCGCGGCCGGCGCCGTCGCGGTGAAGGTGAGCCGGCCCTCGAGCTCGATATTGTCGGGGAAGACGCGGACCGAGGCGGGGTCGGCGACGCTCAATTCGGGCACCAGGCGGAATTCGCCGCCGCCGCCATCCTTGAGCGCCGAAGCGATGCCGATCTCGTCGCGGGTTATGAAGCTCGCCACGTCGACGAGCAGCCGGCCGTCGGGCGTCTCGGCGGCGATATCGCCCATCCACAAAGTCGAATAAGCGAAACTGTCGCGCACGCCCGCCTGCTCGGCCGCGGGCGCGCCGGTGGCGCGGAAGCGGCTATTCTCCACCTCGGCGACGATCTTGCGGCCGACCCGGCGGAAGACGAGGATCTTGCTGCCGCCGGCGAGGCCCCGGTCCAGCCCGATCGGCGCCGAGCCCAGCCCGGTCTCAAGCGAGGCCACATAGACGAACCGCCCCGCTATCCCCTGCGCGTCCGGCGCAGGCGGCGACAGCAGGATGCGCCCCTGCCGCCGGTCGACATGGACCGGGACGAGGCCGTCCTGCGCCACCGTGCCTTGCAGCACCTGCGCGGGCGGATCGATGGCGAGGGCCGGAGTGGCGGAGAGGAGCAGCAGCGCGGCGAGGAGAGGCTTCATGGGCGCCGACACTAAGCTGGCAATCGCCGAGCGCAACGGCTAACGGAGCCGGGCGCGAGGGCCCTGCCCCGTTTCCAATCACATCATCGGGACATCAAATGGGTTTTCGTTGCGGGATCGTCGGGCTGCCCAATGTCGGCAAGTCCACCTTGTTCAACGCGTTGACTGAGACGGCGGCGGCGCAGGCGGCCAATTATCCCTTCTGCACGATCGAGCCCAATGTCGGCCGCGTCGCCGTCCCCGATCCGCGCCTCCACGAGATCGCGAGAATCGCCAAATCGGCGCAGGTGATCGAGACCCAGCTCGAATTCGTCGACATTGCCGGGCTGGTGCGCGGCGCCTCGACCGGCGAGGGGCTCGGCAACCAGTTCCTCGGCAATATCCGCGAGGTCGACGCGATCGTCCATGTGCTGCGCTGCTTCGAGGGCGGCGACGTGACCCATGTCGAGGGCCGCGTCGATGCCGTGGCCGACGCCGAGACCGTGGAAACGGAGCTCATGCTCGCCGACCTCGACAGCCTCGAAAAGCGCGTCCCGGCTCTGGTCAAGAAGGCGCAGCAGGGCGACAAGGAGTCGAAGATCCAGGCCGGCGTTCTGGGCCAGGCGCTTGAGCTGCTGCGCGATTCGAAGCCCGCCCGCCTCACCGAGCCGAAGGACCATGAGGAAAAGCTCGCGCTAGACCGGGCGCAATTGCTGACCGCCAAACCGGTCCTCTACGTCTGCAACGTCGACGAGGGCGACGCCGCCTTAGGGAACGCCCACAGCGCCCGCGTCTTCGAGAAAGCCAAAGCGGAGGGCGCCAAGGCTGTGATCATCTCGGCGGCGATCGAGGCCGAGATCGCGACCATGCCGGCCGCGGACCGCGCGGAATTCCTCGCCGATCTCGGCCTTGTCGAAACCGGCCTCAGCCAGATCATCCGCGCCGGCCACGACCTCCTCCACCTGATCACCTTCTTCACCGCCGGCCCCAAGGAGGCGCGCGCCTGGACGGTGGAGAAAGGCGCCAAGGCGCCCGAGGCCGCCGGCGTCATCCACACCGACTTCGAACGCGGCTTCATCCGCGCCGAAACCATCGCCTATGACGATTTCCTCGCCTGCGGCGGCGAGGCGGGCGCCAAGGAAGCGGGCAGGATGCGCGCCGAAGGCAAGGAATATTTCGTCCAGGACGGCGACGTCCTGCTGTTCCGCTTCAACGTCTGAGCGCCGCTCGCGCTCTCGCTAGGCGGCGCACGGAATGATATGCGTTGCGGACCGCAGGACAGGGGGCGCCATCATGGCCAGCGCGATCGACGAAGCGAAACTGAACGAGTTCATCGGCAAGATGCTGTCCGACCTGGGCGGCGCGATGAGCGTGCCGACGGTTCGGATCGGCCTGCGGCTCGGCTTGTTCGAGGCGCTCGGCCGGGGACCCGCGACCGCCGCCGAGCTTGCCGAGCGCGCCGGCGGCCTGCACGAGCGCTACGTGCGCGAATGGGCGCTGGCGCAGACCGCGAACGGCTATATCGATTTCGATCCCGAAAACGGGCGCTTCAGCCTCTCGCCAGAGCAGGCGATGGTGTTCACCATTGCCGACAGCCCGGTCTATTTGGCCGGCGCCTTCGAGCTGGTCGCGGCGATGATCGAGGCCGAGCCCAAGGTTGAGGAGTGCTTCCGGCAGGGCACGGGCGTGCGCTGGGGCGACCATGCCGGCTGCCTGTTCTGCGCGACCGGCCAGTTCTTCCGGCCGGGCTATGTCAACAACATCGTCCAGTCGTGGCTTCCGTCGCTGGACGGCGTCGAAGCGCGGCTGCGCGAGGGTGCGAAAGTCGCGGACGTCGGCTGCGGCGTCGGCTTTTCGACTTTGCTGATGGCTGAGGCCTATCCCGAGAGCAGCTTCGTCGGCTTCGACTTCCACGAACCATCGATCGAGGAAGCCAGGCGCCACGCGCAAAGCCACGGCCTGGGCGACCGCGTCCGCTTCGAGGTGGCCAATGCCAAGGAAATCGGAGAGGACGGGTTCGACCTCATCACCATGTACGATTGCCTGCACGACATGGGCGATCCGCGCGGCTGCGCCGCGCACATGCGCCGCATCCTCGCCGAGGGCGGCACATGGATGATCGTCGAGCCGATCGCGGGCGACACGCCGGCGGAGAATATGAACCCGGTCGGCCGGCTCTACTACAATGCGTCGACGATGATCTGCGTCCCCACTTCGCTCGATCAGGAAGTGGGCGAAGGGCTCGGCGCGCAGGCCGGGCAGGCCCGGCTGACCGAAGTGATCCAAAGCGGTGGCTTCGCCAGCGTCCGGCGGGCGACCGAGGGACCGTTCAACATGGTGCTCGAAGCGCGCTGAGGCGCGCGACCCGGACTCGACACATAAGGGGGCTAGGCGTCCAATATGATCACCCGTCGCACCTTCGTCGCCGGCGCCGCCGCGACCGCGTTCGCAGCGCCCACCCTCATCCGCGCGCAGGGCTTCAGCCGCTACGCCTTCAGCCTCGGCGTCGCCGCGGGCGATCCCTCACCCGACGGGTTCGTGATCTGGACCCGGCTCGCGCCGGAGCCTTTGGCCGAGCATGGCGGCATGACGATGACGGCCTGGCCGGTCTCCTGGGAGGTCGCGTCGGACGAGGGCTTCCGCACCATCGTCGCGCAGGGCGAGGAGGCCGCCCGGCCGGAACTCGGCCATTCGGTCCATGTCGAGGTCGCCGGGCTGCAGCCGGACCGGCCTTATTGGTACCGGTTCAGGGCCGGCGGCGACCGCAGCATCCACGGGCGCGCGCGCACCTTGCCGCTCGCGGCGAGCAGTCCGCGGGCGCTGCGCTTCGGCGTCGCCGGCTGCCAGTCCTGGGACGACGGCTTTTACACCGCCTACCGCCACTTGGCCGGAGAGGAGCTCGCCTTCGTCTATCATTATGGCGACTATATCTACGAATATCGCGCCGGCGCGACGCGGCGCGGCCGCGATGGCGAGCTGATCGTCGCCGCCCGTCAGACCGTCGGCCAGACGCTCTACGACCTTGCCGATTACCGCCGCCGCCACGCTTTATATAAGAGCGACCCGGACCTGCAGCGCGCCCATGCCGCCCACGCCTTCTTCATGACCTATGACGACCACGAGGTCCGCGACAATTGGGTGCAGGACATCGTCGAGGATGCGCCGCCCGAGATTTTCCGCACCCGCCGCGCCGCCGCGCTCCAGGCCTGGTACGAGCATATGCCGGTGCGCCGCGCGCAGATGCCGCGCGCCGCCGACATCAGCCTCTATCGCAGCGCCCGCTACGGCGACCTCGCCGAATTGGATTTCCTCGACACCCGCCAGTTCCGCTCGAACCAGCCCTGCGAGGACGGCTTCAAGCCGGTCTGCGCCGAGACCCGCGCGGCAACCGCGCAGGTGCTGGGCGCCGAGCAGGAGGCCTGGCTAGGCCGCAACCTCGCCCGCCGCCAGGCGCGCTGGAACTGCCTTGCCCAGCAGATCATGATGATGGCGCTGGATCGCCGCAGGCGCGCCGACGAGCCGGCGCCGATCCGCAACATGGACACCTGGTCCGCTTATGAAGTGCCGCGCCAACGGTTGCTGGCGCGGATGCGCGGGCTCGGCAACGTCGTCGTGCTGACCGGCGACGAGCATCAGAATTTCGCCGGCATCCTCACCGACGGCGACCAGGCGGTCGCCACCGAGTTCGTCGCCACCTCGATCTCTTCGGGCGGCGACGGCCAGGACGTGCGCGCCGGCAGCGACCGCATCCTCGCCAACAACCCGCAACTGAAGTTCATCAACGACCAGCGCGGCTATCTGACCTGCGACGTCACGCCCGACGAATGGCGGACCAATTTCATGGTCGTGGACCGCGTCTCCACGCCGGGCGCCGCGATCTCCAAGCGCGCGACGCTGGCGGTGGCCCGCGGCGAGGCGGCGCTGCGCGAGGTTTGACCTCCCGGGTCATTGATTTCTTTTGTCGCGGCGGCGAAGGCTGGCCGACCATGGGGAGACGCGCGTGATCTATTTCGAGGATCTGGAGATCGGCAGGGAGCGTGATTTCGGCAGCTATGAGGTGACCCGCGAGGAGGTGCTCGAATTCGCCCGCAAATATGATCCCCAGCCCTTCCACCTCTCCGACGAGGCGGCTGCCAGGACTCATTTCGGGCGGCTGGCGGCGAGCGGCTGGCACACCTGCGCGATGGTGATGGCGGTGACGGTCAAGCATCTCATGTCGGGCGAGCCGCAGGCGGGGCTGGGCTCGCCGGGGATCGACGAATTGCGCTGGCTCCAGCCGGTCTACCCGGGCGACACCCTGCACGTCCGAAGCAGGATCGTCGACAAGACCCCCTCGCGCTCCAAGCCCGATTTGGGCTCCTTTCGCTCGGCGACGGTGGTGACCAACCAGCACGACGTCCCGGTGCTCACCTTCACCTCGATCGTGCTGATCAGGCGGCGCCCGCCCGCATGAGGCTGGTGACAGTTACCTAACTGTCACCGCCTCAGGCCTCCTCACCCGCCATCAGCTCGTCGTAGCGGCGCTGCATCTCATTAGCGTCGATCTTCTCGATCTCGGCCGAGAGGAACCATTTGTGGCCGAAGGGATCGGCGACCATGCCCGCGCGGTTGCCGTGAAACTGGTCCTGCACCGGGCGCAGCAGGGTGGCGCCCGCATCGACCGCGCGCTGGGCGGCCGCATCCGGGTCGGCGACCTCGAGGTGCAGGCTGATCGGCGAGCCGCCGAGCGTGGCGGGGCTGAGCGCGCCGAATTCGGCATGCTCGTCGGCGAGCATGAACGCCGAATCGCCGATCGTCATATGGGCGTGGCCGATGCGCCCCGCCGGATCGGTCAGCCGCATCTCCTCCTTCGCGCCGAATGCGCGGGTGTAGAAATCGAGCGCGGCGGGCGCGCCCTTGACGATGAGATAGGGCATGAGAATCATCGCGGCCTCCTTGCGATTCGCTATTTACATTACGTATCGTTACGTAAATAATAGAAATGGTCAACATGGAATCTCAGTCCCTTGCAGCCCGACGCAGAGGCCGGCCGCGAAGCGAGAGCGCGCGCCTGGCGATCCTGCGCGCGGCCCGCGAAATGCTCGACGAGGGCGGGCTGCTGTCGATCACCATGGAAGGGGTCGCCGCCCGCGCCGGGGTTGGCAAGCCGACCGTCTACCGCCATTGGAGCAATCGCTACGAGGTCGCGATGGCGGCCCTGATCGAGGCCACGCGCGCCGCCGAGGCGCCGCTCCGCGCGGACATGCCGCTGCAGGCGTTGGCCGAGCAATTGCGCGCGCTCGCCGATCTGTTCACCTCGCCGACCGGCCGCAACGTCGCCGCCATGCTGGTCTCGGGCTATGGCGAGACCGAGCTCTCCAAGGCCTTCCGACTCTATTTCATCGGGGCCCGGCGCGACGAGGGGCGGGCCCTGCTGAAGCGCGCGGTCGCCCACGGCCAGATCCGCGCCGGCGTCGATCTCGAGGTCGCGCTCGACCTCATCTACGGCCCGATCTTCTACCGCCTGGCCATGGCGCACGCCCCGATCGACGCAGGCTTCGTCGACGCCTTGCTGAGCGAGATTTTCGCCGGCATCGCCGTGCACCGGCCCGGCCGGTCCAGTCCGCGAGGTTGACCGGCGTCCGCCGGCGGGCCGAGGCTCAGTGCTTCTTGCCGGCCCAGACGTTCTGATAGGCCATGTAGGCGAGGATCGTGCCCATCAGCAGGAAGATGAGCGCGACCAGGCCCATATTCTTGCGCGCGTCCGCATGCGGCTCGGCCGCCCATTCGAGGAAGGCGGCGACGTCCTGCGCCATCTGCTCGCGCGTCGCCCGCGTCCCGTCCGCATAGGTCACCTGCCCGTCCTGCCGGATCGGCGGCGGCATGGCGATGTTGAGGTTGGCGAAATAGGGATTGTAATGCAGCCCCGGCCCCGGCCGGTTCTCGCGCGGCAAATTGGCGGGCGGACTGTGATAGCCGGTGAGCAGGGAGGCGACATAGGCCGCGCCGCCCTCGCGCGCCTTGGTGATCAGCGAGAGGTCCGGCGGCAGCGCCTTGTTGTTGGCGTTCCGGGCGGCGGCCTCGTTCGGATAGGGGCTCGGGATGCGGTCTGCGGGGATCGCGTTGCGCTCGGTCGCCGAGCCGTCGGGGCCGATCGTCGGCACCTGGGGCCGCCATTGGTCGGCCAGCGCGCGGACCTCGGCCTCGGTGTAGCCCAGGTCGCGGAAGTTGCGGAACGCGACATATTGCAGGCCGTGACAGCTCGCGCACACCTCCTTGTAGACCTGCAGGCCGCGCTGCAGCTGGCGGTTGTCGTAGCGGCCGAGCGGGCCGTCGAACGAAAAGGCGATGTCCCGCGCATGGTGGTGGAACTGCTGCTCGACCGTCTGCCTGGGCGGCTCCTTGATATATTCGACGGCGCCCCACAGCAGCGACCAGGCGGCGACGCCGACGAAGCCCAATCCGACCAGGATGCCCAAGATGCGAACCATGAGAGCGTCGTCCCCTTACGCTTTTGCCGGCTTGGCGAGGCCGATGTCGGCGGGTGCGGCTTCCTCCGCCTCGCCGTGCAGCACGCTTTCCGAGATCGAATTGGGCAAAGGCAGCGTCTTCTCCACCCAGGAAAGGATGGGGAGGATGATGAGAAAATGGGCGAAATAATACATCGTGGCGACCTGGCTGATCATCACGAACGGCTCTTCGGCCGGCTTGCCGCCGCAATAGCCGAGCACGAGCACGTCGGCGATCAGAATCCAGAAGAACATCCGGAACTTGGGCCGGTAGGAGCCCGAGCGCACCGGCGATTTGTCGAGCCAGGGCAGGAAGAAGAGCAGCAGGATCGAGCCGAACATCGCCATCACGCCCCACAATTTCGCGGGCAGGATGAAATCGTAGGTGAAGGCCCTGAGGATCGCGTAGAACGGCCAGAAATACCATTCGGGCACGATATGCGCCGGCGTCGACATATTGTTGGCCGGGATATAATTGTCGGCATGCGCCAGATAATTGGGCAGGAAGAACACCAAAACCGCGAGCAGCAGCAGGAACAGGCCCTCGCCGAAGCCGTCCTTGTCGGTGTAATAAGGATGGAAGGGCACGGTGTCCTGCGGCGACTTGACGTCGACGCCGGTCGGGTTGCCCGAGCCCGGAATGTGCAGCGCCCAGATGTGCAGGATGATCACCGCCGCGATCACGAAGGGCAGCAGGTAATGGAGCGAGAAGAAGCGGGTCAGGGTCGCCTGGTCGGGCGCGAAGCCGCCGATCAGCCAGGTCTGGATCGGCTCGCCGATCAGCGGGATCGCGCCGAACAGGCCGGTGATCACCTTGGCGCCCCAGAAGCTCATCTGCCCCCAGGGCAGCACGTAGCCCATGAACGCCGTCGCCATCATCAAGAGGAAGATGACGAGGCCGAGCATCCAGACCATCTCGCGCGGCGGCTTGTAGGAGCCGTAATAGAGGCCGCGGAAGATGTGGATGTAGGTGACGATGAAGAAGAAGCTGGCGCCGTTGGCGTGGGCGTATCTGAGGAACCAGCCGCCGTTGACGTCGCGCATGATATGCTCGGTGGAGGCGAAGGCGCCCGCGGCCGAGGGCTCGTAATGCATGGCGAGCACGATGCCGGTGACGATCTGCAGCGTCAGCGCGAGCCCGGCGAGGACTCCGAAATTCCAGAAATGGTTGAGGTTCCTGGGGACCGGATAGCCCTTGCCGACCGAATTGTAGATCAGCCGCGGCAGCGGCAGCCGGTCGTCCATCCAGCGCATGAAGGGGTGCTTCGGCTTATAATGCTCAGCCCAGGGGAAGCTCATATCTCTATGCCTCAGCCGATGCGGACGGACGTGTCGGTCTGGAATTCATATTCGGGCACTTCCAAATTGCGCGGCGCCGGGCCTTTGCGGATGCGCGCGGCGGTGTCGTAATGCGAGCCGTGGCAGGGGCAGAAATAGCCGCCAAATTCGCCCTTGTTCTCGCCCTCGACCGCGCCCAGCGGCACGCAGCCCAGATGGGTGCAGACGCCCAAAGTGATCAGCCAGTTGCGGTGGCCCTCCTTGGTGCGCTCGGCGAGCGTCTGCGGATCGCGCAGGCCCGAGGCGTCGACCGCGTTCGCCGCCGCCTGCTCGGCTGCGGTCAGGTTGCGGATGAAGATGGGCTGCTTGCGCCAGATCGTCTTGATCGCCTGGCCGGATTCGATCGCGGAGATGTCGACGTCGATCTGGGCGAGCGCGAGCACGTCCGCCGACGGGCTCATCTGGGTGACGAGCGGAACCAGCAGGGCGGCGCCGCCGACCCCGGCGAAGCTCACCGCGGCGATGTTGATGAAGTCGCGGCGGCGGACGCCGCCTTGCTCGGCCTGCGCGGCCGCTTCCTCGCTAAGATCAACCGCAGCCATGGCGTCCTTCGACAATTTCCGAAGCCGGATAAGCAAACCGCGCCGCCGGTGGCCCCGCGCGGCTTGGCGGGCCTGATAGCCGCGCGGGGCGGCCTTTGCCAACAGCGAAGTTCGTCCCTGAAATAGTGGGTCCACTATTTCTGGAGTCGGCTCGCTCGGCCGACAGGTCCGCGAAGCGGAGCCTGATCGACGTCACGGTAATGACGAGGAACGGGATGCCCCGCATCCCGTAGATCATGCCGGGGGCATGATCGACCTCGTCATGGTGCCGTGACGGAGCGGGCCGCGGGAAAAGCCGGTCTGCGAAAAGTCGCCCCTCCACCGCGCTACGCGCGGTCCCCCTCCCCGCGAAAACGAGGGGAGGATATAAGAGGCGCCATGCGGCTCGCGCTCCACCAGCCCGACCAGGCCGGCAATGTCGGCACGATCCTCAGGCTCGCCGCTTGCCTGGGCGTGCCCGTCGACGTGATCGAGCCCTGCGGCTTCCCCTGGGGCGACCGGGCGCTGAAGCGGGCGGGAATGGACTATGCGGAGATCGCCAACGTGACGCGGCACGCGGGGTGGGAGGCGTTCGAGGCGGGGTTGGAGGGGCGGCTGGTGCTGTTCACGACCGCCGGCGCGGTGCGCCTGCCCGTGGCGCGATTCGAGGCGGGCGACACCTTGCTCTTCGGCTCAGAAAGCCACGGCGCGCCGGCGGCGGTGCATGAGCGGGCGGACCTGAGGGTACGGATCCCCCAGGTGGCGGGGACTCGGTCGCTGAACTTAGCGGTGGCGGCAGGGATCGGAGTGGCGGAGGCGCTGCGGCAAGCGGGGAAGCTTCCCGCCGGTTCTTGAATCCTCAACTTGGTGCAAGCTTGTTTCAACGCCGATTAATTGCGCTACACTAATCGGCTAATTCCGGGAGGTGCGCGCAGCAGTGGAACAAGACTATTCGGTCTTCATGTCCGCGGTGACCCGCGAATTTGGCGCGGCTCGCGACGCAGTGGCCAATGCGCTTCAGGCGCGCGGGATCGACGTGAAAGTGCAGCGCAGCTTTGGCCTTCGCAACGCAACGACGCTGGCGAAACTGCACGACTACATTCGGAAGTGCGATCGGGTGATCGCGGTGATCGGCGCCTATTCGGGGGCGTTTCCGCCGGACGGCGCGGTGACCGAGGAATTTGGGGCGATGCTGCCCGCAGGGATAACGCGCGCGTCGTACACGCAATGGGAAGTCATTTTCGCCCGGCACTATCGCCGGGAAATTTATTTCTTCGAGGCGGCCGGATTCGACCCCGAACAGCCTGCGGGCGACGGCAACGACCCAGCGGCGCAGGCGGCATGGCGCGACTGGCTGTTCGACGGCGGAATAGGGCGCGACCGCCGGCAGTTCCGGATTGCCGAGGGCCTTCGGGCCGAGGTGATGGAGCTCGACTGGCCCAAATTCGCGCCCCATAAGCCGAGCAATCTGCCCGGCAGCATTCAGCGCCTTTTCAAGGGCCGCAAGGAATTCCTCGACACGTTGCGCGAGAGCTTCAGGCACAACGCCGCCACCGCGATCACCGGCAAGGCGGTTCATGGCCTGGGTGGCGTCGGCAAGACGCGCACCGCGATCGAATATGGCCATGCTTATGCCGCCGACTATGCGGCGACCCTGTTCCTGATCGGCAAATCCGAGAATGACTTGAGGGACAGCCTCGCGGCGCTTGCAGGGGCCGCCGTGCTCGATCTGCAGGAGAAGGACGTTCCCGATCTCGACGCGCGGGTCGCCGCGGCCATCCGCTGGCTTCGGGTCAATCCGGGCTGGCTCCTGATCATCGACAATGTCGACAGCGAACCGGCGGCGAAGGCGGTGCGCTCCTTCCTGGACCAGGTTAGTCTCGGCGGGGGCCACGTCCTCATCACCAGTCGGCTCAGCGACTGGGGGCAAATGGTCGAGCCGCTCGAGCTCGATCTGCTCTCGCTCGCGGCGGCGAAGGAGTTGCTTCTCGAAAGCACGCCCCACCGCACGAAGCGCGCCGACGAGGATGCTGCCCTCACCCGGCTTGCCGACGAACAACTCGCCTGCCTGTCGCTCGCGCTGGTGCAGGCGGCCGCCCATATCGAGGAGCGGCGGATCGGCTTCGCGGATTATGCCGCTTTGTTCGACAAGGAAGCGACGAAGCTGCTTGCCAAGCTCGGTAAAGCGGCGATGCGCAACCTGCGCTATCCGCTGCCCGTCGCGCTCACCTGGCAGGCGAGCTTCGCGCAACTGGGCGATGCGGGCAGGCTGCTGCTCGACATGCTCGCCTGGCTCTCGATCGAACCGATCCCGCGCAGCCTGTTCGCCGTCTGGCCGCAGGCCGAAACCGTCGATCTGGACGAAGGGCTTGCCGAGCTGACGCGCTACAGCTTCGTCCATTGGGAGGCGGAGAATAGCGCGATCACGCTTCACCGGCTGGTCGCGCAGGTGACGCGCGACAATATGGACGCCGCCGCGCGCGACCGGGCATTGGACTTGCTCTTCCCTTGGCTCAATGCGGTCAATCCCGAAGCAAATGCAGACGATATTCGCAGCCGGCCGCGGCTCCTGCCGTTGCTGCCACACGTACTGCTATTGTTCGAATGGACGAGCAACTGCGGACCTTATGCAGGTCAAGTCCGCCTCTACAACGAATATGCTGTCGTGCTTGTGTCGCTCGCGCGTTATTCAGAAGCCGAGCCGCTCTATCGCAGCGCGCTTGCGATCGACGAGGCCGGCTATGGTCCCGACCATCCCGACCTAGCGGCCCGCCTCAATAATTTGGCGGCGTTGCTTCGGGACACCAACCGACTGGCCGAAGCCGAACCGCTCTATCGCCGCTCGCTTGCGATCGACGAGGCGAGCCTTGGCCCCGATCATCCCAAGGTGGCGCTCCGTCTCAACAATCTGGCCGAGCTGCTCCGCGAAACGAACCGGATGGCGGAGGCCGAGCCGCTCTATCGCCGCGCGATCGCGATTGACGAGGCGAGCTATGGCCACGACCATCCCACGGTGGCAGTGCGCCTCAATAATCTGGCTCTTCTACTCACAGCCACCAGCAGGCTGGCCGAGGCCGAGCCGCTCTTTCGCCGCGCGCTGGTGATCGGCGAGGGGAGTTTTGGTCCAGACCACCCAAAGGTGGCTACTCGCCTCAACAATCTGGCCGGGCTGCTCTGGGCCACTCACAGGGCGTCGGCCGAGGCCGAGCCGCTCTATCGCCGCGCGCTCGCGATCGACGAGGCGAGTTATGGCCCCGATCATCCCGAGGTGGCGATCGACCTCAACAACTTGGCCGAGTTGCTCCGGGGCACCAACAGGCTGGCCGAGTCCGAGCCGCTCTTTCGCCGCGCGGCGCGCATCCTCTTGCGGTCAAGCAAGGCAAGTGGGCATCTGCTGCCCAATACCGCGTTAGTACTTCGGAACTATGCATCGGTATTAGTCGACGCGAGTCGCGCGGCCGATGATGCGAACGCCATCCTCGCCTCGGTCATGACCGAAGCGGGTTTCGACCCCGCCGAACTCTGG
This sequence comes from Allosphingosinicella sp., assembly GCA_046715355.1. Lineage (GTDB taxonomy): Bacteria > Pseudomonadota > Alphaproteobacteria > Sphingomonadales > Sphingomonadaceae > Allosphingosinicella. The sequence continues at coordinate 4,502 of JBKJZJ010000109.1, read as the reverse complement.
CCCCAAGTGTTCGGCGACGATGGTTGAGGCTGGAATGCCCGCCGCTCCATTCTGAAAGATCGTCACCTCAGCATGACGAGAACGGGGAAGCCGTCTCCCCTCGAACTACGCCCGCGCACCCTCGCCCGTTTCATGCTACACCCCCGCCGCAGCGAGAGAGGGGGCCTCATGCCATACCGCCATGCGCCTTATTACGTCCTGGTGGTGATGGCGGTGATCGTCGCCGGCTTCTGGCCGAGCTATTTTGCCGCCTGGGGCAGCGTTCCCTGGCAGTTTCACGCCCATGGCGTCGCCGCCAGCATCTGGGTGGCGATGGTCTTGGGCCAGAGCTGGACCGCGCATCACGGGCGGCTGCCGCTGCACCGCGCGGTCGGCAAGTCCAGCCTGCTGCTCTTCCCCTTCCTGATCGGCGGGCTCGCGGCGATCATCGACGTGACCGCCAAGGGCTATGTCGCCGGCGACGGCCCGGTGCGGATGATGTTCGGCGGCTCCTTCCTGATCGGCCTCGCGCTCGCCATCGCCGCCTATGTCACCGTCTATTACCGGGCGCTCAAATACAGGCGGAAGGTGTGGATTCACGCCGGCTACATGCTGACGACGCCGCTCATCCTGTTCGAATCGCCGTTCAGCCGGCTGCTCAACGCGTTCATGCCGGGCCTGACCATAAGCGGGCCCGGCGACCTGCACCTGATCATGCCGTCGATCCTGTGGGCGATGGCGATCGAGCTGGCCGTCGTCGCGGCGATCTGGCTCAGATATAGGGAGAAGGCCGCGCCCTTCCTCGTCGCGGCCGGCTTCATCGTCGCGCAGATGCTGACCATGGGCCTGATGGCGGACTCGGCGCTGCTGAAATCGCTGCTGGTCGCCATCGGCCAGTGGCCGAGCGCGGCGGTCGTGCTGGCGGGCTTCGCCATCGGCGCGCTGACCAGCTGGGCCGGATGGCACGCGGGCAAGCGCCCCGCGGTCCCGATCTCGGAAGCGCCGCAGCCGGCCTGACGCGGGCTTGCAAGCCGGCGCGCGCGCGGGCAACGGCTTTTCCATGATCGAGCTCGACGACCAGCAGGAGGCCGCGCGCGACTGGTTCGAGTCGCTCAGAGGCCGGATCTGCGCCGAATTCGAGGCGATCGAGCGCGAGGCCGGGAGCGACGCGCGCTTCGCCTTCACGCCCTGGGAGCGCGAGGATGCCGAGCCGGGTTCCCCCGGGGGCGGCGGCGTGCGCGGGCTGATGAAGGGCAAGGTGTTCGAAAAGGTCGGGGTCAACGTCTCGACCGTCGGCGGCCGCTTCAGCGAGGAATTCGCGCGGACCATCCACGGCGCCGAGGAGGATCCGCGCTTCTTCGCCACCGGCATCAGCCTGGTCGCCCACATGGCCAATCCGCACGTCCCCGCCGTCCACATGAACACCCGCTTCCTCGCCACCACGAAGCGCTGGTTCGGCGGCGGCGCCGATCTCAATCCGCCGATCCCCTATGAGGAGGACACGGCCGCCTTCCACGCGCGGCTGCGCGCCGCCTGCGCCGCCCACGACCAGACCTATTACGGCCGCTTCTCGAAATGGGCGGAGGAGTATTTCTATTTGCCGCATCGCGGCGTCCAGCGCGGCGTCGGCGGCATCTTCTACGACCATCTCGAATGCGCGGCGCCCGGCCACGGCGCGACCTTCGAGGAGAATCTCGCCTTCACCCGCGACGTCGGCGAGGCTTTTCTCGAGGTCTTCCCCAGGTTGGTGCGGCGGCGGATGGAAACGCCCTTCACCGAGGCCGACCGGGAGCGCATGCTCGAATATCGCGGCCGCTATGCCGAGTTCAACCTGCTCTACGACCGCGGCACCCTGTTCGGCTTGCGGACCGGCGGCAATGTCGACGCGATATTGATGAGCCTGCCGCCCGTGGCGACATGGGCGTGAGCCACGGCCTCATCCCCGTTCCGCGCGGCCATGTCGGGGCGGTGGTGACCTATCTCGAGATGAGCGCGCCGCCGGCGCCCGCTCCCGCGCCCGCGCCCGCATCGCCGCTGCGGCTGCAGCGCTGGGCGACGGTCGAGCCCGAGCGCTACCGCGCCCTTTTCCGCCTGGTCGGCGCGCGCTGGCTGTGGTTCTCGCGGCTGGCGATGGCCGATGCCGAGCTGCTCGCCGCGGTCGCCGAGGTCCATGGCGTGATCGGCCCGGACGGCGGCGATGCGGGCTTTATCGAGCTCGATTATCGCGAGCCCGCTCTGTGCACGATCCGCTTCCTCGGCCTGGTCCCGGCGCTCGCCGGCAAGGGCCAGGGCCGCTGGCTGCTCGCCGAGACCGTGCGCCTGGCCTGGGCGCCGGGCGTGACGCGGGTCGCGGTCCACACCTGCTCGCTCGATCATCCGGCCGCCCTGCCCGCTTATCTGCGCGCCGGCTTTCGCGCCTATCGCCGCGCGTTCGAGAGCTTCCCGGACCCGCGCCTCGCCGGCCTGCTCCCGCGCGACGCCGCGCCGCAGCTGCCCCTGGTCGAGGGCTAATCCGTCTTTTTCAGGTCCGGCCCCTTCGCCTCGGGCGCGGCCAAGGCGCTATAGATCGCGGCGGAGAGCATCACCAGCACGATGGTGAGCATCGCATTGAGCGCGCAATAGACGACCGCCGTCAGCATCTTGCCCAGCTCCTGCCCGGCCGCGAGGATGAGCGCGATGCCGGTCAGCTTCTCGATCACCCAGGCGAGGATCGCGCCGGGAATCATCACCAGCAGGACCAGCCCGACGATCGCCCAGCCGTGGCCGGCGCTGAGCGCGAAGCCGCGCTTCAGCGCGTCGATCGGGTTGCGGCGCTCCTCCGCGACCATCGCCGGCGCGGCCGGCAGCACGCGCCCCCACAAATACAGGCCGGGTACGATCAGCAGCAGCAGGCCGGCGATGACCATCAGGTTGGTCATCACCGAGAGGATCGAATAAGCCGGCAGCAGGACGAGGCCGAAGCGGATCGCGCCGGCGACCGTGACCCGCGGCGCCAGGGCCAGCCGCAGCATCGCCGCGCTTCCGGCCATGATCAGGAAGCTCTGCAGGACCAGCCAGAGCGAGTTTTGCTTCAGATAGTCGAAGAATATCCTGAAATGCTCGCGCAGCTCCATCCCGTCCGGCATCTCGGGCGGCGGGAGGAAATGGCCGACGAGCAGGGTCGGCAGGAACACGAACACGCCGGCGATCGCCGCCAGCAATGCCCCGTGCGCCCTGAGCAGGCGACCGGTATCGTCCCACACCGCATTATAGGAGAATGTCATCGCCCGCTCCCTGCTGCCGCCCCTCCGCCATAGCTCCCCGTTCGCTTCCGCTTCAAGCGAAGCTTGCTTAGCGGCGCCGGCGGGACGACATGACGGGCGATGAGCGCGGACGCGATCGAATGGCGGGTCAGCCCCGGTTTGACTCCTTACGAGGAGGCGCTTGCACAGATGGAGGCGCGCGCGGCGGCGATTCGCGCAGGCCGGGCCGGGGAACTCGTCTGGTTGCTCGAACATCCGCCGCTCTACACGGCCGGGACCAGCGCCGACCCGGCCGAGCTTTTCAACCCGCAGGGCTTCCCGGTCCACGCCGCCGGCCGGGGCGGGCGCTACACCTACCACGGCCCCGGCCAGCGGGTCGGCTATCTGATGATCGATCTGGAGCGGCGCGGCCGCGACGTGCGCCGATTCGTTCACAGCCTCGAATCATGGCTGATCGATTCGCTCGCCGACCTGGGAATCGCCGCCCATCGCTCGCCCGGGCGAATCGGAATCTGGGTGGATCGGAACGGTGCCGAATCGAAGATCGGGGCGCTCGGCCTCAGGGTCAAACGCTGGGTCACCCTGCACGGATTCTCGGTCAATATGACCCCTGAACTTTCGCACTTTTCAGGCATCGTGCCCTGCGGTATCACCGATTCTCCGGTGACCAGCCTCGACGAGATGGGGGTGGCTGATTCCCAGCCCCGTTTCGATCTGGCACTGAGGCTGAGACTCGACGAGTTTCTATTCTCACTCGAGGGGGGATAGGCGAGGCTTGAGGGCCGTACCCTTTCCGTATAAAGTGCAACACTGATTTGGCGAAAAAGGGGCCTACCCAAACCAAATCATCAATCTAGGGAGACCTTTTCAATGCGTAGCATCCTTTCCAAAGCGACCACCGGCGCGATGATCGCCGCTGCCGCCATCGTCGTCGCGGCTTGCGGCGGCGGTGCGGCCAACAACACCGCCAATGCGCCTGCGGCCGACAATGGCGGCACCGAGCCGGCTCAGCCGGTCGACAACGGCATGCCTGCCGACAATGGCGGCGCTGCGGTCGACAATGGCGGCGCGGCTGCCGCTCCGGCCGACAACGGCGCAGCCGCGGGCAACAACACCAGCGGCATGTAATCGTTTCGGCGATTCTGACGGAAGAAGGCCGCCGGGCAACCGGCGGCCTTCTTTTTTGTGCGTGCCCGCGGGCTTGCGCGCGCCCCCGGCGCGGCGATAATGCCGCCGCTAGCAAATGGGGAGAAACACATGCGCATTCTGGCCTTCACCACC
>JBKJZJ010000108.1:0-6258 GCA_046715355.1 Allosphingosinicella sp. | reverse complement strand
GCCAGCGCCTGCCCCAGCGCCCCGACCGCCTCCTCGGCGTGTTCCTGCTGCCATAGCAGTTCGCCGGCGCGCTGGTAGGCACTGGTGGCGGCAGCGTCGTCCGACAGGCGCGCGGCCGCCGCCTGGTCGGCGGCGGCGGCCTCGTCGAGCCGCCCCTCCTCCTCGCGCCGCCCGGCGACCAGGCTCAACACCATGACATGGTCGATGCCGTCGGCGAGCGCGTCCTCGGCGAGCTTGGCCGCGGTCGGGATGTCCCCTTGCGTCAGCGCCCCGTGCACCGCCTTGAGCCGCGCCCGGTCCGTCTGTGCATCGCGGACGCCCGCGCCCGATCCGCCATTGCCATTGCCCTGAATCATCGGCGCGCCCTTGCGGGCCGGCCGGAGGCTTGTCAACGCGCGCCCCACCCCTCCGCTCGCGGAGGGGATTGTTGGAAGGGAACTTTTGGGGCAAAGCCGCGGCCATGCCTCCCAAGACCGACCTGCTCGTCACATTGTTCGGCGGCGGCGGCTTTCTCGGCCGCTACGTCGCCCAGGCGCTCCTGAACACCGGCGTTCGCATCCGCGTCGCCGAGCGCGATCCCAGGCGCGCCTGGTTCCTCAAGCCCTTGGGCGGGCTCGGCCAGGTCCAGTTCGTCCGCGCCGACGTCAATGACGCGCTTTCGGTCGCCGCAGCGGTGGCGGGCGCCGACGCGGCCGTCAATCTGGTCGGCATCCTCAAAGGCCCCTTCCACAAGGTCCATGTCGAGGGCGCCCGCAATGTCGCGGAGGCGGCGACGGCGGCCGGCGTGCCCGCGCTCGTCCACATTTCCGCGATCGGCGCCGACCCCGAGAGCGAGAGCGCCTATGGCCGTTCCAAGGGCGAGGGCGAGGCGGCGGTCCGCGCCGCCTTCCCGCGCGCCACCATCATCCGCCCCTCGATCGCGTTCGGGCAGGAGGATGAGTTCGTCAACCGCTTCGCCCGGATGGCGCGGCTGCTGCCGATCCTGCCCGTGATCCGGCCGTCCTGGAAGCTCCAGCCCGTCCACGCCGCCGACCTCGCCAAGGCCGTGGCCTTGGCCGCCCTCGACCCCGCCGCTTTTGCCGGCCGCACCTACGAGCTTGGCGGCCCGCAGGTCCTGACCATGGCGGAATTGAACAAGTGGATTTGCGAGGCGACCGGCCGCGGCCGCCCGCTCGCGCTCATCCCGGATCCGATCGGCAAGGCGATGGCGCGCGTCACCGGCTGGCTGCCCGGCGCGCCGATGACCTGGGACCAGTGGCTGATGATGCAGAAGGACAATGTCGCCACCGGCCCAGGCTTCGAAGCCTTCGGAATCCACCCGGCGCCGCTCGCCGCGGTCGCCGGGAGCTGGCTGACGCCGTTCAGGCGGCACGGAAGGTTCGCCAAGGCGCCGAGCTGAGCTGACGCCCACAGGAGTCATCCCGGCGGAGGCCGGGATCCATGAACGCTGCGGCATGACGCGAGGCGGAGACGCCTTCGCTTTCAATATACAAAACCGTGTGCATGGGTCCCGGCCTCCGCCGGGATGACTCTTTTATTCCGCCACGAACCTTCGCACCACCTCCCGGTCCAGCCGCGCCGGGCGCTGGGTCGCGGCGTCGAGGCAGCACCAGGAGGATTTGACCTCCGCGAGCACCTCCTCGCCGCGCTTGATCAAAGTGGAGAAGAAGGCGCGCGCGCCCTGCATGCCCTCGGCGACGACCTGCGCCACGATAGTGTCGTCGAGAAAGGCCGGGCGCCGGTAGGTTATCTCATGCTTGAGCGCGACCCACACATGCCCGCCACCGCCTCCGCCGGCGCGACGCGCCGCCAGTAGGCGATCACCGCCTCCTGCACCCATTCGAGATAGACGCTGTTGTTGACGTGCCCCATGAAGTCGATGTCGCCGGGCTCGATGGCGAGCGCATGCCGGTGGGGCGGGATGGGACCGACATCGGCCATATTGATCTATGTGCGGATCGCTTACAGCGATGTCAATATCGTGGTATCCCCAGTGCCGGCCGCACAACCCGCTGGACCGTCGCCGGCCTCCGCCGCTAGGTCTGCCCGATGCCCGTCATCCTGACCATCGTCCTGCTCGGCATCGTCGAAGGCGTCACCGAGTTCATTCCGGTCTCCTCGACCGGCCATCTGATCCTCGCCAACGCGCTGCTCGGCTACGATCCGGCGCAATGGGCGGTGTTCAACGTCGTCATCCAATTGGGCGCGATCCTGGCGGTGATCGTGCTCTACTGGCGGACCTTCTGGGCGGTGCTGACCGGCCTGTTCCGGAACAGCCCCGAATCCTGGCGCTTCGTGCGCAACGTCGCGGTTGCCTTCCTGCCCTCGGCCGTGCTCGGCTACCTGCTGATCGAGCAGATCGAGACGATGCTGGGCAGCGCGACCATCGTCGCCTGGGCGCTCCTGCTCGGCGGCGTCGCCATCCTGGTGATCGAGAAGACCGCGCCAAAGGGCACGGAAAAGGGCGTCGCCGACATCTCCTTCGCCAAGGCGGCCGGAGTCGGCCTGATCCAGTGCCTGTCGATGATCCCCGGCGTCAGCCGCTCGGGCGCGACCATATTGGGGGCGCTGGCGCTCGGCGTCGAACGCCGGACCGCGGCCGAGTTCAGCTTCTTCCTCGCCGTGCCGACGATGATCGGCGCCACCACGCTGCAGCTCGCCAAGCATCACGACGAGCTCGGCACGGCCGGCTTCGGCGGCATCGCGCTCGGCTTCCTCGTCTCGTTCATCGTCGCGATCCTCGTCATCCGCTGGTTCATCGGCATCGTTTCGCGGCGGGGCTTCGCGCCGTTCGCCTGGTATCGTATCGTCGTCGGCACGGCCGCGCTCATCTGGCTGGCCCTGCGCTGAGGAGACATGACATGACCGGACGGCTCGCGGCTTTGCTGATCGCCGCCATCGCTTTGCCGCTGACGGGGGCGTCGGCGCAGCCGGCGCCGGATCCGGCCGCGATCGAGCTCGCCCGCATTCTGCTGGCGCGCGACCCGACCCTCTACGGCGACAGCGACGACGGCCGCGTCCGGCTGCAGATCCAGGAGGCCCTGCTGGCCGCTCCGGGCGGCTGCAACCCCTATCTGAACGACTGCCAGGCCGCCGCGGCCGCGATCGCGCGCGAGTTCGCGCCGACCTACCGCCAGGCCGGGCGGGCGCGGGCGGAGCGGATCACCGCTTATCTGCTCGCCGATTCGCTGCGCCCGGAGGAGATGGCGCGGCTCGCCCAATTCCTGCGCGGCGAGGACGGCGCGAAGCTGCTCGCCACCCTGGCCCTGCTGCGCGAGCCCGGGCGTACCGAGCGCCGCCGGCGCGAGCTCGATCGCCAGATCGCGCGGACCGGCATGGGCCCGATCGGCCCCGCTTTGGCCCGCTTCCGGCACGTCACCCGCGACATGCCCCGGGCGGCGCCGCGCTGAGCGGACTTAACCCGTTCAGTTGCCGCTCAGATTTGCTATACTAGGCGCGAGCCGACTCGTGGAGACCGCCATGCGAATGCTACTGCCCATAGCCCTTTGCCTCGCCGCCGCGCCCGCGGCCGCGCAGACGCCCGCCGCCGATACGCTGCGCGGCGCCGCCGAGACGGTCGAGGAGGCCGCGCCGGTGATCGACCGGACGACCGGCGCGCTGCTCGACCTCGACGTCGGGCCCATAATCGACGCCGCCGATCCTTATGGTCCGCGCGGCCGCCACCGGACCCTGCGCGAGATTGCCGGGCGCGGCGACCCGCGCTTCGAGCGCCGGCTGCGCGCCTCGATCTACGAGTCCGCCGGCCGCCTCTCGCGGGCGATGGAGGCGTTCGCCGCCGCCGAGCCCGCGATGCGCCGCTCGCTGCGCGACATGGAGGCGGCGATCGAGGGTGCGGTCGATGCCTCGCTCGAGCCCACGCCGCGCCGCCTGCCGCCGGGCGAGATCGACGACGATTGGGATCCCGACCTCGACGACGAAGGTCCGGACGACGATTATTGAGGGGACAATCACCGGGGACAGTCACTAGTGACAGTCCCCGACCCGAAGGAGGGTAGACTGGGCCCGCGCGTCGGCTAAGAGACGCTGGCCATGTGGCAGCTCTATCAATTCCCGCTCTGCCCCTTTTCCCGCAAGGTCCGGCTCGCGCTCGCCGAGAAGGCGATTCCGCACGAGCTGGTGCGGGTCTCGCCCTGGCTCGACGACGACGATTTCGCCGATCTCACCCCGGCCAAGCAGACGCCGGTGCTGGTCGAGGCCTCGAAGGGCATCGTGCTGATCGATTCGACCGCGATCGCGGAATATTTCGAGGAGACGATCGACCGCGCGCCGATGATTCCGGGCACCGCCACCAACCGCGCCGAGGTCCGCCGGCTGGTCGCCTGGTTCGACGTCAAGCTCTATCACGACGCCGTCGCCCTGCTGATGCACGAGCGCATGCTGAAGCGCCTGGTCAGCCGCGAAGCGCCCGACGCCCAGCAGCTCCGCCGGGCGATGACCGCGATCGACGGCCATCTCGACTATCTCGATTATCTGCTCGATCACCGGCGCTGGCTGGCCGGGCCGGTGCTGACCATGGCCGACCTCGCCGCCGCCGCCCAGCTATCGGTCGCCGATTATCTCGGCGGGATCGACTGGCGCGGACACAAGCAGACGGTCGACTGGTATGCGGTGATGAAGTCGCGCCCGAGCTTCCGGCCTTTGCTCGCCGAACGCATGGAGGTGATCCTGCCGCCGGCCCATTACGACAAGCCGGATTTCTGAGGCGGCGCCGGCGGCCGCGCTAGACGGTGTGGCGGCTGATGCCGATGCGATGGCTCGCCGGATTCGAAAGGTGGCCTATCGCTCCAGGTAGAAGGACATGCTGATCAGCCCGGAGCGGCTGCTCGCCGCCGCCGGATGGAACGGATTGGGCCGGCGCGGGAAGGCGGACTGGCAGAGGTTCACCTGGCCGCCCGAGCCGACGGCCTCGCCCACGGCGCAATCCGAGATGGCGCCGTCCGCGCTCACCCGGAACCGGGCCTCGCTGCGGAACATCAGGCGCCCCCGCGCCGCGCCGGCATCGGCCGACCGGCCGTCCGCCTCCAGGGCGACCAAGGCGGTCATCCGGCCGCCGGTCTCCCGGTCGACGCCGACCAAAGCGAGAAAGTTGGACGTGGCGATGTGGCGGCAGGGATCGTCGTGCCAGTGAGGCTCCGGATTGCCGATCAGCTCGACCGCGCAATCGCTGACTGCGTGGCCCGGCGATACCCGAAACCTGACCCTGACCGCGAACGGCGCGAAGCGGACCGCGGGCGGCACGGCCTGCAAAGCGAGGTCCGACATCACGGCCTGCGGCCCGCCCGCTGGCTGAACGGGAGCCGGAAGGGCGGCCTGAGCCGCCAGCAATGCGAGCAGGGAATTGATCAACGACGCGTCCTTTCGACTCAATGCCCTTGATAGAGACCGACAGACCGACCAAATCAAGGTCATGCTGATTCAGACCGAAACCACGCCCAATCCCTCGACCCTGAAGTTCCTTCCGGGCCGCAAGGTGATGGATGCGGGCACGCGCGATTTCGCGACGCCGGAGGAAGCCGAGGCCTCGCCGCTCGCGGAGGCGATCTTCTCGACCGGCGAGGTCGAAGGCGTGTTCTTCGGCCGCGACTTCATCTCGGTGACCGCGGCGCCCGGCGCCGAATGGCGCGCGCTCAAGCCGCAGGTGCTCGAAGTGTTGCTCGACCATTTCGCCAGCGCCGCACCGCTCTTCCGTGCCGCCGCCGCCGGCGGCATCGACGTCGCCCCCGAGCCGGCGCTCGACGACGATCCAGCCGATGCCGAGCTGATCGCCCAGATCCGCGAGCTGATCGACACCCGCGTCCGCCCGGCGGTGGCGCAGGACGGCGGCGACATCGTCTATCGCGGCTTCAAGGGCGGCATCGTCTATCTCGCTTTGCAGGGCGCCTGCTCGGGCTGCCCGTCCTCGACGATGACGCTCAAGAACGGCATCGAGAGCCTGCTCAAACATTATGTCCCCGAGGTCGAGTCGGTCGAGGCGATCTGACGCCTCTCCGTCCTTCCAACCCCCACCCAGTCATTCCCGCGAAAGCGGGAATCCAGCTTCTTTTCTTCCGCGTCCAAACCAAGACTGGACTCCCGCGTTCGCGGGAGTGACGGTGAATTGATGGCAATGCTGCGTTCTCCCACATGCTCCTGGTGATCGCAACCGCGACCGCCGCCTGCTCCGTCGCCTTGCTCGGCGCGGACGGCGCCGTGATCGGCGAGCGCCACGAACGGGTCGGCCGCGGCCATGCCGAGCGG
>JBKJZJ010000107.1:0-4223 GCA_046715355.1 Allosphingosinicella sp. | reverse complement strand
ACAGGGTTCACCCCCCAGGCCGGGACCTCGCGGGGAATGCCGGCCGCCATCGCCGCCTGGCGGGCCGGGTTCTGCCCCTGGGCGGCGGTCAGCACCTGGCCGAGGATCACTTCGGATACATCCTCGGGCGCGACCTTCGCCTGCGCCAGCGCCGCCTCGATGGCGACGCGGCCGAGCTCGTGGGCGGGGGTGGCGGCGAAGGCGCCGAGGAACGAGCCGACCGGGGTCCTTTTGGCGGCGGTGATGACGACGTCGGTCATGGATTCTGGTCTCCGAATGGGGGGTTGAGCGGCGCTCTAGCAGCTTGCTGCAGTGCGGGAAAGCCAGCCGGCCAGCGGTTCCCAAAGCATGTCCCGCGCACGCGAGCCGACCACCATCCCGACATGGCCCAGAGCGAGGTCGAGCCGTTCGCCGGCGCGGGGCGCGGTGGCGTGTGGGACGATGCGGTCGGTGGTGGAGACGATGTTGAGCAGCGGAATGGCGAGCGACCCGGGGTCGATGATCTCGCCGCCGACGGTCCAGGCCGCGGCGCCGCTCAGATCGGCGGCGAACAGGCCCTCGAACATCTCGCGCGCCGCGGCGCCGGCGACGGGCGGGCCGTCATTGGCCCAGTCCTCGAGCATGACGAAGGTCCGCGCTTCGGCGCCCTCGAGCGTCGCGAAGGCTTCGAACTTGGCGACGGTGCGGGCGGGGTCGAGGCTCCAGAAGGCGCATTGCAGCACCTCCATCGGCAGCAGGCCGAGCGCCTCGACCGTGGGCTGGGCGCCCGCCCACAAACTGGCGAGGCCGGCGCGGGCCTCGTCCGGGAAGCCGTCGAAATGCCAGGGCGCGGCGATGGTGGCGATGGCGCGCGCGGGGCCCAGCTGCGCGGCGGCGAGCGCCATCGTCCCGCCCAGGCAATAGCCGACCAGATCGACCGGCGCGCCGAGCCCGCGCATCAGCGGCAGCAGGATCCGTTCGACATGCCCGGCGACATTGAGCCCCTGCCGGTCCTCGCCCGGCCAGCCCCAGTCGAGCAGCAGCACCCGCCGGCCGCGGCCGCTCAGCCAGCGCAGCAGCGAGCGCTCGCCCATGTCGAGCACGTTCGGCGGATTGATCAGCGACGGGACGAACAGCACCGCCGGCCCTTCGCCGCCATAATCGCGCAGCGTTGCGCCCACCGTCTGTGCCAGCGCCGGCATCGGCGCGGCGGGCGGCGGGCGCATCGCCTCCTGATAGCGCCTGAGCCCGGCCAAAGCCGCCTGCATCCGCGCCGGCCGTGCCGCGGTTTCGCTGCGCAGCATGTCGAGGAACAGAGGAAGCGGGCGCGGGCGTTGTTGCAGTGCGGCATTCCTTGATGCTAGGGCGGTGCCTTCACTCGGTAAGGAGCCTGTCATGGCGGCGTCGCGGTCCCCGGATGATGTGGTCATCATCAAGAAATATGCGAACCGGCGGCTCTACGATACCGAAAGCTCGACCTATATAACATTGGAACGTCTGGCCGAGATGGTGCGCCAGAAGCGCGAGTTCCAGGTCCTCGACGCCAAGAGCGGCGACGACATCACCCGCACGGTGCTGACCCAGATCATCATGGACGAGGAATCGCGCGGCTCGACCATGCTGCCGGTCAATTTCCTGCGGCAGCTGATCGGCATGTACGGCGATCAGATGCAGTCGGTCGTGCCGCAATATCTCGAAGCTTCATTGGACGCGCTGCATCGCAACCAGGCGCAGCTGCGCGAGACCATGGCCGGCGCCTTCGCCGCCAATCCCTTCGCCGAGATGGCGCGCCGCAACATGGAGCTGTTCACCGCGGCGGCGGGCCAGCCCACGCCGGCGCCGGGCGAGAAGGCCGCGCCCGACGACAACAAAGCCGAGCTGGCCGCGCTCAAGGCCCAGCTCGCCGCGCTCCAGAAGCAGCTCGACCGGCTGAGCGGCTAGCGCGGTTTCACGAACCTCAAGGTCATGCGGTCGCTTTCGCCGATGGCGAGATAGCGCTCGCGGTCTTGCGCGCCGAGGCGCAGGCGCGGGGGCAGGGTCCAGACGCCCTCGGGCCAATCCGCCGTGTCGCGCGGATTGGCGTTGATCTCGGAGGAGGCGACGAGGCGGAAGCCGGCTGCCTCGGCGAGGCGGCGGACGGTCGAGACCTTGACGTAGCCGCTGGTCCGCTCGCGCTCGGCATTGGCGGTTTCGGGGAGCCGGTGGTCGACCACGCCCAACGTCCCGCCCGGGCGCAGCATCGCGTAAATCTGGCGAAAGGCCTCGGCGCTGTAGGGCCGGCTCTCGCGTTGATAGCCCATCTGCCAATTGTGGACGTTGCGGAAGGTGAGCACGACGTCGGCGCTGCCGTCGGGGACGCGCGTCTCGGCCGCGTCCCAGGCCGGAAAGGCGGCGAGCCGGATGCCGCCGTAGAGCCGGGGGTTGGCGGCGATCAGCCGGCGCACGCCGTCATTGCCGTTCGCTCCCATCGAGGCGGCGTGATAGGTGCCGCCGCCGCCCAGCACGTAGGGCGCGAGGATCTCGGTATACCAGCCGCCGCCGGGCCAGATCTCGACCACCGTGTCGCTCGGCCGCACCCCGAAGAAAGCGAGCGTCTCGCGCGGGTGGCGATAGCGGTCGCGCGCGACATTGGCCGGCGTTCGCGTGGGCGCCGCGACCGCGGCCTGGAGGGCGTTGAGCTGCTGGGTGTCGAGGCCGGCGGGGCGCCGCTGGACCGCGGCCGAAGCGGCGCAGGCGAGGACCAAGGCGGCGCCCGCGAGCGCGGCGAGCGCGGCGCGAAGGGGGTGGCGGATCATCTTCTCCTCCCTAAATAAGCTCATATCTTCCGGGGCGCTCATGAGGCAGGCGGGATGACGATTCAAGGCTGGTTGTGGAGCGCGGACGGCGCGGCCCTGGCGCTGGTGGTGCTGGCGGGCGTGGCGGAAAGCCGCCGCGCCAGCCGCCGCGACCTCGACGATACGGGCTGGGTGCCGTGGCGCGGCATCCAGGCCGCCGCTTTCTTCGCCGTATTGGGGCTGACCATCTTGGCGCTGAAGGCCTCGGGGTCGCTCTAGGGAATCAGGCGCGAGCGCTCGAGCGCGGCCGCCAGATAGGCGCTGACGGTCTCCGCGGCGGCGGCGGAAAGGCCGACTGGGCCGCCGCGCTGATCGCCTTGCTGGGGCAGGCGTACGAGCAGGCCCCGCTCGAGCAGGTGAACGGCCCAGCGGTGCGCCGTGCTCCGGGGCACGCCCGCCGCGGCGCCGATCGCGGTCATCGCGACGCCGCCGCCTTCGAGCCGCGCGGCGAAGGCATCGAGCAGTAAAGTCCAGCCGACCTCCCCGATCGGCGGCCGGAAGCAATCCTCGCGCAGGCGGCGGGCGGCGAGGATCGCGCGCACGCTCCCGGCATCCATGCCCGCCGGGCGGGCCAGCTCGCGGGCGACCCATGCCAGCAGCCGTTCGATCCGCTTGAGCTCGCGGGTCATCCGCTGAAGGTTGTACGCTCTGCCGGTCATGGGAACCACCGGTTAGCGCAACTTTGGAGATAAGAATACCCGTTTTAGATGAATCGCCAATCGGCTTTGCGGGACAACACCGCGCCCGCCTTCATTGCGGCGTCCGCGGCCTTTGCCCGTCATTCTGGCCCGCAGTGACCTGGAGCGAGACGGGCCTATTGGCACTCCGCTCATCCTCCAGCCGCCACTCCTCCGCGGTGCGGCAGCGGCGCTCCGTCCGCACATGGCTGCCCAGCTGCCGTTCGCCGCCGCGGCAAATCCGCCGCTGCTTCTCGGCAGGCGCGGGCGGGTCGGCCGCGAGGGCGGCGGTTGCCGGGAGGGTGAAGGCGAGGGCGATGAGGGCCAGGGGCTTGCCGGCCATGAGTGATCTCCGCGTGAGGGCTACCCACCGCGCGGCAAGGTGAAGCGCCCCCGCGGGGGAGTCAATCGGGACCTAGAGACACGCCTCGAGATAGGGCTGGTCGAAGCCGAACATCTTGGCCTTTTCGAGGCTGTAGGGGCGAAGGCCCATCGAGCGATATTCGCCGATGATCTTGCCGTCGGGGGTTTCGTCCAGATATTCGAACTTGAACAATTCCTGGGTGACGATGACGTCGCCTTCCATGCCGATCACCTCGGTGACGTTGGTGCAGCGGCGCGTGCCGTCGCGCAGGCGCTTGACCTGGACGATCAGGTCGACCGAATCGGCGATCTGGCGCGAGATCGCTTCCTTCGGCACCTTGATGTCCGACATCATCACCATGTTCTCCAT
>JBKJZJ010000106.1:0-4341 GCA_046715355.1 Allosphingosinicella sp. | reverse complement strand
AACCCCAACCTGTTTCTGGGCCGTTTGGCCCGGGGCGTCCATACCTACAGGCTGTGGCTGGTAATCGAGGCGGGCGACCCGCGCCGCCGCGAGTTCGGCATCATCACCATCCGCTTCGCCAAGTCGGCGGGGGCGCCGGGCGGGCTGATCCTGCAGGGCTGGAACACGCGCGACGCGCAGAACAACCATACCAGTGTCCGGCTGTCCGGCCAGCGCTTCAACGTCCCCGTCGCGAACAGCGTCTTCACCTATCGCAACCCGGTCCGGCGCGGGCCGCGCCGCTAGGCGGATGGGCGACTCGTTCATCTGGGCGACAGGTCCGAAGCCGTAAACCCGAGCCTGCAATTGCGGATGTCCGCTTCGGGTTTTCCCCCTGTTGCCCGGACGGAGATCGGCAGTTGACCTCGCGTAACAACGCTTGGTGGCCCTCGCTCCACGCCCCCGGAGCGGGGGCCTTCCATTTTTGGAGGCCTTCCATTTTCCGGGCCTCCCGCTAAGCCCGGCGCCATGTCCGCTTCTCTGAAAATCGCGTCCTGGAACATCAATTCGATCCGCGCCCGCGTGCCGATCGTCGAGAGATTCCTCACCGAGGAGGCGCCCGACATATTGTGCCTGCAGGAGACCAAGGTCCGCGACAGCGAATTCCCGCACGCCATGTTCCACAAGCTGGGCTACGACCATATCATCACCTGCGGCCAGCCGATGCACCATGGCGTCGCCATCGCCTCCAGGGTGCCGATGCGCGAGGACGACAGGCTCGACTGGCAGGCGAACGGCGAGGCGCGCCATGTCGGCGTCAGGCTCGAGAGCGGGATCCGACTCGAGAACGTCTACGTCCCCGCCGGCGGCGATATTCCGGACCGCGACCTCAATCCCAAATTCGGCCAGAAGCTCGATTTCATCGAGCGGATGACGCGCTGGTCGGAGGGGCTCGACCGCCCGACGATCATGGTCGGCGACTTCAACGTCGCGCCGCTCGAATGCGACGTCTGGAACCACAAGCAGCTGTTGGGCGTCGTCAGCCACACGCCGATCGAGGTCGAGGCCTTGACCCGGCTGCAGGGCAGCAACGACTGGGTCGACCTCGGCCGCCATTTCCACCCCGCGCCCAAGCGCCTCCATACTTGGTGGAGCTACCGCTCGCCCGACTGGACGGTGAACGACCGCGGCCGCCGGCTCGATCATATGTGGGCGACCGCGGACGTGGCGAGGCTGGCGAGAGCGCATGTCGTCCACGAACCCTGCCGCAACTGGGCGCGGCCCAGCGATCATGTTCCCCTGATCACGGAATTCGCGCTCTGATGGGCGCGCGGGACGTCGCCCGCGCGATCGACGCCCTGCGCCGCGGCTGGCCGGCGGCGGTCGACGACATTTCCCTGCTCGCCGTCGAGACGGCCGACGCCGAGGGGCTGGCGGCGTTCGACGGCGCGGACGGCCCGGCCGCTTTGCTGATCTCGGGCAACCGCGCGGCGACATTGAAGCTCACCAACCAGCGCGAGGCGATGCCGTCGGCGCCCGTGCTGATCCGGCGCGCCCCCTGGATCGACCTCGCCGCCGCGACCGCGATCGCCGATCCGGCGCTCGACTTGGCCACGCCGCTCAAGGGCCCGTTCCAGACCGCCCCGCTCTGCTCGCCGCCGACCGCCGAGGCGGCGCTCAGGCTGGCGCGGCTCGCGGGCCTGCTCCCCGCTTTGTTCACGAGGACCGGCGGCCCGGCCGAGGCGCGGGTCGGCGCCGCTGACGTCATGACGTTCGGGACGGGCGCCGACGCGCGCATCGTCTCGCGCGCCCGCCTGCCCAACCGCTTCGCGGACAGAGCGGAGATCGTCGCATTCCGCTCGGACGGCGACAATGCGGAGCATGTCGCGCTCATCCTCGGCGATCCCGATGGCGGGCCGCCCTTGGTTCGCGTCCACAGCGAATGCCTGACAGGCGACGCCTTGGGGTCGCTGAAATGCGATTGCGGACCGCAGCTGGACGCCGCTTTGACCGCCATCGCCGCCTCGGGCTGGGGAATCCTCCTCTATCTGCGCCAGGAGGGCCGGAGCATCGGCCTGGTCAACAAGCTCAGGGCCTATGCCCTGCAGGATCAGGGGTTCGACACGGTCGACGCCAACCACCGCCTTGGCTTCGCCGACGACGAGCGCGATTTTTCCGTCGCCGCGCGGATGCTGGAACGGCTCGGCCAGACCCGGATCCGGCTGCTCACCAACAATCCCAGGAAGGTCGCGGCGCTCGAAGGCCAGGGCGTGCAGGTCACCGAGACGGTGGCGCTCAAGGTCGGCGAAAGCGCGCACAACCGGGCCTATCTCGCCACCAAACGCGACCGCAGCGGTCACCAGCTCTAGGTGCGCAGCATCCCGGCGAAGGCCGGGACCCAGGCTGGACCCCGGCCTTCGCCGGGTTACCTAGAAAAGAATGGCCGCCACCTCGTCGAAATTGCGGGCGATGTGGGCGACGCCGAGGGCGCGCAGCCTCTCTTCATGGCCAGGCAGGCAGTGGCGGCCGGCGACCAGCCCGATCACGGTCGCGCCCGAGGCCAGGGCGCCCTGCACGCCGACGGGGGAATCCTCGATGATCGCGGTGCGGCCGATAGGCACGCCGAGCGCGGCGGCGGCATGGAGGTAGAGATCGGGCGCCGGCTTGCCGCGCTCGACATGCTCGCGCCCCGAGAAGATCCTGTCCGCGAACGCCTCCTCGAGGCCGAGATTGGCGAGATGGCTCTCGATCCAGTCGGTGGAGCTCGATGAGCAGATCGCCTTGGGAAGGCCGGGCGGCAGGCCGCGGATGAACCGGACCGCGCCGGCCACCTCCTCGACGCCCTCGGCGATGGCGCGCGCATCCTC
The DNA here is from genome assembly GCA_046715355.1 of Allosphingosinicella sp. Lineage (GTDB taxonomy): Bacteria > Pseudomonadota > Alphaproteobacteria > Sphingomonadales > Sphingomonadaceae > Allosphingosinicella. The sequence continues at coordinate 1,495 of JBKJZJ010000106.1, read as the reverse complement.
CTCGGCGCGCGCCGCGTGGAAGTCGTCGGGCACGGCCCGGCCGATCCAGCGTTCGATCGCGCCGATGAAATCGAGCCCCGCCAGGCCCATGAATTCGCGCATCGAGTCCTCGACGCTGGTCGGATGGCCGGCCGCGGTCAGCCAAGCCGCGAGCTGGGCGTTGCCGGCCCACTCGCTTTCGAGCAGCACCCCGTCGAAATCGAAGATGATCGCCTCGAAACGCATTCGGGTCAAACGACCCCGGTCAGCTTCAGCACGATGCCGACAATCAGCGCGAGGACGATTATCGCGCACAGCGTCATCGAGAGGATCAGCCGGACGAGCGGCCAGGCCGGCGCGTGCGTGGTCGGGAAACTGGCGGCCTTGTGAACCTTGTGCCAGCCGGCCTGCCCGCATTTCGGGCAGCGCAGGCGCGAGCGTGGATTGCCGGTCGCCTTGTAGCGTATCCCGCCAAGCTCCCAGATCGAGCGCTCGTGCCCACAATTGGGGCATTCGACCAGCCAGGCGCGGCTGTGCGCCTCCATCGCCGCCGCCGTCTCGTCCCCGGCGAAGCGGGTGAAGAAGCGCTGGATGCGGCTCATCCTCTCTCTATCCATCAGCGGCTCCTCGGGGACCGAACAAGGCGGTGCCGACGCGGACATGGCTGGCCCCAATCATCACCGCGCTCTCGTAGTCGGCGGACATGCCCATGCTCAAGCCGGCAAGGCCGTGGCGGCGGGCGAGCTTGGCGAGCAAGGCGAAATAGGGCGCCGCCTCGACGCCCTCCGGAGGAATGCACATCAGGCCGGCGACGGGCAGGTCTCGAGCCGCCTCGAGCAAGGCGCGCAGATCGGCGACCGCGCAGCCGCCTTTTTGCGGCTCATCGCCGATATTGACCTGGACGAAGCAGTCCGGTCGCCGACCGTGCTTCGCCATCGCCTTGTCGAGCGCCGCGACCAGCGACGGGCGGTCGACCGAGTGGATCGCGTCGAACAGAGCGACGGCATCTTCGGCCTTGTTCGATTGGAGAGCGCCGATCAGATGCAGGCGCAGATCGGGATGGCGGGCCCTGAGCGCCGGCCATTTCGCCTGGGCTTCCTGCACCCGATTCTCGCCGAAATCCCGCTGGCCCTGGGCGATCAGCGTCTCGATCGCCTCGGCCGGCTGGGTCTTGGAGACCGCGATCAGGGTCACGTCGCCCGCCGCGCGGCCGGCCAGCGCCGCCGCCTTGCCGATCCGGGTCCGGACCTCAACGAGGGATGAAAGCGCCATGGCGGCTGCTATAGGAAGCGCCATGCGCGCAAGCCAGCCTCTCCCGCGCCTCTGGCTGATGACCGACGAGCGACTGGGCGGCGGCCTGATCGACGCGGCCCGGCGGCTGCCCGACGGCGCCGGTATCGTCTTCCGCCACTATCGGCTGGAAGAGGCGCGGCGGCGCGCTTTGTTCGAGCGGGTGCGCGAGGCGGCGCCCGGGGCGCTGCTGCTCCTCGCCGGCTCCGCCGGCCTGGCCCGGGCC
>JBKJZJ010000105.1:0-5251 GCA_046715355.1 Allosphingosinicella sp. | reverse complement strand
GTCTGCGGCGGCGTGGCTCGGGGAGCGCGGGCCGGCGCGCGCGGTTCGGGCCGCGCCGGCGCCGGTGTCGGGGTCGGTGTCGGTGCCTGGCGGCGGCCGGGGACCTGGATGGTCTGGCCGGGCATCACCGAGGATGGCACCGCGATATTGTTGTAGCGCGCCAGCGCGTAGAACAGCATTGGGTTGCCGAGCGTCCGCCCGGCCACCGTCGACAGGGTCTCGCCCTGGCGCAACGTATAGCTGTAGCTTTGCGTGCCCAAGAGCGCCCTGGGATCGGTGTCGATCTGAGAGAGCAAATGGCGGGCGATGCTGTTGTCGGGCTGGCGCCGCAGGATCCCGCTGAGCTTCCGGCGCGCGGCGGTGGCGTCGCCCCGGTTCAGGTCGGCGATCACGTCCCGCACCTGCGCCGCCCAATTGCCGCTCGGCGACGGCGTCGCTGCGGATGGAGCGCGCCCCCGCTGCATCGTGCCGCAGCCGGCCAAAGCGAGGGCAAGCATCGCCGCCAGCGACGCGGGACCGAACAGGCGACGTCGCCGCGAAAGCCCGGTCATGCCGACATCCTGCCTTCCATCGCGCCTGTCCCGCTTTTCGGCCGCTCGAGCGGCCCGCGCCATATTGGATCGAGAGCGATTTCCATGAATTGATCTGAGTTAACCGGCTCGGAAAAAACGAAACCCTGGAAAGTGGTGCATCCGAGCTCGCGCAGCATTTCGACTTCGTCCCAGCTCTCCACGCCCTCGGCGAGAATGGCGAGGCCGAGGCCGCGGGTCAGCTCGACCAGGCTCCGGCAGATCGCCTGGCTGTCGCGGCGCAGGTGAACGTCGACGACGAATTCCCGATCCACCTTGAGCTTGTCGAACGGGAGATTCTTCAGATAGCTGAGGCTCGAATAGCCGCTGCCGAAATCGTCGATCGCGAGGCCGACGCCGAGCGCGCGCAGCGCCGCGAACAGGGCGAAGGTGCGCTCGGCGTCCTGGGTCGCGGCGGTTTCGGTCAATTCCAGCTCGAGCGCGGAGGCGTTCAGCCGATGCCGCTCCAGCGTGCGTTGGACGGTCAGCTTGAGGTTGGGATCGCGCAATTGCGTCGCGGACAGATTGACCGCGACCTTGAGAGAGCCGAGGCCGCGCTGCTGCCACCTGCGCATCTCCCGGCAGGCGGCGTTCAGCGTCCACCGGCCGATTTCGTCGATCAGGTCCGCATCCTCCAGGATCGGGATGAACTTGGCGGGCGAGTTCATGCCGGCCTCGGGGTGCCGCCAGCGAAGCAGCGCCTCGGCGCCGATCACCCCCCGCGAAAGCTCCACGACCGGCTGGTAAACCATTTCCAGCTGCTCGCGTTCGATCGCGTGGCGAAGATCCTGTTCGAGCGAGAAACGCTCCCGCGCGATGTCGGCGGACTTGCCGGGCGCCGATCGGGCGCTCCCCTCGCTGCCCGGGCGCGCGAGCGAGACGATGGCGTGATTGATCAAGGCGGCCGGGTCCCGCGCGTCCTGCGGATAATAAGCGGTCCCGACTTCCACGTCTGGTACGACCGTGAGGGTCCCGGCGGCGATTTCAGCGCCCAGCGCGTAGCAGATCGCCTTCAGTTCGACGGCGGCGGCTTCGGGCCCGACGCCCCGGAACCATATCGCGAAGCAGTCGCGGTCGACGTGGGCCATCGGCCGCGCCTTGCCGAGGGTCGCCATGAGGCGCTCCGCGAATTGCTGGAGAGCCGCCTCGGCGGCCTGGGGATCGAAAGCCGAGAGCCGGTCGAAGTCCGCGAACCGGATCGCGCCCAGCAGCACGGGCCGATCCGAGCGCGCCAGATCGTCGGCAATCGCCACGGTCAGCGCTTCCCGAACGGGAAGGCCGGTGAGGCCGTGACGCCAGGCCCAGCGGTGCTGGCTCGATTGAATCCGCCCGGTGAGATGCGCGAGACCCCGGGCGATTGTCGCGATGTCGCCGAGCTTGTCGAAGGAACCGGCATCCGCGCCGTCCTTGACGGCGAGCGCCCTCAATTCCCTCGCGGTCGAGGATATCGGCCGCAAGAGGCGCGCGATCAGCAGCCAGCAGACGATTGAGGCGACGCAGCATATGGCGATCAAGGCCGCCATCTGGTTCGTGCCGCGGAAGAACAGGAGGGCCAGCGGCCAAGGCGCGACGCCGAGCGCGGCAAGCCCTACCGCCCATGTCCAAATCTGCGCTCTCGACGAGAGGAGAAGCACGGCCCGCCATCTTTCCGCCCGCCAAGTCGGCGAGCTGGCTTCCGCTCTAGCCTAAGGGAATTGCTTCTTTATTAAGCGCGTACCGCCGCGCGGCCACGCAACGCTCGGCTCGTGCCGCCCGCCGCCACCGCGGCGCGCTGATGATGGCGCCGCCGCCCGACATCGCCTGTGACGACCCCGAAATCGCGATCCCCGCCTTTCTCACCGTGGCGATGATCCCCTTGACCTTCTCGATCGCCAACGGGCTTGCCTTCGGGATTACTGCTTATACGTTGCTCGAGCTGCTGCGCGGCAGGATCACGCGGACGGACTGGCTGTTGCTGGTGCTTTCGGCTTTGTTCGTATCGCGCTTCGCCTGGCTGTCGGCGGGATAAGGGGGGCTGGATGCTTAGTCGACGGACCATGATCCAGGCGGCGGTGGCCGCGTTGCTCGTCCCATCGGTCAGCGTTGCGGCGCCGCTGCCGGCGAGGCGCAAGCCGCCCAGGCTCCGGCCAGGCGACACCGTCGGCCTCGTGGAGCCGGCCTACTTCACGCCCGACGCCTTCGATCTCGAGCTGGTCCTGGAGACGATCCGCGCGATGGGGCTCGTCCCCAAGCCGGCTCCCAATATTCTCAGCCGCTACGGTTATCTCGCCGGCCGGGATGAAGAGCGGGCCGCCCACATCAACGCGATGTTCGCCGACCGCCAAGTGCGCGCCATCTTCGCCGTGCGCGGCGGCTGGGGCTCGGCGCGCGTGCTGCCGCATCTCGATTTCGACCTGATTCGGGCCAATCCGAAGCTGCTGATCGGCTTCAGCGACATCACCGCGCTTCACCTTGCGCTCGCCGCGCGCACGGACTGCCCCAGCATCCACGGCCCCAATGCCGCGAGCGCCTGGGGCCGGCTCTCCTGGGACTCCTTCCGCCGCCTCGCCTTCGACGCAGAGACGCCGACTTGGGTAGCGCCGGCTGGCACGGAGGACCGCCTTGCGCAGCGCGGCGGGCGGATCCGCACGTTCCGCCCGGGACGCTCGTCGGGACCGCTGATCGGCGGCAACCTCACCGTCCTCTCGGCCCTGGTCGGCACGCCCTATCTGCCCAGCTTCGACGGCGCGATCCTGTTTCTCGAAGACACCGACGAGGCGCAATATCGCATCGATCGCATGCTGACGCAGCTCGCGCTGGCCGGCATTCTCGGACGCGTTGCGGGCGTCGTCTTCGGCCAATGCACCGATTGCGTTGCCCGGAACTCGTCATCCATCGGCGGCTTCACCCTTTCGGAGGTTCTCGCCCAGCACCTCGCACCGCTCGGCGTGCCCGCCTTCCAGGGCGCCCTCTTCGGCCACATCGAGAACCAGTTCAGCCTTCCCGTCGGCGTGCGCGCCGAGATCGATGCGGCGGCGGGGACGATCCGGATGCTGGAGCCGGTGGTGGCCTAGTAACCAGTGTCATTTCGTCGCGACGAGGCGGTAGCAGCAATCGCGTTCATCGAGGTTGAGCAGATCTGGATAGCGCCTGGCCCAGGCGCGGCCGGGCAGATCCACCAGGTCCAGGATGCAATCCGCAAGCCAGAACCCGCGGAACGAGGGGTCGTAGGTCATGACGACCACCCGGCCGCGCGTCACCCGGCGCATCTCCTTGAGACCTCTCGCCTTGTCGACCAATGATGAACCGTCAGGATCGCCATCGACGCATGCTTTGGGCTTTGTTCGTGGCGCGCTTCGCCTGGCTGTCCGCGCGATGATCGCAGGCGCGAAGAGCGCCCGCCTTAAGGGGATTGATCGATCCTGGCGCGACGCCGGAAGCAATTGATCAATTACTATGGACTCGAAGTCACCGGAGAGTCACCTTGCGCTGGTTAGGTCCGAAGTGAGATCGAGTCGCGCGTATGACGTCGTAGTCGCGATCGACAGCGACATGTGGGGGTTGAGATATAGGAAAATTGCGGGGCTCGGCTTTGGCATGAGCGCGGGCGACGCGGTTGCGATGTCCGGGTTTATCTGCGCCGACTGCGACCGCTCAGAGTGAAGAGAAGAGGAGAGGCGACGTGTCCGACAACATCACCTACGGAACCAATGGCGACGACATTCTGTCGGGTGGCAATGGCAAGGACACCGTCTACGGCGGCGACGGCGACGACATCATCTACGGCGGCAACGGCGTCGATCACCTGTTCGGCGACGCCGGGAACGACCAACTCTATGGCGACAACGGCAGCGACCATCTGACGGGCGGCGCCGGCGATGACCTGCTCGACGGCAAGAACGGCTTCGATACCGCTTACTATTCCGGGTCGATCGGCGAATATTCGTTCCTGGCCGTCGCCGGCTATCTGCACGTCCTCCATCTCGGCGGCGCCGGTGCCGATGGCCACGACCGGCTGATCCGCGTCGAGCGGCTGGTCTTCGCCGACCGCGTCATCGATATCGGCAGCGGCCACAACGCCCCGATCGCGGCCGACGACCATGTCTCGATCACCGAGGATGCCGGCACCTATTCGAGCGGCGCCGCGAGCGTGAAGGACAATGATTTCGATTTCGATGGCGACGCGCTCACGGTCAGCGGCGGCGTCTTCGTCGGCACCTACGGCACGCTGACACTGAACGCCAACGGCACCTACAGCTACACCTTGTCGGCCTCCGCCCAGGCGCTCGCTTTGGGCCAGAATGTGACCGACAGTTTTAACTACACAGTATCGGACAATGACGGCAGCGACACCGGCACGCTCGTCTTCCACATCGCCGGGCTCAACGATGCGCCGACCGCCGATCCCGATTCGGCCTCGGCCGAGGAGAACCAGATCATTTTGATCGACGTCCTCGCCAATGACGACGACGTCGACAATGGCGCGGTGCTCACCGTCACCGCCGCCTCCGCGCCGCCGGGCCAGGGCGGCGCCAGCGTCGTGTCCAACCAGGTCCAGTTCGATCCGGGCGCCGATTTCGACTATCTGGCCGTCGGCGAGAGCGTGGATGTCGTCGTCGGTTACGACATAGAGGACGAGCATGGCGCCGTCGCGTCATCGACCATCACCATCACCGTCACCGGGACCAATGACGGACCGGTCG
>JBKJZJ010000104.1:0-10431 GCA_046715355.1 Allosphingosinicella sp. | reverse complement strand
GAACAGGCCCATCCAGCGCGCCGGCAGCGCGTCGAGGCCGAGCATGCCGGCCAGCCGCGCGGAGCCGCCGATGAGGCCGTCGGAGGCGACGAGGAGCGGCAGTGCGGGGCCGGCGTCGAGCAGCGCCGCCAGCCGCGCATGTTCGTCCACCACCGCATCCGCCGCGCGCGCGCGTCCCCAGCCGCGGCGGGTCGCCCAAAGCGCGGCGGCCAGCCATGCTCCGGCGGCGAGCGCAAGGATCGCGACGAAGAAAGGAGAGGAGATCGACATCCGTGCCTGTCTAGACGGCGCCACCGGCGAGCGGAAGTCATCTGCCGCCGTCGCGCGCGGCGGACGAAAGGCGGCGAGAGGCGGGGAGAGGCGGCGCCCGGGACCGTCCCGGCACATGTGGCAAAACGGCTACACTGGCTGAACTTTCGATGAACGCCGTCACGATCCTCTTGAAACGACGCGACAACTGGGCTGTGGCTGCGGGGTCCACCCGGCGCATGTCGCGTTTCGGTGCAATTCTCTTTGGGGGAGAATATAAATGAAGAAGTTTGGACTGCTCAGCTCGAGCGCGATGGGCTCCGCTGCGCTCTTTGGCATGTCGCTGGCCTTTGCAGCGCCGGCCCAGGCCCAGGACGACGAGCCCTGCACGCCGGATCAGGCTGCCGCGGGCACCTGCCAGCTCGCCGACAGCAGCGGCGCGGCCGCGGGCAGTCAGAACGAAGTCACCGTGACGGGCTCGCGTATCCGCAGGCCCAATCTTGACTCGGTCGTTCCGATCACCTCGATCGGCGGCGAGGAATTCTTCCAGCAGGGCCAGACCAACGTCGGCGACACGCTGAACGACCTGCCCCAGCTACGCAGCACCTTCGCCCAGCAGAATCCGGGCCTCGGCATCGGCATCGCGGGCCTCAACCTGCTCGACCTTCGCGGCCTCGGCACGTCGCGCACCCTGGTGCTGGTCAACGGCCGCCGGCACGTCGCAGCGGACATTCTCAACAACGCGGTGTCCCCGGACGTCAACACCATCCCGAACGACCTGATCGAGCGCGTCGACATCGTGACCGGCGGCAATTCGGCCATTTACGGTTCGGACGCGATCGCCGGCGTCGTCAACTTCATCCTGCGCCGCGATTTCGACGGCCTGCAGATCCGCGGCAATGCCGCGGTCTCGGAAGAAGGCTACGGCGCCAACCAATATGTTTCGGCCATGTACGGCATGAACTTCGCGGACGGCCGCGGCAACGTCACGCTGCATGCCGAATATGCGCGGCAGGAGCGCATCTTCGCGTCCGACATTCCGTTTTTCCGCCGCGCAAACGGTTTCGGCGTCATCGATGCCGACTCGGCGGGCCTGCCCAGCAACAGCGACGGCTTCCCGGACCGCGTCTTCTTCCGGGACCTCCGCAGCGCCAGCATCCACCGCTTCGGCCTGGTTCCGATCACGCAGCCGTTCGGCGGCGCGGCGCAGTGCGGAACCGGCACGCTTGCCAATAACGGCCCCCCCAACAATTCGGGCAATCCCTATAACTGCACCCATGTCTTCACGGTCGCCGGCAGGCTGACTCCGCAGACGGGCACGCGCTTCGGCGCCGGCATCATCGGCGGCATCGTCGGCGGCAACGGCCAGACCGGCCGCGAGGACAGGCTCTTGTCGGTGCTCCCGTTCATGGAGCGCTACAACGGCAATCTGCTCGCCCATTACACGTTCAGCGATGCCTTGGAGTTGTTCGCCGAGGCCAAGTTCGTCCGCGTCGATGTGCAGGGTTCGGCCGCCGGGCCGTCCTTCATTCAGGGCACCTTCGGCCAGTTCGATCTGCGCGAGCGTATCCGCCTCGACAACCCGTTCCTCAATCCCGCGGACCGGACGACGATTGCCAATGCGATCCTGACGTCGGGCTGCAACACCAGCCTCACCGCGGCCTGCAACACGCCACGGTCGACGTTCGGTGGCCAGGGCGTCGGCGGACCGCTCAACGCGGCCGACATCGCGGCGATCAACGCCGGCACCTATCGCTTCGTTACCGCGCGCCATCTCGCCGATTCGGGCATTCGCGACGAGCGCTTCCAGCGCGATACCTGGCGGATCGTGGGCGGCGCGCGGGGCACGTTCAACGACGACTGGTCGTACGAAATCTCCGCCAATTACGGCAAGATGGAGGAAACGACGACCGACTTCGGCTTCCTGGACCGGCAGCGCTTCTTGCTGTCGCTGGACGCCGGGCGCAATCCGGCAACGGGTCAGATCCAGTGCCGGTCGCAATTCGATCCGGCGGCCGCGAACCCCTTCCCGAATATCGCGTTCAACACGGCGCGCCTCGCGGCCGACATCGCCGCCTGCGTGCCCTACAATCCGTTCGGCGGGCAGGACAACCGGGCGGCCGCCGATTATTTCAGCATCAGCACGATCAATATCGCCACCACGGACCAGCTCGTCCTCACCGGCTTCGTCTCCGGCGACTCGAGCCAGCTCTTCGAGCTGCCGGGCGGCCCGGTGCGATTCGCGCTCGGCGCCGAATATCGGCGGGAGAATGCGTCCTTCGAGCAGGACGACTTCGTGCTGACCGGCGCGTCGAACGACGTCGTCATTCCGGACTTCATCCCGCCCACCTTCGAAGTGAAGGAGCTGTTCGGCGAAATTCAGATCCCGCTGTTGAGGGACACGCCCTTCTTCGAGAATCTGACGGTCTCCGGCGCGGCTCGCGTCGCCGATTACGGCGGCGGCACGGGCACGGTCTGGGCCTATAATGCCGGTGTCGAATGGGCGCCGATCCGCGACATCCGCTTCCGCGGCAATTATGGTCGCGCGGTCCGGGCTCCGAACGTGGCGGAAACGGGCTTCCCGCTGGTCCCGAACTTCGCGCCGGGCTTCAACGATCCCTGCGGCCCCAACTTCATCGGCCAGGGAACGACATTCCGGGCGGCCAATTGCCAGGCGGACATCGGTGCGTTCCTGCCGCTTCCCGCCGTTACCTACTCGCTTCCGGTTGTGAGCGGCAGCAATCCGAACCTCGAAGCGGAGGTCTCGGACTCCTGGACGATCGGCGCGGTCGCACAGCCGCGCTTCATCCCGGGCCTGTCGCTCACGGTCGACTATTACAACATCACCGTGGAGGGCGTGATCGTCGCGCTCGGCGCCCAGGCGATCGCCAACGCCTGCTACGACCAGCCGTCACTCAACAACCCGTTCTGCGCGCAATTCCAGCGCTACCGCGGCACGGGCCCGGGTCCGTTGGGCGAAACGCCCGGCCAGATCCTCGGCAACTCGCTGATCCAGGCTCCGCTCAACTTCGCGAAGCGGATCAGGCGCGGCATCGACTTCGAGGTCGCCTATCGCACCAATCTCGGTGCCGACAGCCGCCTCAACACGCGCCTGATCTTCTCGCACCAGCTGCAGAACAGCAATTACCAGAACCAGACGGATCCGAACTTCGCGAACCGGCTGCTGGGCGAGCTCGGCGATCCCGTGGACGAATTCCGCTGGAACGTCGACCTCAGCTACAAGGAGTTCACGCTGGGCTACGAGATGCGCTACATCGGCGCGATGTGGGTCAACGCCTACGAGGACTTCAATTCGCTGCAGGGCCGCGCCCCGCAGGATGCGGACTGGGCGGACGTCCAGAGGTTCCCGGCGGTCTTCTATCACGACATGCGGCTCGACTGGAACATCCGCACCGGCGAGGGACGCCCCGACCTGAACTTCTTCGTCGGCGTGGACAATATCTTCGACCGGATGCCGCCGCTCGGCTCCACCGGAACCGGCGTGGGCAGCGCGATCTACAACATCCGCGGCCGCAACTTCTACGGCGGCTTCCGCGCCCGCTTCTAGTCGGACGCGAAACTGAAAATCGGGCCGGGGCGAGTCCCCGGCCCTTTTTTTTGACCGGGGCCCGGTGGTAGGAGCAGGCATGGCAGGCCCCTCACCCACCGAGCAAGCCAAAGCTCTCCTCGCCGCCGGAAAGGCCGCGGAGGCTTATCGCCTGCTCGCTGGCGCGCAGGCCGCCGCCGATCCCGACGCCCTCTTCGCGCTCGCCAACTGGCGCTTGTCCGGACAGCTCGTCCGGCGCGACCTCGCCGCCGCCCGCGAGCTCTTCCGCGGGGCCGCGGAGGCCGGCCACGGGCAGGCGGCCGCCATCCACACCGCCTTCGTCGGCAACGGCACGGGCGCGCCGGCCGATTGGCAAGGCGCGCTGCGGCTGTTGCGGAGCTATGATTTTCCAGGCGCGGCGGCGCAGCTTGCGCTGATCGATCGGATGAACCTCGCGCCATCGGGCGGGCCGCTCGAGCGGCCCGCCGGGAAGAGCCTCAGCGACCGGCCCCATGTCAGCATGTTCCCGGCCTTGTTCAGCCCGGCGGAATGCGACTTCCTGTTCGCCGAGGCCCAGCCTTGGCTCGAGCCATCGGTGGTGATCGACCCGGGGACCGGGCGCCAGCATCACAATCCGGTGCGGACGTCGGACGGCATGTCCTTCGCCTTGTTCCGCGAGGGCCCCGCGGTCCACGCCCTCAACCGGCGCATCGCCGCCGCGACCGGGACCGAAGTCGCCCAGGGCGAGTCGTTGCAGGTGCTGCGATACCGGCCGGGCCAGGAATATAAGCCGCATTTCGACGCCGTGCCCGGCGAGGCCAACCAGCGCATCCTGACGATGCTGGTCTATTTGAACCACGGCTATGGGGGCGGCGAGACCTTGTTCCTGAAGACCGGGCTCAGCTTCAAGGGTCGGAAGGGGGACGCCTTGCTGTTCCGCAACACGCTCGCCGACGGCCGCGCCGACGAATATACCCAGCATGCCGGCCGGCCCGTCACCGCCGGCGAGAAGCGTCTCGCCTCGCGCTGGATCCGGGCGCGGCCGTTCGCCTTCCCGCCGCCCCGTCCTTTGCTGGACCTCTGAGCCGCGATCAGTAGCGGTAATGGTCCGGCTTGAACGGGCCCTCGACCGGCACGCCGATATAATCCGCCTGCTTCTGCGTCAGCTGCGTCAGCTTGACGCCGAGCTTGTCGAGGTGGAGCGCGGCGACCTTCTCGTCGAGATGCTTGGGCAGGACGTAGACGTCGTTCTTATATTTGTCGCCGCCGGTCCACAGCTCGATCTGGGCGAGCGTCTGGTTGGTGAAGGACGAACTCATCACGAAGCTCGGATGGCCGGTGGCGTTGCCCAGATTGACCAGGCGGCCCTTGGAAAGCACGATGATCTTCTTGCCGTCGGGGAATTCGACCTCGTCGACCTGCGGCTTGATCTCGGTCCACTTCATGTTCTGGAGCGCGCCGATCTGGATCTCGGAATCGAAGTGACCAATATTGCATACGATCGCCATATTCTTCATCGCCCGCATGTGATCCAACGTGATCACGTCGGCATTGCCGGTGGCGGTGACGAAGATGTCGGCGCGCTTGGTCGCCTCCTCCATGGTGATGACCTCGAAGCCCTCCATCGCCGCCTGCAGCGCACAGATCGGGTCGACCTCGGTGACGAGCACGCGGGCGCCGCCGTTGCGCAAGCTCTGGGCCGAGCCCTTGCCGACGTCGCCAAAGCCGGCGACGCAGGCGACCTTGCCGGCGAGCATCACGTCGGTGGCGCGGCGGATGGCGTCGACCAGCGACTCCTTGCAGCCGTAGAGATTGTCGAACTTCGACTTGGTGACGCTGTCGTTGACGTTGATCGCGGGGAAGGGAAGCTTGCCCTTCTTGGCGAGGTCGTAGAGACGGTGGACGCCGGTGGTGGTCTCTACCGAGACGCCCTTGATGTTGGCGACCGTCTTCGTCAAATAGCCCGGCCGCTCCTTCAGGAAGCGCTTCAGCGTCGCCGCGAGAATCTCTTCCTCCTCGTTGGAGGGCTCGAACAATTCCTCGCCCGCCTCGACGCGCGCGCCCCAGAGCGCGAACATGGTGGCGTCGCCGCCGTCGTCGAGGATCATGTTGCAGGTCTCGTCCTGCCCCCAATCGAAGATGCGGGCGGCATAATCCCAATATTCCTCGAGCGTCTCGCCCTTCACGGCGAAGACCGGCACGCCGGTCGCGGCGATGGCGGCGGCGGCATGGTCCTGGGTGGAGAAGATGTTGCATGAGGCCCAGCGGACCTGCGCGCCCAGAGCGGTCAGCGTCTCGATCAGCACCGCGGTCTGGATCGTCATGTGCAGCGAGCCGGTGATCCGCGCGCCCTTGAGGATCTGCGAGTCGCCGAATTCCTCGCGCAGCGCCATCAGCCCGGGCATTTCGGTCTCGGCGATCTCGATCTCCTTGCGGCCGTAGCTCGCGAGGCCGATGTCGGCGATGACGTAGTCTTCATGCTTGCTCTGGGCCTGGGTCGCCACGTACGGTCTCCTGAAAGTGAAAAGACCGCCGGCAGAAAAGGCGGTCGCGCGCTGGTCCACTAGCCGCGCCCCCCCCCGAATGCAAATATAAAGATATATTTATATTTGCTCAATTGCCTTCGGCGGAGGCGAAGGAGACGCTGCACTGGCCGCCCGGCAGCGGCGTGGCGAAGCCGAGCCGGTCCTCGATCGCCACCAGAGCGTCGATGTCGCCGTTCGCCGCGGCCGCCTCTTCGGCCAGCACGATTGTCTCGCCGCAGATGGTCGGGCTGGTGGCGTCGTCGCCGTAAATGTTGGCGAGCGACGTCGCGAAGCGGTCGTAATGGACCAGCGCCTGGCGGCCGAAACCGCTCTGGAACTGGGCCAGCAGCACCGCATTGGCGCCCTGGATCGCGCTCCTGTTGGCGGCGAGGAAGCGGTTATAGGCCCCGGCCACATCCACGCCCATCGCCGAGCAGCGCAACGTCGCCACCATCAGCCGCGATTGCAGGTCCCTGACCTTGGCGGCCGCGACCTGGGTCGGGTTCCAGCATTGCATCGTCGCCTGTGCCGGAGTGGCAACGCACATCATCAATGCGGCGCCCGTGAAGAGGCCGCGCTTTGTCCTCTGTCCAGTCATGGCAAATCCCCCACCCTCACTCGATCCGGCGCGCCATGCGCCGCGATCGACTCGAAGGTCTCATGGGAGTGGTTACCGAGGTCTCAACGCGCGGGGTTAAAAGCGACGAACGGATTCAAAGAGCTAGGCCGTCCCGAACTCCGCGGTCAGCAGCCTCGGGTCGACGCCGGCGGCGTTGAAGGCGGCCGTCCAGCGCGTATCGACATCCTGGTCGTAGAGCAGGCTCTCGTCGCCGGGCGTGACGAACCAGCCGTGGCGGCGCATCTCGCGTTCGATCTGGCCGCCCTCCCAGCCGGCATAGCCCAAAGCCGCCACCCAGCGCGATGGCCCTTCCCCCGCCGCGATCGCCTTCAGGATGTCGAGCGTCGCGCTCAGCACCCAGCGGCCGGCGACATGGATCGAATCGGCGCCGCCCCAATCGGGCGTGTGCAGGATGAAGCCGCGCTGCGGGTCGACCGGCCCGCCCTGGTGGATCGGCGCGTTCGGCGCCGCGCCCGGATCGATATCGAGCTGTTTGAGGAGGTCGTGGAAGCCGATCCGCGGGGCGATGCGGCCGAGGCCGATGCCGAGCGCGCCCCCCTCGTCATGCACGCACATCGCGATCACCGCCTTGTCGAAGCGCGGATCGCCAATGCCCGGCATGGCGAGCAGGAACTGGCCGGAAAGGAAGCGCGGCGCGTCCATGCCTTTCCCTATAAGCCAGCGCCGCGCCCGGCGACAGCCTTAGCGGGCCTATCGCGGGGCGGAACGGCTTGCTAAGGGGCCGGCCTGTTCCAAGGAGAGAGACGATGACGATCAAGGTTGGCGACCGCATCCCCAGCGCGACTCTGATAAAGGCCGGCCCCGACGGGCCGCAGCCGATCGAGAGCGACGATTATTTCGCCGGCCGCAAGATCGCCTTGTTCGCCGTCCCGGGCGCGTTCACGCCGACCTGCTCCGCGCGCCATTTGCCCGGCTATATCGAGCGCGCCGACGAGCTGAAGGGCAAGGGCGTCGACGAGATCGCCTGCGTCGCGGTCAACGATGCCTTCGTCATGCAGGCCTGGGCCGCGCAATCGGGCGCGGAGGGCAAGGTGACCATGCTCGCCGACGGCAGCGGCGCCTTCGCCGACGCGCTCGGCCTGTCGGCCGATTTCTCCAAATTCGGCATGGGCAAGCGCAGCCAGCGCTGGTCGGCGATCGTCGAGGACGGGGTGGTCAAGGAATTGAACGTCGAGGAGCCGGGCGCCTTCAGCGTCTCCAGCGCGGAGTTCCTCTCCGCCCAGCTTTAGCGCGAAGCCGGCGCTGATACCGCGCCCGAATCCGCCCCACCCGGCGCCACCCTCGACCAGCTCCCAAGCCTGGATAGGGCGATCGCCCGGGCGGCGTATGCGGCGGGCTCCCCGCCTGCCGCCGATCTCGCTTCGCGTGCGTGAGTTCCCTTATAAGGGACATCCCTTATAAGGGAGTTGGCCTCTTGCTGCAGGAAACCCGGGGCCGTCGCGCCGATTCTTCCCCTGGCGCTCGCTGGTTATTGCGGTGCCGGCGCGGGCGCGGGCGCGGCCGGGGGCGCACCTGCGCGCAGCACCTCGGTCACGAAGCGGTCGATCTGGCCCGCGAAGGCGAGCAGCTCGACCGCGAGATTGCCGCGGATGAAGCCGAAATCGGCGACCAGGTAACGCTGCAGCGTCGGCCGTCCGTCCGAGGTGACGAAGGCTCGGGCGAAGCCGTAGCGCTGGTTGAAGGCATGCAGGCCGGCGCCGAGCCGCTCGGGCGGCAGGTCCGCCGGCCGGTTCCACACCGCCTGCACCGAGATCGCCTTGCACGACGAACCCTGGCACGCGCCGAACAGGACCGCCGCGCGCCGGCCGTTGGCGAAGGTGACGAGCAGAGCCGGCCGCTCGCCGCTGATCTGCCGCTCGAACCGCGCGCCGATCTGGGTGAGCACGGGCTCGACCGTCTCATAGCTGAAGGCGGGCAGCACCTGCCGGTTTTCGGGCGCCGCGGGATCGAAGCGCGGCGGCCGCGCGGGCGCCGGCTGGGCCTGAAGCGCGGTGAGCGATGCCAGCAGAGCCCACATCGGAATCGCCTCTAGCGCGGCACCAATGCGAAATCGACGCCGACGGCGACCATGGTCGTGACTTCGAGTCCAGTGAACATCTGCGGCACGAACAGCCTCGTCATCGATTGCGCTTCGCTCACGAACAGGCTGAGACCGTCGAGCCCGATCCGCTCGGTGATCCGAACGATCCGCGCCACGCGCATGTTGAGCGAGGCGGCATAGCCCTCCGCGTCGGAGCGCGCCTTCTGCATCGCCTGCGCGCGCGCCGCCCGCCGCGCCGCGCTGCTATCCGCCAGCAGGTAGGTTGGGACGCCGAAGCCGGTACTGAAAATGCCGCGCTCGACCAGAGTCCGCTGCACCGCCGCGACGCGACCCACGTCGCGGACCGTGATCTCCACGGCTGCCTGGCCGTAAGCCGCAGGGGATGGCGGCTGCTCCTCCATGGGATAGGCGGTGTTCCCCTCCTCCATGGGCATGGCCATGTTCTCGTACTCGGCCACCGCATTCGTCTCGTAAGACCGCATTCCCGCCAATGTCGGCGCCGGTTCGGTTCCGGTCGTGACGGGGCGCACGCGAATGTCGGCATCGGCGATCCCGAGCCCCCGCAGCACGCCCCTGATTTCGCGGATCTTGGCCTCGGTGGCGGTCCGCGCGGCCGCTTCGGTATCGCCCGAGCCGCCGATCGAGACCGACAGACTGGCGGAATCCGCACGGTTGGTCACCGTGCCCAGTGCGTTGACTTCCAGCAGCACCTCGCCGGCCGCGAGCGGCTGAGTCGTGACCGGGCTTTGCGCGACGGCGAAGGTGAGCGGGGCCGAACCGGCCAGCGCCAGCGAAAGGCCCAGGACTACCAACCGCATCTGCGCCCCCTGTTCTGCTCGCGCAGCCAGCCGAGCAAGGGCCGGAAATATTCGACCATCGGCTCGGCGCTGATCTCGCGGCTGCCGGTGAAGGCCTCGAGCGCATCCGGCCAGGGCCGCGAGGCGCCCATCGCCATCATCGCGTTCAGCCGCCGGCCGACTTCGCGATTGCCGTAGAAGGAGCAGCGGTGCAGCGGCCCGCGCCAGCCGGCGATGTCGCAGGCGGCCTTGTAGAATTGGAACTGGAGGATGCGGGCGAGGAAGTAGCGCGTATAGGGAACGCTCGCCGGCACGTGATATTTGGCGCCGGCGTCGAAATTGCGCTCGCTGCGCGGGCTCGGCGGGACGATGCCCTGATATTGCAGCCGCATCCGGTCCCATGCCGCCTGATATTCGGTCGGCGCGATCTGGCCCGAATAGATGCCCCAGCGATAGCGGTCGACGAGCAGGCCGAAGGGCAGGAAGGCGATCTTGTCGAGCGCCTGGCGGAGCAGCAATGCCCGGTCCTGCTCCTCATTGGGCATCTGGTTGCGCCGAAGCAGGCCGATCTCGACCAGATATTCGGGCGTGACCGAAAGCGCGATCATGTCGCCGATCGCCTCGTGGAAGCC
>JBKJZJ010000103.1:0-4394 GCA_046715355.1 Allosphingosinicella sp. | reverse complement strand
CAGCTGATGCAATGGCTCGAGCGCCATATCTTCCCCGCCGAGAAGGCCTTCGCCGACCGCGGCCACGCCGACCGGGTGGCCGCCTTCTTCCTCGACGAGTTGCTCCGGCACGGCACCACCAGCGCGCTCGTCTTCGCCACGGTCCACGCCGGCTCGGTCGACGCGCTCTTCGAAGCGGCGCTCGAGCGCGACATGCGGATCGTCTCCGGCAAGGTGCTGATGGACCTGGGCCCCGACGGCCTGCGCGACACGATCGCCTCCGGCCGCGCCGACACCGACCCCCTGAGCGCGCGTGGGCGCGCCCGCGGCCGGCTTGGCTATGCGGTCACGCCGCGCTTTGTCCCCACCTCGAGCAGCGAGCAGCTCGCCGATGCGGGGCATCTGGTCGCCGCGCATCCCGACGTGTTGATGCACACCCACCTCTCCGAGAATCCGGGCGAGATCGCGTTCGTCGCGAAGCGCTTCCCCGAGGCCGCCGACTATCTCGACGTATACGACCGTTTCGGCCTGGTCGGACCGCGCTCGGTCTTCGCCCATTGCGTCCATATGAGCGACCGTGCGCTGTCGCGCATGGCGCAGGCGGGCGCCGGCATCGCCTTCTGCCCGACCAGCAACCTGTTCCTGGGCTCGGGCCTGTTCGATCTGGCTTTGGCCGACCGTCACGGCGTCGGGCTCGGCATCGGCACCGATATCGGCGCGGGCACCAGCCTCTCCATCCTCCACACGCTCGGCGAGGCCTATAGGGTCTGCCAGCTCAGGGGGGCCAGCCTCGATCCCTTCCGCGCGCTTCATCTCGCCACCATGGGCGGAGCGCGGGTGATCGGGATCGCCGATCGCGTCGGCGGGCTGCTGCCCGGGCAGGAGGCCGACTTCATCGTCCTCGACGAGGGCGCGACGCCCTTGCTCGCCCGCCGCTGCGCCGGCGCGTCGCTGCACGACCGGCTGTTCGCCTTGCAGGTGCTGGGCGACGACCGCGCCATCGCCGCCACCTATTTGCGCGGGCGCCGCGCTTATTCGAAGGCGGGTTGAAGTCTTGCCGAACCCGTCCTGGCGAGGCGGTCACGCCATGGTGCTTGACGACTATCGATAAATGTATTATCGTTTATCGATACTGCGAGTCGTTGGAGTGCCCGCTCATGGTCCGATCCTATTCCGCCGCGCTGCCCGTCGCCTTCGTCATGCTGCGCATCCTCATCGTCCTGAACTGGCTGGCCGGCGCCGCGATCGTCGTCCTGCTGGCCGCCATGCCCCACGAGCAATGGATCATGAGCGCGTTCAAGCTGACTCCCTCGCCCGAGGCGGCGCGGCTGATCATGGGCTTGCGCGCGGTCGCGCTGCTCGGCCTCGCCACGATCCCGCTCAACCACCTCCTCCTGAAGCGGCTGCTCGCGATCGTCGAGACGGTGCGCGCGGGCGACCCGTTCATCGCCGCGAACGCACGCAGGTTGCAGTGGATCGCCTGGGCCTTGCTCGCGCTGCAGCTTTTCAGCCTCGTCATCGGCGCGATCGGGAGGGCCGTTTCGACTCCCGCGCATCCGGTCCATCTCGATGCCGGTTTCTCGGCCGCCGGCTGGCTCGCCGTGCTGCTCACCTTCGTGCTGGTCCGGGTGTTCGGGGAGGGCGCGCTGATGCGCGAAGAGCTCGAAGGGACGGTGTGACATGGCCATCATCGTCAAGCTCGACGATTTGCTCCACGACCGGCGGATGACCCTGACCGAGCTCGCCGAGCGCGTCGGCATCACCATCGTGAACCTGTCGATCCTGAAGACCGGAAAGGCGCGCGCGATCCGCTTCTCGACGCTCGATGCGATCTGCGCCGCTTTGTCCTGCCAGCCCGGCGACATTCTGGAGTTCCTCCCCGGCACGGCCGAGGGCGAACAACCAGGCGGGCCGGAGAGGGAGGCGGCCTGAAGCGCCTTCTCTTCGCGCCAACGCCATTGCCGAGACCGAGACTGCGCTTATGCTGGGGCGCTCATGCAGAGCCTCCACGACCAAGCGGGACCCATCGACCCCTTCCATCTTCAGGGTGCCGCCATTCACTGCGAAGGCGTCCCGCTGGAGCGGATCGCGGGCGAGGTCGGCACCCCGGTCTACGTCTATTCGACGGCGGGAATGCAAAGGCAGGCCCGGGCCTTCAAGGCGGCGCTCGCGCCGCTCGGCGATCCGCTGATCGCCTTCGCGGTCAAGGCCAATCCCAATGCGGCGGTGCTGGCGACGCTGGCGGCGGAGGGGCTCGGCGCGGACGTCGTCTCGGGCGGCGAATATCGAAGGGCCCGCGCCGCCGGCATCGCGGGGGAGAAGATCGTCTTTTCCGGCGTCGGCAAGACCGAAGCGGAGATGCGGCTCGCTCTCGAAGGGGGGCTTTGCCAGTTCAACCTCGAATCGCTGTCCGAGGCCGACATGCTCTCGCGGGTCGCGCTGTCGATGGGGCGGACGGCGCCGATCGGCTTTCGCGTCAATCCCGACGTCGCCGCGGGGTCCCACGCGAAGATCTCGACCGGCGCCGCGCACAACAAGTTCGGCATATCGATCGCGGACGCGCTCCAGGCCTATGCGCTGGCGCGCGCGCTGCCGGGTCTCGAGGTCAGGGGAGTCGCGGTCCATATCGGCAGCCAGCTGACCAGTCTCGACCCGCTCGAAGCGGCGTTCGCGAAGGTCGGCGAGCTCATCCGCCTGCTGCGCGCGGAAGGGCATGAGATCCGGACCGCGGATCTCGGCGGCGGGCTGGGCGTCGCCTACGATCCGTCCGCGCCGCCGCCGCCCAGCCCGTCGGACTATGGCGAAATGGTCGGCCGGGTCGCGGGCGACTGGGGGGTGAGGCTGATCTTCGAGCCGGGGCGGATCATCGTCGGCAATGCCGGCGTCCTGCTCGCCAGGGTGATCCGGGTGAAGCCCGGGCCCGAGCATCCGTTCGTGATCCTCGACACGGCGATGAACGACCTGCTGCGGCCGAGCCTCTACGATGCCTGGCACGCGATCGAGGCGGTCGTTCCGACGGGCGAACGGATGATCGCGGACATTGTCGGGCCGATCTGCGAAACCGGCGACACCTTCGCCGTGGCGCGAAGCATCGACCGGGTCGCGGGAGGCGAATTGATGATCATCCGGACCTCGGGCGCCTATGCCGCGACCATGGCCAGCACCTATAATTCGCGCCCCCTGCCGCCCGAGGTGCTGGTGAACGGCGAGCAATGGGCCGTGGTCCGCGAGCGGCAGGAGATGGACGCGCTGATCGGAGCCGACAAGCTGCCGGCATGGCTCGGCGAATGACCAGGCTGGCCCCGGCATTTGCGCTGCTCCTGGCGCTCGCCCCCGTCTCCGCGACGGCCGCCCAGGAGGGGCCCGGGCAGCAGAGTCTCCAGCACCGCGTCGAGACGCGGCTGCGCGAGGCGGGACCCGGCACTCGCTTCGGTCTCGTCGTCGCGACCGAGGACGGCCGGGAGATCGTCGCGATCGCCCCCGACGCGCGCTTCATCCCCGCCTCGAACACCAAGATGTTCACCACCGCCGCCGCCTTCGCCACGCTCTCCGGCCTCGACCGGCCCGACACGGCCGGCGGCGCCGCCGTGCGGCTGGAACCGGCAAGCGGGGCCGCGCCGGACGTGGTCCTCGAGGGCCATGGCGACGCGCGCCTTTCCAGCGCCGCCGGTTGCGCCGTCAACTGCCTCGCCACGCTGGCCGACGCCGTCGCCGCGCGGACGCGGCTGGTCCGCGACGTGATCGGCGACGACAGCTTCTTCCCCGACCAGCGCTGGAGCCCGGGGATGAGCTGGAACAATATCGGCACGCGCTCCGGCACCGCCGCCTCCGCGCTCAGCCTCGACGACAACGAGCTGCATCTGCGCGTCTCGCCCACCGCGCCCGGCCGGCCCCCGGCGCTCGATGTCCTGCCCTATTACGTGATCGACAATCGCGCCGTGACGATCGCGGCGGGCGCCACCGACCTCGACTTCGACCGCCTCCCGGGCAGCAACGTGCTGCGACTGACCGGCACGATCGCGATCGGCGCCCAACCCGAGCTTCTGCGCCTCGGCATCGACGATCCGGCGCATTTCGCGGCGTGGCGCTTCAGGGCCCTCCTGGAGGCGCGCGGGGTTCGCGTCACCGGCGCGGTCGCGGCGCGCCACCGGCCGCTTGGGCAGCCTGCGGCGGCGGCGCGGCCGGAGCCGCTCGCCCGCCTCGTCGCGCCCCCGCTCGCCGAAGACCTCGTGACGATCAACAAGGCGAGCCAGAATTACCACGCCGAGCTGATGCTGCGGCGGCTCGGGCGGCAGGCCGGCACCGGCTCGATGGCCGACGGGCTCGCGGTGGTGCGCGCGATGGTGGAGCGCGCGGGCCTCCGCCGCGCGGATTACGACTTTTCCGACGGCTCGGGCATGTCGACCTACAACCGC
>JBKJZJ010000102.1:0-3485 GCA_046715355.1 Allosphingosinicella sp. | reverse complement strand
CGCCTCACCGCCGGTCGCCCCGCGCCCGCCGCCCACGCGCCGGCGCACCAGCCCGAGGGGGCGCATCATTGATGCTCCGCGATTTCCTCCTCATCCTCCCCGAAGAGATATTGAGCGGCGGCGCGCTGCTGCTCATGCTCGGCGCGGCCTGGGGCGGCGACAAGGCCGCGCGGTTGCTGACCTGGCTCGCCGTGCTGGTCCTCGCCGCCGCCGCCGTCTTCGTCCCCGGGATAGCCGATGCCGGCGGCACCGCCTTCGGCGGCCTCTTCATCGGTGACAGCTTCGCCGCTTTCGCCAAGATCGCCATCTATGCCGGCGCCGCTATCGCCCTTCTCGCGGCGATGAGCTGGTTCGGGCGGGACCGCGACTATCGCGCCGAATATCCGGTGCTGATCCTCTTCTCCGCGATCGGCATGGGGATGATGGTCTCGGCGGGCGATCTGCTCACCCTCTATGTCGGCCTCGAGCTGCAGAGCCTCGCCGCCTACGTCCTCGCCAGCTTCCAGCGCACCGACACCCGCTCGGCCGAGGCGGGCCTCAAATATTTCGTGCTCGGCGCGCTCGCCAGCGGCATCCTGCTCTACGGCATCTCCTTGCTCTACGGCTTTACCGGCACCACCCAGTTCGGCGGCATCGCGGCGGCGCTCGCAAGCGGGGTCTCGACCGGCCAATTGTTCGGCATCGTCTTCGTCCTCGCCGGCCTCGCCTTCAAGATCAGCGCGGTGCCGTTCCACATGTGGACGCCCGACGTCTACGAAGGCGCGCCGACCCCGGTCACCGCCTTCTTCGCCTCCGCGCCCAAGCTCGCCGCCATGGCTTTGCTGGTGCGCGTCGCCGTCGAGGCGATGGCGCCGGCGATGCACGAATGGCGCCAGATCGTGATCTTCGCGGCGCTCGCCTCGACCGTGCTCGGCGGGGTCGCCGCGATCGGCCAGCGCAACATCAAGCGGCTGCTCGCCTACAGCTCGATCAACAATGTCGGCTTCGCGCTCGTCGGTCTCGCCGCCGCGAGCGCGGCCGGACCCGCGGGCGTGGCGGGGGTCGCCTCGGTCCTCTTCTATATGGCCGTCTATATCGTGATGACCCTGGGCGCCTTCCTGGTCGTCTTGAGGATGCGCGACGCCGAAGGGCGCGCGGTGGAATCGATCGCCTCCCTTTCGGGCCTGTCGCGCACCCGGCCGATGCTCGCGCTCGCCATGGCGATCTTCATGTTCAGCCTCGCCGGCATCCCGCCGCTGTTCGGCTTCTGGCCCAAGTTCCTGGTGTTCGACGCCGCGGTGGGGGCTGGGCTGACCTGGCTCGCCGCGGTGGCGATCGCGACCTCGGTGATCAGCGCCTTTTATTATATCAAGATCGTCAAATTGATCTATTTCGACGAGCCGGCGCCGGCCTTCGCGGAGACCAAGGAGCCGGTCGGGTCGGCTTTGATCTGTGCCTCGGCCCTGTTCGTGTCGCCATTGGGTTATCTGGCGATTCCCTGGCTGGGTGCGGCGGCGACCAACGCCGCCCGGGCCCTGTTCTAGGGTCGGTTCCGGACGATTACTTTTTCGGTTCAATAAATTACCGAACGTCCTAAGTTGCCGTCACGGCGGGAACATGCGATCCTCCGCCCGCGCCAATCCGCTTTTCGAGTCACTATTGACCGATAACGCGCGGATTGCGGAGGACAGCCGTGATGAGTGATGAACTCGAGAAAATCCTGGATGCGCGTTACCGCAGCCATTTCGGCTATCTTGCCGGCTATTTGCCGAAAGACCGGAAGGCCGTCGACGCCTGGCAAAGGGAGCTGAAGCAGAAGCTCGAAGCGGCCAAGGCCGACGGCACCGCCAAGCCGCGCGGCGCCGCGGTGCAGGCGATGGCGGACCTGATCGGGCGCGACGGCGTCGTGCGCATGTATGTCGAGCAGATGATCGATGAGCAACCGGCGGGCAACCAGACCGTCTCCAGCGTCGAGGATCTGCTGGCGTCGCTCGACCATATCGTCACGACCGCGCCCGCCTACACGCCTGGCCCCAGCCAGGGCAACGCCTTCCCGATGTCGAACCTGTTCACCTACATGATGATGACGCCGGCTGGCGAAGCCCTGTTCCGCAACGCGGCGTTCAACGTCGCGCTCACCGGGGTGCTCAAGGAATGGTGCGCCTTCCTGGACAGTCCGGCGAGCCGCTACGTGCTCAACGAGAGCGACACCGGCTGGCTCTGCCGGCCCGCTTACTGGTACAACAAGCTGTACGATTTCGAGATCCCCGATCCCTCGGATCCGCACTGGGGCTGGCCGTCGTTCAACGCCTTCTTCCACCGCGAGATCAAGGCCGAATGCCGGCCGGTCGCCGAGCCGGACAACCCCAAAGTGATCGTCTCGCCGAATGACGGCACCGTCTACAACATGGCTGACAACGTCCAGCCGACCGCTCAATTCTGGCTGAAGGCGGAGCCCTATTCGCTCGTCAACATGCTCGACAACCAATATATCGACCGCTTCGCGGGCGGCAGCGTCTTCCAATCCTATCTGAGCGGCGCCGATTATCACCGCTGGCGCTCCCCGGTCGACGGCGTTGTCCGCCACGCGCGCGTGGTCGAGGGGCTGACGTTCAGCGATGCCGAGTCGGCGGGGGTCGACACGACCGCGGCGACCTATTCGCAGGGCTATGAGACCGCGGTCAACACGCGCGGGCTGGTGTTCATCGAAAGCCCCGACAGCACGATCGGCATGGTCTGCGTGATCCCGGTCGGCATCACCGAAATCTCCTCGGTCACGATCACGGTGAAGGAAGGCGACAAGGTCAGGAAAGGCGATGAGCTCGGCTATTTCAGCTATGGCGGTTCGAGCATGGCCATTGTCTTCCAGCCGGGCGCGATCGACCGCTTCACCGTGCCGGGCCGGCCGGCCGGCAACGATCCCGACAGCGGCCCGCCGATCCGCGTCAACGCGCAGATCGCCATCGCCCGCTAGCGCCGGAACGACTAAACAGGGCCGATGATCCGCAGCCTTGCCGAGACCGGCTCCACCAACGACGACGTCGCCGCCCTGGCGCGCGACGGGGCGGCGGAGGGGATCTGGCTGCGCGCCGAGCGTCAGACCGGCGGCAAGGGGCGGCAGGGCAGGGCCTGGCTCTCGCCGCCGGGCAACCTCCACGCCTCGACCCTGGTCCGCCTCCGGTCCGGCGATCCGCCCGCGCCGACCCTGGCCCTGGTCGCCGCCGTCGCGCTCCACGAGGCGGCCGGTCGCCACGAGCCGCGCGCGCGGCTCAAATGGCCCAACGACCTCCTCGTCGGGGGCGCCAAGCTCGCCGGCATCCTGCTCGAGCGCCAGGGCGAGGCGGTGGTGATCGGCTTCGGCGTCAATCTCGCCTGCCATCCCGCCGAGCTCGATCGCCCGGCGACCAGCCTCGATCCGCCCGTTCCGCCGGACGCCTTTCTGCGCCGCCTCGCCGGCGCCTTCGCCGCCTGGCTCGCGCGCTGGCGGGCCGAGGGGCTGGCCCCGG
>JBKJZJ010000101.1:0-12966 GCA_046715355.1 Allosphingosinicella sp. | reverse complement strand
GCGGCGAGCGGGGCGGCGGCCTGGGCGCGGACGATACGGGCCTGGCCTGACCCTAGCGCGGCGCCGGCGCGCGCGCGACCGGGCTCATTTGGCCTGGTTGCCGGCCGGGGGCGCGCTCTTGCCGCGGTCGATGTTGACGTCGGGCAGGTCGACCTTGACGTCGATGTCGGTCTTGCTCGCCGCGCGCTGCAGATAGCCGCCGAAATAGAGGAAGGCGAGGACGCCGACGACGATCAGCAGCACAATCGCGATCAAGGCTCCGCCGCCGCCGCGCCGCTCGCCTGTGTTGATCACCGTGGTCTCGTGGGTGACCGGCCGTTCGGGTTCGTCCATCGCGCTGATCCTCTTGCGTAGCGGCACCTGAACGCGAGCGCGAGGAAGGCGGTTCCGCAAGAAGGGGGTTAACGCATCGCGATGCTGCCCGGGCCGCGGCCCGGCCACGGGCTGTCGCGGACGAACGCCTCGATCGCCTCCTCGACGTCGAAGGCCGCGTTCGAGCTGGCATAATATTTTACCAGCCAGTCGCCGCCCACATAGCAATAGACCCGCGATTCCCTGCGCACCTCCTCGGGAGTGTGGCTGCGCATCGTCATGCGGAGGCGATGCACGGAGCGGAGGCGGAGCCCGGGCTCGGTGCCGGGCAAGGCGGCCGGCTCGCCGGATTCGGTCCGTTGCGCGCCCGGGTGCAATAGATCGATCTCCCTCCCGATGCCTGCCATCACCTCCTGGCAGGCGGCTGTCCGCTCCCGGCGCGGCACCCGCGGCGCGGGGTAGATGTAGACGCTGAGCCGCAGGAAATCGTCGCCGCGGCGCAAATTGTAATTGGCGCCGATGTCGTCCTGGCCATAGCGCAGGACATGAGAGCGCCTGAACGCCCCGACCTGCTCGGGAAAGCCGGCGCGGGCCGCCGCATGCGGAACCGTTCCGGGGGCGTTGATGTCCTGCGGCTGCGCGACCGCGGGCGCGGGCGCGGCAAGCAGAAGCGCGACTGCGGCGAACCGGGCATTCATGAGCATTCCTCCCCGCGACTCAGGCGGTCACTGTGCCGCAGCCGTCGCGGAAGGCAAGCGGGCCGCGCGGGCGACGGCATCGGCGAAGGCGGCGCCGCCCTGCGGGTCGTGCTGGAAATAGAGGTCGGGCTCGACCAGCTCCAATTCCATCAGCACCGGCGCGCCGGCCGCGTCGCGGCAGATATCGACGCGGGCGTAGAGCAGATCCTCGTCGGCCGCGGCGAGGATGGCGTCCGCGGCGGCGCGCTCGTCGCTCGCGGGAAAGTGGGGCGTGATGATGCCCGCATGTTCGGGCTGGACGCGGAAGTCCCCGGGCCGGGGGCGCTTGCGGATGGCGTGGCTGAAGGCGCCGGCGACGTAGATCAGCGAAATCTCGCCTTCATCGAGGATGGCGGGGAGGAAAGGCTGGATCATCGCGGGGCCGTCGGGGCCGCCGTCGAGCGCCGCGCCCGGCGACCAGCGGACGGTCTGCCAGGCCGACGCCGAAATCCGGGGCTTGGCGATCAGCGCCTCGGTTCCGAACGCGTCCGCCGCATCGCGCAGCGCCTGCTCGGAGACCCGCTCGACATAGAGCGTGGGCACGACCGGCGCGCCGCGCGCCGCCAGCCGGCCGAGATAGGTCTTGTCGACGTTCCAGCGCAGCACATGCGGCGGGTTAAGGACCGGCAGGCCGCGCGCCGCCCAGCCGTCGACCGCCGCAGCCCACGCCGGGGCGGCGCGGCAATAGCCCCAGGTCAGCAAGGGCAGGATGAGATCGAACGCGGCGAAATCGGCGGATCGCGTCCAGGCGCGGTCCTCGACGGCGAGCCCGGCCCGGCGGAGCACCGCCGCTTCTTCCTCGAACACGTCGCGCCAGCGCGAATGGAAATCCCTGTCCCCGGGGTCCGGCGTCAGGATCGCGATGCGGGCGCTCATCCCTCGTCGGCCATGGAAATCGGGAAGTCGGTCGACAGCATCGCCGGCCGCTTATATTATTTTCGGGCAAAAGGGGGAGATGGTCATGCGCTTCCTGGCCTGGACTCTTGTCGCTTTCGCCGCCGCAGCGCGGCCGGGCGCGGGCTCGGCGGTGCAGCCGGCGCCCGCTGCGGCGGCGCGGACCGCCGCCGCCGGAGAGGCACCGCTCATTCCCCGCGCCCTGATCTTCGGCAATCCGAGCCGGAATGCGGGCAAGATCAGCCCGGACGGGGCCTGGCTCAGCTGGCTGGCGCCGCGCGACGGCGTGATGAACGTCTGGGTGGCGCCCATCGCCGACCCTTCGGCGGCGCGGGCGGTGACTCGGGAAACGGGGCGCGGGCTGCAGGAATATCATTGGACGCCCGACAGCCGCTACATCCTGTTCACCCAGGATTCGGGCGGCAACGAGAATTTCCGGATCCATGCGGTCGAGCTGGCCGGGGGCGGGCAGCGCGCGCTGACCCCCGAGGCGGCCAATGTGCGGGCCGCGATTGCGGGCCTCAGCCCGCTGCGGCCGGGCGTGGTTCTGGTCGCGCTCAACCAGCGCAATCCCGAGCTTTTCGACCTGATCGAGGTCGACTACCGCTCGGGCGAGACGCGGCCGGTGCTCGAAAATCCGGGCTTCGTGCAGGTCGTCGCGGATCGCCAGCTGCGCCCGCGCCTTGGCGTCCGCGACATCGGCAATGGCCAGGTGGGGGTGTTCAAGCGAACCGCGTCCGGCAATTGGGAGCGACTCTTCGCCATGGCGCGGGAGGACAATCTCACCACCCGGATCGTCGGTTTCAACCGCGCCGGCAACGCGGCCTACATGGTCGACACGCGCGGCCGCGACAAATCGGCGGTGGTGCGGCTCGACCCGGAGACCGGCCGCACCACGCTGCTCGGCACCAGCGCGCAAGCCGATGTCGAGGACGTCCTGCTCGATCCGCAGAGCTTCGAACCGGTCGCCTTTTCTGCCAATCACCGGCAAACGGAGTGGCAGCCGATCGGCACAAGCTTCCGCGCCGATCTCGCTTTCCTGAGGCGCCGCCTTCCCGGACAATTCCTCTTCTCGAGCACATCGGACGATGCTTCGGCCACCGACGACGGTGGACGCATCATCGTGGTCTCGTTCCGGGCCGAGCAGCCGGCCGCTTTCTATCTCTACGACCGGCGCAATCGCCGCCTGCGGCAGCTGTTCTCGACCCGCCCCGAGCTGGCGGCGGCGCCGCTGCAGCCGATGCACACGCTGGTGCTGCGGTCGCGCGACGGACTGCCTCTGGTCAGCTACCTGACCCTGCCGCCGGGCTCCGACGCCGATGGCGACGGCCGGCCGGAGCGGCCGGTGCCCTTGGTGCTGAACGTCCATGGCGGCCCTTGGGCGCGCGATTATTACGGCTACAATTCCACCCATCAATGGCTCGCCAACCGGGGCTATGCGGTGCTCTCGGTCAATTATCGCGGCTCGAGCGGCTTCGGGAAGGCGTTCACCAGCGCGGCCGTGCACCAGTTCTCGGGCAGGATGCACGACGATCTGATCGACGGGATCGACTGGGCGATCGCGAACGGCATCGCGCCGCGCGACCGCATCGCGATCATGGGCGGCTCCTATGGCGGCTATGCGACGCTCGTCGGCCTGACCTTCACACCCGACCGCTTCCGCTGCGGCGTCGACATCGTCGGGCCGTCGAGCCTGGCCACATTGATCGAGAGCTTCCCGCCTTATTGGCGGGCGGATTTCGAGACGAGCTGGTTCCGCTTCGTCGGCGATCCGGCGGTGCCGGCCGAGCGGGCGCGCATGCTCGCTCAGTCGCCGATCAGTCGCGTCGAGGCGATAATTGCGCCGCTGCTGATCGGGCAGGGCGGCAACGATCCGCGGGTGACGAAGGCGGAATCCGACCAGATCGTCGCGGCGATGCGCGCGCGCGGCCTGCCGGTCACCTATCTGAACTTCCCCGACGAGGGGCACGGCTTCAACCGGCCACAGAACAGGATGGGCTTCTACGCGGTGACCGAGAATTTCCTCGCGCAATGCCTCGGCGGCCGCGCCCAGCCGATCGGCGCGGACCTCGCCGCCTCCAGCGCCGAGGTGCTGGAAGGCGCCGAGCATGTGCCGGGGCTGCGCGAGGCCGCCGCCGCGCGGCGCTGATCGGGAAGCCTATTCCTCGGGCAGGAAGTCCGGCACCGAGAGATAGCGTTCGCCGGTGTCGTAGTTGAAGCCGAGCACGCGCTTGTCCGGACCCAGCTCGGGAAGCTTCTGCGCGATCGCGGCGAGCGCCGCGCCCGAGCTGATCCCGACCAGCAGCCCTTCCTCGCGGGCGGCGCGCCGGGCCCACTCCTTGGCGTCGGCGGGATCGACCTGGATGATGCCGTCCAAGAGGCTCACGTCGAGGATGGCGGGGACGAAGCCGGCGCCGATGCCCTGGATCGGGTGCGGGCCTGGCTCGCCGCCGGAGAGGACGGGGGACAGGGTCGGCTCGACCGCGAACACCTTGAGGGCCGGCCACTGTGCCTTCAGCACCTCGGCGCAGGCGGTGATGTGGCCGCCGGTGCCGACGCCGGTGACCAGCCCGTCGATCGGCGAATCGCGGAAATCCTCGAGTATCTCGCGCGCGGTGGTGCGGCGGTGGACCTCGAGATTGGCGGGATTCTCGAATTGCTGGGGCATCCAGCTGTTCGGCGTCTCGGCGATCAGCTCCTCGGCGCGGGCGATCGCGCCCTTCATGCCCTTCTCGCGCGGGGTGAGGTCGAAGCTCGCGCCGTAGGCGAGCATCAGCCGGCGGCGCTCGATGCTCATGCTTTCGGGCATCACCAGGACGAGCCTGTAGCCCTTGACCGCGGCGACCATGGCGAGGCCGATGCCGGTATTGCCCGAGGTCGGCTCGATGATCGTCCCACCCGGCTTGAGCTTGCCCGAGGCCTCGGCGTCCTCGATCATGGAGAGGGCGATCCTGTCCTTGATCGAGGCGCCGGGATTGGCGCGTTCCGACTTCACCCAGACTTCGGCGTCGGCGAACAGGCGGGAAAGGCGGATGTGCGGCGTGTTGCCGATCGTCTCGAGGATGTTGGCGGCTTTCATGGCCTATCCTTTCTCAGCTTCCGGTTTCAGTCCCGCGACCATTGCGGGCAGTTCGACTTGGGGAACGTCCTTGCCGACGGCGTCGGCGAGGATCTGCGGGTCGGGCGGGACGAAGCGGTCGGCCTTCCTGAGGCTTGGAAAGGCCCAGGTGCAAAAGCCGGTGACGAGGACGGCGAGGCCGCCGCCGCCGACCACGGCCAGCACCGGTCCGAAAGCCGAGCCGGCGAGCCCCGCGCGGAATTCGCCCAATTCGTTCGAGGCCGAGATGAACAGGCCGGAGACGGCCGAGACGCGGCCGCGCATGGCGTCGGGCGTGTGCAGTTGGATCAGCGAGGAGCGGACGTAGACGCTGACCATATCCGACGCGCCGAGCACGAACAGAGCGACGAGCGAGAGCCACATCCACTGGCTCGATCCGAACACCATCGTCGCCACGCCGAAGATGGCGACGCAGGCGAACATCTTGGTGCCGACATGGCGCTTGAGCGGCCGCCGCGCCAGAATGAGCGCGGTCAGCGCCGCGCCCACCGCCGGCGCGGCGCGCAAGGCGCCCAGCCCCTCCGAGCCGACGTGGAGGACGTCGCGCGCGTAGACGGGCAGCATCGCGGTGGCGCCGCCCAGCAGCACCGCGAACAGATCGAGGCTGATCGCGCCGAGCACGATCTTGTTGTCGCGCACGTAAGCGAGCCCCTCGATCACCGCGCGCAACGGGTGCGAATCGCCGGCATTGCCGCGCGGAATCGGCCGGATCAGCAGCATGCAGCCGAGCGCGACGGCGTAGAGGACAGCCGACGCCTCGTAGGGCAGGCTGATCGAAAGCGCATAAGCGGCGCCGCCGAGCAGGGGCCCGGCGACCGCGCCCGCCTGCCAGGCAATGGAATTGAGCGCGATCGCGCTCGGCAGCAGCGCCGCCGGCACCAGATTGGGCGCGATCGAGCTCAAGGCCGGCCCGGCGAAGGCGCGGCCGATGCCGAGCACTATGGCGACCGCAAACAAGGGCGCGAGCGTCATCGCGTCGAGCCAGACCAGGAGGGCGAGCGCCGCCGCGGCCGACATCTCCATGGCGATGCTGATCCGGACGATCCAGCGCCGGTCGACCCGGTCGGCGACATAGCCCGCGACCAGCGTCAAAAGGAACAGCGGCAGGAATTGCGCGAGCCCGATCATGCCGAGCCAGAAGCTCGCCTCATGGATGCTCATCCCGCTCGCGCGGGCGATGTCGTAGACGTGGATGCCGATCACCACGACCAGCATCGTATTGCCGATCGTGCTCGCCAGCCGCGCGGCCCAGAAGGCGCGGTAATCGCGATATTGGAAGGGGGAGGGGACGGACATGCGAGAGGCAGTTAAGCCGGAGCGGCGGTGGCTTCAACAACGCGTTGCTGCAAAGGCTCGATGGACCGACCCTAGGAGGGAAGCATCTTCTCGGGCTCGGCGAGTCCCCCGACATCGGCGAGGACGCGTCGCACCAGTTCGGCCTGTCGCGATATGCCCATCTTCCCGAACACGGTCTTCAGATGAAATTTCACGGTGTTCCGGGACGTGCCGAGCGCCGTGGCCGCCGAGGCGATGCCATGTCCATCGACGAGCAGCGACGTTAGCCGCGCCTCGGCCGGTGTCAGGCCGTAGACAACGCGCAGCCGCTCGATCGAGGGGCGATTGCTCGCCTCCGAATCGCTGATGAAAAGGATCGCGCCGGGCGCCGCCTCATGGCCGAGCGCGCCGCCGTGCGCGGGCGCGAGCGGCTCGGCGACGATCGCAAGCGGCGGATTGTCGGTCGCCGACGGGATCGCGACTGCGTCCACCGGGATATTTCCGGCGCCGACGCCCGTATCGGCGGCGCTCCTGATCAGCGAGAGCAGGGCGTTGGTGTGGTCGTGGCGCTTGGCGTAAAGGCGTCCCTGCCTGGCATCGAGCCCGTCGCCGCGGCTGAGCAGCGCGTCCGCGGCACGGTTGGCGAAGCGGACCTCGCCCTCCGGCCCGGCGACGACGATCGCCCGATCGAGTCGGTCGAGCACGAAACGCAGCGTGCCGACCATTTCTTCCATCTCGGCGAGCGCGCGCCGGACCCGCCAGGCGCGGGCAAGATGCGGCAGCACCGCGGCGAACTCCTTCATCTCCGCGGCACTGAAGCGGGGCTGGTGCGCGCGGCGGCCCAGCACCATGACGTTGGCGAATTCGGGCTGCCGCTCGAGCACGGCACCTGCCGTGTCGCCGAGGTTGAACGGCAAGTAGAAATCCCGCCAGATCTGGGTGCTTTCCAGATGCTCCTGCCCGCCGACGTCGGCGACGAGCGCCGGGCGCCGCAGCGGATGGTTGTCGGCGAGCGTAAGCCAGGGATTATGCGCCGGATCGGCGAGCGGCCCTTCGAGCAGGGAAACCGCCTTCGGGTCCGCTTGGTGCCCGAAGGCGAACGCGACGTCGCGCCCGCCTCTCGCAATGTCGCCGACCAGGAGAACGGGGCATTCCAGCATTCCGCACAGGCCCTGGACGCCCTGTTTCCACATTGCGGGATCGACCACGCCCTCATGAAGCTGGCCGGCGATTTCCAAAATGGCGGAGTCCTTAACCCCCATCTTTTGCAGATCCTCCGCCCGATCCTAGCAAATCGCGGCAAAGATTTCATCCCACCCGTTCGGGTGGGGCGCTGAACTTTCGATCCACCTAGCCTGCTCTCAGCCGGTCCGCCGAAGCGATTCCCGCGAAGGCCGTCCGGTAAAGAAGATGGAGGTTCAGATGAACAAGTTCACGCTTTCGATCGCATCGATTCTCATCGCGGCTCTTCCGGCGCAGGCGTCGGCCGAGCCCTCGTCCCCGGCGAGGAGCATCATCGTTCCCTTTGGCGACCTAAACCTGCGCACGCCCGCCGGGCGGTCCGACTTGCAGGACCGGTTGAACGCTGCGGTCCGCCGCGTCTGCTCGACCGGCTTCGCCGGGGGCGTCGAGACGATGTTCGAGCGCCATCGCTGCATCCGGCAGACCGGCGCCGCCGTGCGCAACCAGGCGCGAGTGGCGATCGCCCGCGCCTATCAGGGCGAAGCTCGCGACGCGGTTCTGGCCGCGCGGTGAAACGGCGGCAATCGCTGGAGGCCGGCCCGACTTTCCACAACGCCCGGGCCGGCCTCCCTTTGCTTTGACTCAGGCCAGACTGACGAAGCTGTCCAAGACCCGCTTTCGCCCCGCTTTCTCGAAGTCGATCTCCAGCTTGTTGCCCTCGATCTCCGCCACGATCCCGTAGCCGAACTTCGAGTGAAAGACGCGCTGCCCCAGTGAGATGTCGCTCCGCCCGGGATTGCCCAGGCTGACCGCGCTCGCCTTGACGTCGAGCACCCGCGTTGGGGTACGCTCGAAACCGCCGCCCGACGCCGCCCGCTGCCAGCCCGGCCCGCGCCCCGTCCCCCGCGCGATATCGCTGAAGGGGTCAGCGCGTTCGGACCAGTTGGCGCGCCATAGGGAGGCGCCGCCGGTCATTGTGCTTTCGGAGTCGGTATGGGCTTCGGGGAGCTCGGTGACGAAGCGGCTCGGGATGGACGAGGTCCACTGGCCGTAGATGCGGCGGTTGGCGGCGTGGAGGATGACGCAGCGTTTGCGGGCGCGGGTGATCGCGACGTAGGCGAGGCGGCGTTCCTCCTCCAGGCTGGCTTTGCCGCCCTCGTCGAGCGCGCGCTGCGAGGGGAAGACGCCTTCCTCCCAGCCGGCGAGGAAGACGGTGTCGAATTCGAGGCCCTTGGCGGCGTGGATGGTGATGATCGTGACCTTGTCGCTCTCGCGGTCGGCGTCATTGTCCATGACCAGGGAGACGTGCTCGAGGAAGGCGCCGAGCGTCTCATAATCCTCCATCGCGCGCGCGAGCTCGGCGAGATTCTCGAGGCGGCCGGCGCTTTCGGCGGAGCGGTCGGCCTGGAGCATGGCGGTGTAGCCGGATTCGTCGAGGACGAGGCGGGCGAGCTCCGGATGGGAAAGCGCGTCGAGCTTCGAGCGCCAGCGGGCGAAATCGCCGACGAGGTTGCCGAGCGCACGGCGAGCCTGGCCGGTAAGCTCGTCGGTGTCGAGGATTCGGGCGGCGGCGGCGGAGAGCGGGATGGCTTCCGCGCGGGCGAGCTGATGGAGCTTCGCCACCGCCTTGTCGCCGAGCCCGCGCTTGGGTGTGTTGACGATCCGCTCGAAGGCGAGGTCGTCGGCGGGCTGGGCGAGGACGCGCAGGTATGCGAGCGCATCGCGGATCTCGGCGCGCTCGTAGAAGCGGAAGCCGCCGACGATGCGATAGGGCAGGCCGATGGCGATGAAGCGGTCCTCGAACTCGCGGGTCTGGAACTGGGCGCGGACCAGGATGGCGGCATCGTCGAGGCGGCCGCCCCGGCGCTGGATCGCCTCCAGCTCGTCACCGACGCGGCGCGCCTCCTCGGGTCCGTCCCAGATGCCGATCACCTGGACCTTCTCGCCCTCGTCCACCTCGGTCCACAAAGTCTTGCCGAGCCGGCCCGCATTCTGCGCGATCAGGCCGGAGGCGGCGGCGAGGATGTTGGGGGTGGAGCGGTAATTCTGCTCGAGCCGGATGATCTTGGCACCGGGGAAATCCTGCTCGAACCTAAGTATATTAGTTACTTCCGCTCCTCGCCATGAATAGATTGATTGATCATCATCTCCAACGCAGCAGATGTTCCTTCTTTCCTGTGCAAGTAATCTTAGCCACAGATATTGGGCCTGGTTGGTATCCTGATATTCGTCGACGAGGATGTAGCGGAAGCGCTGCTGGTAGAGCTCGAGCACGTCGCGATGGCCTTTGAGGATCACCAGCATGTGCAGCAGCAGGTCGCCGAAGTCGCAGGCGTTGAGGTCGCGCAGGCGCGCCTGATAGACGGCGTAGAGCCTGGCGCCCTTTCCGTTCGCATAGGCTTCCGCCTCGCCGGCATCGACCTGGTCGGGAGTCCAGCCCTTGTTCTTCCAGCGGTCGATCATCGAGGCGAGCAGCCGCGCCGGCCAGCGTTTCTCGTCCACGTCGGCGGCGAGGATCAGCTGCTTCATCAGGCGCAGCTGGTCGTCGGTGTCGAGGATGGTGAAATTGCTCTTCAGGCCGACCAGCTCGGCGTGACGGCGCAGCATCCTGGCGCCGATCGAATGGAAGGTGCCGAGCCAGGGCATGCCCTCCACCGCCTCGCCGACGATGCGGCCGACCCGCTCCTTCATCTCGCGCGCCGCCTTGTTGGTGAAGGTGACGGCGAGCAGCTCGGAAGGCCAGGCCTTGCGCGTGTAGAGGAGGTGCGCGAGCCGCGCGGTCAGCGCCGCGGTCTTGCCCGTGCCCGCGCCAGCCAGCACCAGAACCGGCCCCTCGGTGGTCAGCACCGCCTCGCGCTGCGGCGGATTGAGGCCGGCGAGATAAGCGGGTTCGGGCTGCGGGGCGGGGAGATCGGTCACTGGCGAACGATTAGGGAACGGCAGCGGCGGCGACAAGGGTGGGTTTCCTCGATCGGGACCAAGGAAAACGCGCGGGCATTTCTCCTTGACCCAAACCGTCGGTCGTCCCAATATCAATCTGAACACCAAGCCGGAACTGCGTGTTTCGGTGAGTCGGGGTAACACTCGGCCGTTTGGCGCGGGTGGCGGAAGCGTGAGCCTTCGGGCAAACCCACTTGCTACCAGCATGGCTCAAGCCGCCGGCAACGCGGAAACGCGCACGCCCAGTGCTAGGGTAACGCCCGCCAGCTTCGAGCTGGCGGGTTTTTTTCGTTTCACGCAAGTAGTAGTCTGTTCTATTACTTTCGCGCCATGCACGTACAGGTCAGTTTTCCTTTCTTCGATACGCGTTTCTTGCGCGAAAGGGCGGCCGGCGAAGCAGACGCCAAGCCCGCTCCGCGCTGGCTCTACGGCGATCTGCGGCCGCCGCTCGACCGGGTCGGCCGATTCGGGCGCGTGAACAAATGGCTTCCCCCGCTTCCTTATGCGCGATGCCTCTCCGCCAACCTCGTCAGCCTCCAGTCTCCGGATATCGACGCGACCGACGTCGAGCTCAGCCTGAGCTGGATCGAGACAGTTGCCGACCAGCACGGCCATGCGCGCCTGACGATCGGTCTGGACCTTGCGTTATCCGGGGAGACGGGACTGGCCGGCGTGGCCGAGCAGCTGATGCGCAGCGAGGTCGCCGTTCGCCATCCCGAGCGCCATGAGATGTACGAAATGCTGGCCGACGCCGGCGAAGACCTGGCCGATCTCTATGCCCGGGAATCGGCGCGCACCGCTGTTCCGCCCCAAGGCCCCTATCTGGCGGACTGGGTTGTCGCGGCACGGCCGTTCCTGATCATGGTCAATACGCGCCGGGACCCGGTGCAAGTGGATGAAAGCGCGATCGAGGTCCCGTTCGCCGGCGGTACCTTCAAGGGCTCGCTGAGCTTCCTCCCGTGGCGCGCGCCGGACGGGGATCTCGCCTTGCCCGTCTGGTATATCGATGCACCCCGCGGGGGAGATACGTGGCGTCAGACGGCCGAGGCGGTCGAGGAGGTCAACGCCCGCTACGAGGAGCTGTTCACCTGCCTGTTGCTGCGAGAAGAGGCCGCGGGCGCCGGCGCGGCGGCCCACAACTTCAGTGTCTATCTCGAAAAACACTGCAAGCGGGTGGCGGCGTCGCTGCGCAGGACGCAACGTCACGGCGTCGATCTGCAAGCCATTTTGCGACTCGTCTCCGATTATGATCGCTCGCAGCTCAAGCCACGGCAGTCTCAGAAATATACTTCGGCCTTGCTGGAGCGTATAAGTGCTGAATTGGTAGACAAGAGTCGCTCGAGATCAGGTGAACAAAACTATATTATCGGGAGGGTCAACGTGACGATAAACAGTAGCGGCACCGGCAACATCATCAACCTCGGAACCATGATTGCCGACACGATTCAGACAACAAACTCCATATTGGCGGAATCGCAATCCGCGCCGGACCTCAAGCAGAAACTGGAGGAGTTGCGCACCCCGCTGATCGAGGCTTCGAAACAATTGCCGCCCGCGGAGGCCGCCAACCTGCTCAAGGACTATGAGATGTTCACCCAGCTCGCCTTGCGCGAGGATCCGCCCAAGGAGGTGGTGAAGGCGCAAGGCAATCAGATACTGAATGTGCTGAAAAAGGTCGGCGAATATACGGAGCCGGTGACCAAGATCATCGGCGCCGTGTTCAAGATTATCGCGATATTCTAGACGGCGCGTCGGCCGGTCCGCCGGAGCAGGCTGATGGGGGCCCTGCCGAAGCGGCGCCGGTCCACCGGCCGATCCGCTCTTCTTCTCTTAGGCCGCCTTGTGGGTGATGGTGACGGCGAGCAGCTCCGATGGCTAGGCCTGGCGGGTGTAGACGAGATCGGCGAGCCGGGCGGTCAGCGCCGCCGTTTTCCCCGTGCCCGCCCCGGCGAGGACCAGCACCGGGCCTTCGGTGGTGAGAACGGCCTCGCGCTGCGGCGGATTGAGGCCGGCGAGGTAAGCGGGTTCGGGCTGCGCGGCGGGGAGGTCGGTCACCGGCGAACAGGTAGGGAACGGGGGTCCTTCGGGCAAGCGCCCTCGCTCGTGGCGCGCTACCACAATATACGCCGCCGCCGGACGGGGGGTTCGTGGACCGGCGCTTCGTCCCGGGTTTCCCAATAATGATCCTGGACGATCCGCGAGCGGACCGGCCGGCCGGACCGGTCGAGCGACGGCCTGAAGCGGAAGCGCTGCTCGATCAGCCGGCAGGTGGTGCCGTCGAGCTCGGGGCTGCCGCTCGAATCGGTGATCCGGCAATTGGTGGCGCGGCCGTCCGGCTCGACGGTGTAGATCACCGACACCCGGCCGCCGACGCCGGACTCGCCGGCGCCGCGCGGATAGTCCCGGTCCCTGATCTCCCCGCGGATGCGGCGCGGCGGAGTGAGGCCGCGGCCGTCGCCGTCGCCGTCCCCGCCGCCGCCCGGGCCGGTGCCGCGGCCGCCGCTGCCC
>JBKJZJ010000100.1:0-12905 GCA_046715355.1 Allosphingosinicella sp. | reverse complement strand
GCCCAGGTGATGGCGGCGGCGCCGCGCTGGTTCCGCCGCCTGCCGCGCGCGCCGCTGGAGGTTCGCGCGGTGGAGGCGTTCCGGCAGGAGACCGCGGCGGTCGCTTTCTACAACCGGCCGTCGCCGGACGGCTCGCGGCCCGGCATCTTCTACGTCAACCTCGCCGACATGAACCAGGTGCTGAGGCCCCAGGTCGAGGCGATCGCCTATCATGAGGGGGCGCCCGGCCACCATTTCCAGATCGCGCTCGCCCAGGAGCTCGAAGCCATGCCCAAGTTCCGCCGCTTCGGCGGCTACGGCGCCTATGGCGAAGGCTGGGGCCTCTATGCCGAGGGGCTCGGCAAGGAGATGGGCTTCTACCGCGAGCCGATCAGCGAGTTCGGCATGTATTCGACGCAGCTCTGGCGCGCGATCCGGCTGGTCGTCGACACCGGCATCCACGACCAGCGCTGGACCCGCGGGCGGGCGATCGCCTATTTCACCGCCAACGGCCTGCTCTCGGAGCGCGATGCGACCAAGGAGGTCGAGCGCTATTTCAACAATCCCGGCCAGGCGACCAGCTACATGATCGGGCAGCTGAAGATCCTGGAGCTGCGCGACCGCGCCCGCGCCGCGCTCGGCGCCCGCTTCGACATCCGCGATTTCCACGCCGTCGTGCTCGAGAACGGCTCGGTGCCGCTCGACGTGCTGGAAGAGCTCGTCACCGCCTGGATCGCCACCCAAAGGACCACACGCTGATGGCCGACGAAACGCCCCCGCCCGACCGCCTCTCCAACAACCCCAAGAGCCCGCATTTCGACGTCGACTCGCTGCGCCGCGGCGTCGGCATCCGCTTCAAGGGGCGGGAGCGCGAGGACGTCGAGGAATATTGCGCGTCGGAAGGCTGGATCCGCGTCCAGGCCGGCAAGGCGGTGGACCGCCACGGCCTGCCGATCACCGTCAAGCTCTCCGGCGAGGTAGAAACCTGGTGGCGCGACGAAGGACAGGAGCAGGGCGCGGAAGAATAAAGCGGCGCGCTTGATTTGGCGGGCGCATGAATAGCGCCGACGCGGCCGTTATCGGCGCTTGATATTTCTTGCACGACTGCGATGCTCCCCTTGGGGGAGGTGACCGTGGCCGATTCGGAAGCACCGCGGGTCAAGCTGATCGGACCGACCAAGGCGCCGCAGGTCGAACT
Organism: Allosphingosinicella sp.; assembly: GCA_046715355.1. GTDB lineage: Bacteria > Pseudomonadota > Alphaproteobacteria > Sphingomonadales > Sphingomonadaceae > Allosphingosinicella. The sequence continues at coordinate 11,728 of JBKJZJ010000100.1, read as the reverse complement.
GCTGCGCTGGCTGTTCGAATCGCGCGGCATTCCCTTCGAGACCTTGCGCCGCTCGCCCGCCGCGGCGCCGGTGATCGAAGCGCCGGCCGGCGAGGTCGCCGGGCTGTGGCCCGCGCTCGAATGGCTCGACGAGACGCTGCGCGCCGCCGATGGCCTGTTCCCCAATGAGGACGACCGCGCCTTCGTGCAATGGATCTCCGTCGAGCTCAATCCGCAGCCGGAGCCGCCCGGGGCGGAGCGGATCGAAGCCGTCTTCGCGAGGGTCGAGGAGGCGCTTGGTAAGCGGGACTTCCTCGACGGCGACCGGCCGGGCACGCGCGACATCGCCTTCTCCGTGCTGGCCTCCCCGTTCCTCAGCGACGGCGCGTCGCGGCCCGCCGCGGCGCTCGCGCTTCGCGTCTGGCAGAAGCGGCCCGCGGTCCGCGACCATGGCAAGGTCCCGGCCGATTCGCCCGGCCTGTTCGCCGAGCTCAAGGTCAAGCTGATCCGGCTCGCCTTCCGCGCCGCCGCCTCGATCCCGTTGCGCACCATAAAATTGGGAGGAACCCTCTTTGTCCCGCGCTGGCAGGACGTCGACGAGGCGCTGCGCCGCGATATGGATTTCCTGATCGCGCCGGTCAATGCCGAGCGGATCGACGGCGTGATGGGCCCGTTCATCCTCGGCATGGACGGCTCGGCCCGGCTCCACGTCCAGCGCGAGAACAATTATGCGGCGCTGCGCGACGCCGACAAGAGCGGGCTGAGGCAGATCCTCGCCACCGAGCCGGCGCGGCTGGCCGGCGACGCCGCCCGCCGCTTCGGCCGGATCGACGCGGTCAATGGCTACGCCAGGCCGATCGCCGCCCGGGTCGCCGCGTCCCTGTTCGGAATCGCGGCGCCGAGCGAGCAGGACCTGATGCGCGCCGCCCGCGCCATCTTCCACGAAACCTTCCTCAACCTCCCGCCCGGCGACGCGGAGATTCAGCGGCGGGGCCGCGCCGCGGGCGACGAACTGATGGGCTGGATCGACGCCGAGGTGGAGCGGCGCGGCGCGAGCTATGGCGAGGATGTGGTCGGGCAGCTCGCCCGGCGGGTCGCGGAGGGGCGGCTGAAGCGCGAGGAGGTGCCGTGGATCTGCGCCGGCCTGCTCGTCGGCTCGATCGACACCACCGCCACCGTCGTCGCCAACATCGTCAACGAGGCGGTGCGCAACGACACGCTCCTGAAGGCGATGCGGCGCGACCGGCACGATCATGACCTGCTCAGCGGCTGGTGCTGGGAAGCGCTGCGCCGGCGGCCGCACAATCCGGGGGTGTTTCGCCAGACCGGCGCCGACACCGCCTTCGCCGGCCGGATCGTCCCGGCCGGAACCAAGGTGCTGGCGATGACTCTGGCCGCGATGCAGGACAAGCGCGCCTTCCCCCACCCCGCCTCGCTCGACCCCAGCCGGCCGCGCGACCGCTACATGCATTTCGGCCACGCGCTCCATCGCTGTTCGGGGCGCAACATCAACGAGCTTCAGATCCCCATACTCGTGCGGACCCTGCTCGATCACGGCCTCTCCGGCCCGGCCGACAGCCGCAGCCGCGGCCCCTTTCCGGACCGCCTCGTCGTCTCGCTGGAGAGAAAGCCATGACGCACTGCTTCCTGACCATCGCCATCCCGATCGAGGAGGCGAGGGTGGCGGCGACCAACGCGGCGCTCGACGCGATGGGCAATCCGGCGGCCAGGGAAATCCGCGTCGCGCTGCGCGAGGAGCTCAAGATCCACTTCCTCAGCATCGGCGCGATCAGCGGCGACGGCGCGGCCAAGGGCCATCTGGTGATCGAGGCCTCCTCCGACGACAGCCAGGCCGAGACGATCAAGCTCATCGTGACCCGGCTCGATCCGTGGCTGCAGCCGGTCTTCGCGGCGGCCGGCCTGCCCGCGTCCAAGCTCGTCGGCCTGCTCGGCCGCCATGTCGTCGAGACCGGCCAGGGCTGGTTCGACAATCCCGGCCTCAACCATACCGGAACGCCGGGCATGACCGTAAGGCGCATCCGCGACGAATATGACCTGGCCCGCAAGGTCCGCACTCTGTGGGACGACAAGAACTATCCGGGCAATGCGGTCCAGATCCTGGCCGGCGTGCGCGCCGACATCGCCAAGGACGAGAAGCTGGCGCCGCTGCTCACGCTCGAGCCGGCGCCCTTCCTCGTCGAGACCAAGGACGACAGCTCGATCCTGTCGATCGCGCCGGGGCTGCTCATCCAGGCGATCACCAAATATTTCTGGCTGGTGCTGCTCGTCGGCGTCCTGCTCACCGGGCTGGCGGTCTGGGGCGCCTGGCGCTCGTCCGGCGTCGCCACGGCCGTGCTGACCGCGCTCGCCGGCCTCGGCCTCACCTTGCTTGCGGTCCTTATCCTGCTCGGCCTCATCTATGCCAGCCTCAGGAAGCATGAGGCCGGCGACCTTCCCGACAACAGCATCCCCGATGCGGCGGTGCTGACCGAGGTCGTCCGCCGCGAGAACAAGGGCATGCAGAACCACATGACCGGCGTGTCGCGGATCAAGCCGGGCCGCCTGCGCGCCTTCACCCTCAGGCTCGCTTTCTGGATCATCGGCTCGCTCGCCTCGAGATTCCGGCCCGGCTACCTCGCCGATATCGGCACCATCCATTTCGCCCGCTGGGTGGTGCTGCCCGGCACCGACCAGCTCATCTTCTTCTCGAATTTCGGCGGCAGCTGGGAAAGCTATCTCGAGGATTTCATCACCAAGGCCCATACCGGCCTCACCGGCGTGTGGAGCAACACCGAGGGCTTTCCCAAGGCGGCCAATCTGTTCCTGGAGGGCGCCACCGACGGCGATCCGTTCAAGCGCTGGGCGCGGCGCCAGCACCGGCCGACCTATTTCTGGTACAGCGCCTATCCGCATCTGACCACCGACCGGATCCGCTCCAACGCCTCGATCCGCCAGGGCCTGGCGGGCGCCTCGACCGAGGACGAGGCCAAGGCGTGGCTCGCCAATCTCGGCTCGCGCATGCCGCCCGTCGGCACGCTCGACACACCCGAAATCCAGGCCATCGTGTTCGGCGGGCTCAAACACCATCCGCACGCCGCGAGCCTCCTGCTCAGCCTGCCCGGCACCGCCGCGCCGGCCCGCGCCTGGCTCGCCGCCACCGCCGCCGGGGTGAGCTTCGGCGACCAGCCCGATCCGGAAAAGGTGACCTTGCTGGCGCTGTCGGCGAGCGGGCTCCGGCGGCTCGGGCTCGACGAAGCCCAGCTCGGCGCCTTCCCCTTCGCCTTCACGATGGGAATGGCGGACCCGATCCGCAGCACGATCCTCTCCGACACCGGCGACGACAAGCCGGGGCGCTGGATCTGGGGCGGCGGCGAGCAGGTCGACGCCGCGCTCATCCTTTACGGGGCGACGAAGGCGATTCTCGCCACCATGGTCACCGATGCCACGGCCGGCATCACCGGCCATGGCGGTTCGGTCGTCCACCGGGTCGGCTTCCGGCCCCTCGGCAAGGACGCGCAGGCCTCGGGCGGCGGCCGGCGCAACCAGGAGAAGGAGGCGTTCGGCTTCGCCGACGGCGTCTCCCAGCCGATCATCAAGGGCACGCGCCGCTGGATGAAGGACACCGACGCGATCCACGCCGTCGAACCCGGCGAGTTCCTGCTCGGCTATCCCGACAATCGCGGCGGCCGCGCGCTGAGCCCTCTGGTCCGCTCGGAGGAGGATCCCGGCAATTTGCTCCCGGTCGCCGACCCGTCCTACACGGCCGCCCATTATCCGACGGTCAGCGAGAGCGGCGCCAATCGCGACCGCGATCTCGGCCGCAACGGCTCCTATCTCGTCATCCGCCAGATCGCGCAGAACGTTAAGGCGTTCGATGAATCGGTCGCCCATGCCGCCGAGCATTGCAAGGATCATCCCGGCATGCCGGCCGGGCTCGAAGAACAGTGGCAGCGCGAGCAATGGGTGGCGGCCAAGATGGTCGGCCGCTGGCGCGACGGCACCTCGCTCGTCCGCTACCCGCACCGGCCTGGCACCGGCTGGAGCGAGAAGCCCGATGTCGATCCCGGCAAGGACGGACCGATCGATGTCGAGCCCGATAACGGCTTCCTGCTCGGCGCCGAGGATCCAGTCGGCGAGCGCTGCCCATTCGGGGCCCATATCCGCCGCAGCAACCCGCGCGACAGCCTGACGCCCGGATCGATGGAGCAGCTCGATATCTCCAACCGGCACCGCATCTTGCGGATCGGCCGGCGCTACGAAACTTATGACCATGACGGCAGGGCCGAGCCGGAAGGCCTCTTCTTCATGTGCCTCAACGGGGATATCGAACGCCAGTTCGAGTTCATCCAGCAGACCTGGGCGATGGCGATGCAGTTCATGGGCGTCGAGAACGAAGTCGACGCGATCCTGGTCCGCGGCGCGCAGGAGGGGGATGAGCGCGAGCGCATGCTCGCCCGCCTCACCATCCCGACGCCCTACGGCCCGATCTACGTGCGCAATTTGCGCGATGTGACTCAGCTGCGCGGCGGCGGCTATTTCTTCCTGCCGAGCCGCAGCGCGCTCGCCTGGCTGAGCGAGCCGGCGGCGGGCTAGGGCGCAAGTCCAGGGCGAATAAAGGCCGCTTCTCTTCTTGCCCGGCGCCGACCTCCGATTCGGCGACAACTTGCTCGCCCAGACCTGAGATTTGCGCTAATCTCTCCCGCTTGGGGGAGGAGTGCGATGACGCGCAAGAAGATGCCGATGGTCGCGTGGTTCGATCCGCGCCAGCTGGCCGATACCGCGATCCGGGTTGTGGTCTCGAAGGTCTTCGGCCAGTTCGCCGACCGGCGCGAGGCGTTCGCCGCCGCCAATCCGATCGACGACGAGGCGCTGGACGAGCATTGCGACTATCGCAAGGGCCATCAAGCGGGGAAGGATTTCTGGTTCGATTATGTCGCCGACACCGGCGACGGCTGGAACCCGACCTATGCGATCGCCCGCCTGCTCGCCGAGGCCGAGCTGGAGCCGGCGGGCGTCGACTCGCCGCTGCCGCGCGGCCGGCTGCTCGTCATGGGCGGCGACGAAGTCTATCCGACCGCCAAACCTGAGGAATATGAGAATCGCCTGATCCACCCCTACGACCATGCCTACAGGCCGGACGGCGACAATGCCCGCAAGCGCTGGCCGGACGACAAGCGGCCGGACCTGTTCGCCGTGCCGGGCAATCACGATTGGTATGACGGCCTCAAGACCTTCTTCCACTTCTTCTGCCGGCGCACGATCAAGGCGTCCGGCGAGGCGGAAGTCGATCGCCCCGGCCGGCCGATCGGCGGCCGCCGCACGCACCAGACCCGCTCCTATTTCGCGCTCAGGCTGCCGGGCAATTGGTGGCTGTGGGGCACGGACAACCAGCTCGACGGCTATATCGACCAGCCCCAGATCGACTTCTTCCAATATGTCGGCGAGCATTGGATGGAGGAGGGCTCGAGGCTGATCCTGTGCACCGGCACGCCGGACTGGCAATATGTCCATGAAAAGGGGCCGGAGAGCTTCGCCACCCATTCCTATCTGGAGCGGCTCGCCACCGATGTCGTGAACCGCGGGCATCAGCTGAAGCTCGTGCTGAGCGGCGACAGCCATCATTATGTCCGCTACCAGGAGGAGGGCCGCGATTACATCACCTGCGGCGGCGGCGGCGCCTTCCTGCATCCCACCCACAAGCTGCGGGACCAGGATTTCCCGTCCGATTATCCGCCGCCGGGCACCCCCTACGATCAAGCGCAGAAAAGCTACCGGCGCCGCTTCCGGATCGCCACCAAGCAGGACGGCAAGACCGAAGCGCTCTTCCCCGACCGCGAGGACTCGGCGCGCCTCGCCCGGGGCAACGTCCTTTTCGCGTTCAAGAACTGGCAGCTCACCGCGACGCTCGCCGGCCTCTACGGCTTCTTCATCTGGCTGCTCGATTTCAACGGCCGCGTCTCCGACAAGGGCACGCTCGTCGAGCAGCTGAGCGAAGGCGGCTATCGGCAGGCCGTCGAAAGCTATTGGTGGCTTGCCCTCTATTCGCCGTGGACGATCCTGCTCTGCCTGCTCTCGGTCGTAGGTTATTATTATTTCACCGCCGCCAAGGGGCTCAAGAAAGCGGCGATCGCGATCGTCCACTCCGCGCTGCAGGCGGCGCTGGTCACCCTGGTCGTGGTGGCGGTGATCCACTGGCTCGCGGCGCCCGGCATTGGGCTGACGTGCGTGATCGGACTGCTGGCGCTGGCGGCGACCGCGGCGGGCTTCGCGTCGGCGACCCTGATCGGCCTGTATTTATGGGCGATGCTCGCCTGGTTCGGCATCCACCGGGGTCATTTCTCCTCGCTCAAGGTGCAGGGCTATAAGAGCTTCCTGCGCCTCAGGATCGACGGCGAAGGCAGGCTCCACGTCCATCCGATCGGCCTGCCGACCGTGCCGAACGACCGCCGCTCGCCGACCGACGCGCTGCCGCCCGGCGCCGTCCTGATCGAGAAGATCCCGCCAATCTCCTGACCTCCCGCCGCGAAAGGGCCATTGCGATGAAGCGTCTTTCCAAACCCCTTTCCGAGATTGACGGCCCCTATCAGGCCATCGTCGTCGGCTCCGGCTATGGCGGCGGCGCCGCCGCCTCGCGCCTCGCCCGCATGGGCCTCAGGGTCGCCTTGCTCGAGCGCGGCGAGGAGAAGCTGCCGGGCGAATTCCCCGACACGCCGGCCGAAGCGATTCGGGAATCGCAGGTCCATTCGGCCGACGGCCATCTCGGCCGCGCGACCGGCCTGTTCGACCTCCATGTCGGCAAGCAGATCAACGTGCTGGTCGGCTGCGGCCTGGGCGGCACTTCGCTGATCAACGCCAACGTCGCGCTCAAGGCCGATCCGCGGCTGTTCGCCGATCCCGCCTGGCCGGCCGGTGCCGGCGACGACGATCTCGCCACCGGCTACGATCGCGCGCTGACCATGCTGAAGCCCCGTCCCTATCCGGACGGCGGCGCGGACTGGCCGAAGCTCAACAAGCTCGAGGCGATGAAGGCGGCGGCGCCCGCCTTTGGCGTGCCGCTGAGCCTGCCGCCGATCAACGTCAGCTTTTCCGCCGGCTACAATCCGGCGGGCGTGTGGCAGCCCGCCTGCAACCTGTGCGGCGATTGCTGCTCGGGCTGCAACACCGGCGCCAAGAGCACCACCCAGATGAACTATCTGCCCGACGCGGCTGCGTTCGGCGCCGAGATCTTCTGCGGGGTCAAGGTCCGCTCCGTGAGCGCGCGCGAGGGGGGCGGCTGGTGCGTCCATTACGTGCCCTTGTCGCTCGGCCGCGAAGGCTTCGACGCGGAGGAGCCGATCGTCTCGGCCGACATCGTCGTGCTCGCGGCGGGCACCTTGGGCTCGACCGAAATCCTGTTCCGCTCGCGCGAACGCGGCCTTGCCATCTCGAGCCGGCTCGGCGAGGGCTTCAGCGGCAATGGCGACGTGCTCGCCTTCGGCTACAATAACGATTCGCCGATCGACGGCATCGGCTTCGGCCAGGATTCGCCGCGCTACGATTACCGCTCCGACAGCCGCCGCCCGGTCGGCCCATGCATCAGCGGCCTGATCGACCTGCGCGCGGCAAAAGAGGGCGCGGCCGATGTCGAGCGCGGCATGGTGATCGAGGAAGGCTCGATCCCCGGCGGCCTCGGCCCCTTCCTCCCCGCGGTGATGGCCGCCGTCGCCGCCGCGCTCGGCACCGACACCGACAAAGGCGATTTCTTCGCCGAGAAGGCGCGCGAGATCGAAAGCCTGGTGCGCGGTCCCTATCATGGCGCCGTCAACCGCACCCAGACCTTCCTCGTCATGTCGCATGACGGCGCCGGCGGGGTGATGAAATTCGCCGACGACCGGCTCGCCGTCGACTGGCCGGGGGTTGGCGAGATGGAGGGCTTCAAACATGTCGCCGCCAATCTCGAGAAAGCGGTGGCGGCGACCGGCGGGACCTATGTCCCCAATCCGATCTGGACCGAGCTGATGGGTCACGATCTCGTCACCGTGCACCCGCTCGGCGGCTGCCGCATGGCCGACGATGCCTCGAAGGGAGTGGTCGACGGCCGCTGCCGGGTCTTCGCGGGCAATGAGGGCGCCGCCGTGCACGAGGGGCTCTTCGTCTGCGACGGCTCGATCATGCCGCGCTCATTGGGCGTCAATCCCCTGCTCACCATCACCGCCTTCACCGAGCGGGCGATGATCAAGCTCGCCGCCGACCGGGGCAAGACGATCGACATGACGCCCGCCGCCCAGCAGGCGCCGGACGCGGCGCCGACGACAGTGGGGGTCCGCTTCACCGAGAAGATGGGGGGCAGCGTCGTGCCGGCGGGCGGCGGCGCGCCGTCCGACTGCCATTTCGTCGTGACGGTGATCGCCGAGGATGCCGACCGGCTGCTGCGCGAGGCCGCGCACGAGGCGGATTTGATCGGTACGCTCCATTTGCCCGCCGTCTCGCCCGATCCGCTGACCCTCGAGGGCGGCCGCTTCAACCTCTTCTCCGAGGCGCCGGACAAGGCGGCGACCAAGCTGATGGAATATCGCATGCCGCTGACGACCGCGGACGGGCGCGATTTCTATTTCTTCGGCCGCAAGCTGATCCACGACGATCCCGGCTTCGACCTGTGGAGCGACACCACCACGCTCTTCGTCAAAATCTATGGCGGCACGGACGATCAGGCGCCGCTCGCTTATGAAGGCACGCTCAACATCGACCCGTTCGATTTCGCCCGCCAGCTGACGACCATGACCGTGACCAACGCGCCCAATCTGCTGGTCAAGCTCAACACGCTGAGGAAGTTCAGCATGTTCTTCGCCGGCCAGCTGTTCGACACCTATAAGGGGCTCGCGCCGGCCGCCGCGCCCGAGCCGGCGGCGCCAGCCGGGTGAGCCGGGGGCTGTATCGACATTGAGGCATCGACAGGCCGCAATGTCCCCTCGGCCCGTCAGGCGACCCGCTGCAGCGGCTCGCCCCCGGCATGCTTGTTGATGAATTCGAGCAGGCGCGGGAAGATGTCGGTGGCGACGTCCTTGCCCATGAACACGTCCTGATGGCCGTAATTCTGGAAGACGGCGAGCTCGTGCAGCCCCGGCGTGATCTTCTCGACCCGATCGAAACAGACGACGTTCGAATCGGTGAAGACCTTGTTGTTGGCGCCGGTGGTGAACAGCACCGGGGTTCTGACGCTCGCGGCACGCTCGAAATAATCGTCGGGCAGCGAAGCCAGCACCGGATCCTTCTTATAATATTTCACGGCCCCGCCGGCCTTCACCATGGCGTTGACGTGGCGGTGATAATTGACCGCGGTCGCGCCGTAGAGGTCGCCCCCGCGCTCGTGCGTCACCGGCAACAGATTGTCGTGGCTGTAGAGCGCGGGAAAGCCCGTGCCCCACATGAAGCTCAGCATGTGGCAGGAGCTCTCGTCGCACTCGCGATGGGCGAGGCCGAGGACCCTGGCGACGACCTTGCCGGTGGTGAGGCCGGGCTCCGAGCCCCAATTGGGCGAGACATAAGGCTGCTGCAGCACATATTCGACGAGGAACGGGGCGAGCTTCAGCTTGACCTTCGACCAGCGAGGGACGCGCGGCGTCAGCGCGACGCTGTTGGCGATCAGGCTCTGCACCTCGACCACGCCCGCGAACAGGCTCATCGTGAACGAGGCGGAGCCGAGGCAATGGGCGATGACGTGGATGCGTACGTCGGGGCCGCAGACCTCGCGGATCCGGGCGAGCGCCGGCGGGTAATCGAACAGCGCGATATGATCCATCGAGTAACGGTGGCGCAGCAGATTGTAGGGGTGCCGGTTGCTCATCCGGAAATCGAAGCACCAGACGTCGCTCAGGCCGTTGCGATGCAGATAGCGGACCAGATTCTCATGCTCGGGCATGATGAACATGTCGGTCGAGGTGGTGAGTCCGTGGACGATCATCACGACGTCGCGGCAGGGCGCCTTGTTGAAACGCAGCATCGACAGGCCGAGCTTGTCCCCGGTGCTGAAATGGTGGGTGGTGATATCGCAATCGGGCACGCCTTCGAGCGTGTAGAGCGGGATCGTCCTCGCCATGTCGTTTCCCCTCGCGTGCGGGCAATCGAGCGCCAAATGATGAAATACTGAGTCGCGCCTGTGCCGCCGCGGGAAATCTATCTCGCTTCTTGGCGGGCCGCAATCGAGAGACCCCGGCAGAATTAGGAGATCATCGACTGTTTGCCTGGATTTGGTCCGAACCGGCGGGTTTCTATGCTTGCCGGTTTCTTGAGTCGGTGCGATGCTCCCGCCTTCGGGGGATGCTGCGGTGCCGGAGTCGAAAGCGCCACGGATCAAGCTGCTCGGGCCTGTCGGGACGCCGCCCGACGCGCACCGCTTCGTCGCCGCGCCGGAGACGAGGCCATGACCCATTGCTTTCTGACCATCGCGATTCCCATGGAAGAAGCGAAGGTCGCCGCGACCAACGCGGCGCTCGACGACCTGGGCAATCCGGCGATCGACGACATCCGCAAGAAGATGGCGGAAGACCTCCAGGTCCACTTCGTCGCGATCAGCGCGATCAGCGGCGACGGCGCCGGCAAGGCGCATCTGGTGATCGAGGCCTCGTCGGACGCCGATGCCAGGGACACGATCGCCCTGCTGGTGACCAGGCTCGATCGCTGGCTGCGGCCGGTCTTCGCCGCGGCGGGCCTGTCGGCGTCGAACCCGGCCGACCTGCTCGGGCGGTACGTGGTCAAATCCGGCGACGGCCTTGGCGACAATGCCGGGCTCGATTTCACCGGCACGCCCGGGATGAGCGTCAAGCGGATCCGCGCCGAATACCGGCTGGCGCGCCGGGTCCGCGACCTGTTCGAGAGCAACGCCTATGGCGGCAGCGCGGTCGAGATCCTCGCCCAGGCGCGCGAGGACGTTGCCCAGGACCCCGAGCTCGCGCAGCTGCTGACGCTCGAGCCCGCCCCGTTCCTCGTCGAACTCGAGGACACCTCCACGCTCCTCACCAACCTGCCCGGGCTCGTCTTCGGCGCGCTCCGCAAATATTTCTGGCCGCTGCTGCTCTTCGACCTGCTGCTGGTTGTCGCGGCCACGGCGGCGGCATGGAATTGGTACGGCGGCGTGGCGGCGGTGCTGGCCGCGCTCATTGCCTTCGGCCTCGGCGTGATGCTGCTCGTCGCCGTGCTTGTAATCATCTATGCGGGCCTCAGGAAGCGCGAGACCGCCGACGTCCCCGACGACAGTATCCCCGATGACGCGGTGCTGACCGAGGTCGTCCGCCGCGAGAATAAGAGCCTGCTCAACCACATGACCGGCGTGTCGCGGATGAAGCCGGGGCGGTTGCGGCGCTTCACCATCAAGCTCGCCTTCTTCGTCAGCGGCACGCTTTCCGGCCGGTTCCGCCCCGGCTACCTCGCCGGCATCGGCACCATCAACTTCGCCCGCTGGGTGCTGCTGCCGGGCACCAACCAGCTCCTCTTCTTCGGCAATTACGGCGGCAGCTGGGAAAGCTATCTCGAGGATTTCGTCACCAAGGCCCATGAGGGGCTGACCGGCATCTGGAGCAACACCGAAGGCTATCCCAGAACCTCCAACCTGTTCTTCAAAGGCGCCAGCCAGGCCGAGCCGTTCCTGCGCTGGGCGCGGCGACAGTGCCGCCCCACCTATTTCTGGTACAGCGCCTATCCGCATCTGACCCCCGCCCGGATCCGCGCCAACGCCGCAAACCGTCCGGGCCTGGCGGGCGCCTCGACCGAGGAC
>JBKJZJ010000099.1:0-36691 GCA_046715355.1 Allosphingosinicella sp. | reverse complement strand
ATGCAATGATCAAGGCCGGTGCCGTCCTCGAGGCGGAAGAAGCCTTCGGGTGTGCGCTCGCCGGTCAGGAAGGGGCGATCGCGCGGGTCGACGTCCGAGGTGATCAGCTTCGCGCTCTCGGCGTCGGTGCGCGCGACCAGGAGGGTCGGCACGCCGCAGACGTCGGCGGCGAGCCGAGCGGCGTCGAGGTTGCGGATATGCGCCTGGGTCGGGATCAGCACCTTGCCGCCGAGATGGCCGCACTTCTTCTCGGCGGCGAGCTGGTCCTCGAAATGGACGCCGGCGGCGCCCGCCTCGATATAGGCCTTCATGATCTCGAAGCAGTTGAGCGGCCCGCCGAAGCCGGCCTCGGCGTCGGCGACGATCGGGACCAGCCAGTCGCGGCTCGCGCCGCCTTCCATATGCTCGATCTGGTCGGCGCGCTGGAGGGTGCGGTTGATCCGGCGGCAGAGCTCGGGCCCGGCATTTGCGGGATAGAGCGACTGATCGGGATACATGGCGCCGGCGGTGTTGGCGTCGGCGGCGACCTGCCAGCCGGAGAGGTAGATCGCCTTCAGGCCCGCGCGGACCATCTGCATCGCCTGGTTGCCGGTGACGGCGCCAAGCGCCTGCACATAATCCTCGCCGTGCAGCAGCCCCCACAGCCGCTCGGCGCCGCGCCGCGCGAGGCTGTGCTCGACCGGCACCGAGCCGCGCAGCCGCTCGACCTCGGCGATGCCGTAGGGACGGTCGATCCCCTCGAAGCGGCCAGGCGGGGCGGGGACGATGGAGCTGAACTCGGTCATGGGGCCCTCGAAACTATGCAAAGTAACCGCGTAGAAGCATCGAAACGGAGCCTTGGGCAGGTCCAAAAGGGTCGCTTTGTCGTGACACGACTTGCGACTTGTGTAAAACATTGACAATGTGACTTTATGGCGGCGGAGCGGAAGCTGTATCTCGGGCGGCGGCTCAGGAGGCTCAGGCGCGAGCTCGGGCTGAACCAGAGCGCGATGGCCGCGGAGCTCGGCGTCTCGCCTTCCTATCTCAACCATCTCGAACGCAACCAGCGGCCGGTTACCGCGCAGGTCCTGCTCAAGCTCGCCGAGACCTTCGACATCGACCTCAAGAGCTTCGCGGCCGAGGGCGGCGAGGGCACCAACGCCGCCCAGCTCGCCGAGATTTTCGCCGATCCGATGTTCGGCGCCCTCGCCGTGCCGCGCTACGAGCTGGTCGAGGCCGCGGACAATGCGCCGGCGCTCGCCGACGCGGTCTCCCGCCTCTATGCGGCCCTGGTCGAGCTGCGCCGCCAGCCCGCCGCCGAGGAGGAGGGCGCGGCGATTCCGCCGCAAAGCTGGGTGCGCGACCATATCCAGGCGAGCCGCAACCATTTCGCCTATCTGGAGGAGGCGGCCGAGACTCAGGCCGGAGCGCTCGCCGATCCGCTCGGCATCGCCGAGCCGCTCAGGCGGCGGCTCAAGGAGGGGTTCGGCATAGAAGCGCGGATCATGCCGCCCGAGACGCTCGACGGCGCCAGCCAGCATTACGACCTCCACCGCAAGCGGCTGATGCTCTCGGCGCTGCTCCGGCCCGAGAGCCGCACCTTCGCGCTTGCCTATCAGCTCGCTTTGATCGAGTTCCGGCCGCTGCTCGAGAAGATGCTCGAGGCGGCGGCGCCGCCGGACCCGTCGACCCGGCGCCTGCTCCACATGAGCCTCGCCAATTATGCCGCGGGCGCGATCATGATGCCTTATGCGCCCTTCCTCGAGGCGGCCGAGCGCCACCGCTACGACATCGACCGGCTCTGCGCTTTGTTCGGCGCCAGCGTCGAGCAGGTCGCGCACCGGCTGACCACGCTCGATCGCGGCAATGCGCGCGGCATCCCCTTCTTCATGCTCAGGGTCGACGCCGCCGGCAACATCTCCAAGCGCTTCGCCGGCGAGGCCTTCCCCTTCTCGCGCTTCGGCGGCACCTGCCCGCGGTGGAATCTGCATTCCGCGTTCCAAACGCCGGGGCGGGTGGTGACCCAGATCGTCGAGACGCCCGACGGCCAGCGTTTCTTCACCATCGGCCGCACCGCGCCGCGCTCGGTCCGGCTCGATCCGCGCGAGGACAGCCAGCTCGCCATCGGCCTGGGCTGCGACGTCAAGCATGCCGCGCGCATCGTCTATGCCGACGGCCTCGACCTGGCCCAGCCCCAGGTCACCCCGATCGGCCCGGCCTGCGCCGTCTGCCCCCGCGTCCGCTGCCCCCAGCGCGCCGCCGCGCCGGCGGGACGGACGCTGACGGTCGACGAGACCAGGAAGACGATCTCGCCCTTTCCGTTTTTGGGGGGCTAATTGAAGGTCCGCCATGCGGGGACGTTGACGGCCACTTTGGCGATGCTCACCCTGCCGACATGTCGAAGCAGCCGCCTGAAGAGCCGCCAATTTGTCTGCTGGAAGCGCTTGCCTCACTGGAGGAACAGCGTCGCAACATGATCAATGGGACGGCCGAGGAGTATCTCGTGCCAGACGAGATTTTGAACGACGCGTGGCACTTCTGCGAAAGGGCAAACTACCCCGGGACTCACCTGAACCTTACGGAGGATCAGCGCGGTGCGATCGGTCGCCTAAGAGAAGCGCTCGACAGACTGGGAGGCTGCACCGCCCTGTATGAACACAGCAACATCGCCGAGCTCGTCGAGCGCGATGAATGTTGGGCCGTGATGCGCGATCGCGCCGGGGAGGTCATGCTGGCGTTTGGAAATCCAGTTCCCGATTGAATGTCCGCGGCCGAGGCGAAAGCGGCCCGCCCGTTCAATCGGCAATCGCACTCACCTCCACCACCTCGATCGCGTCCGACTGACCGCCGAAATCGGAGAAATCGCCCGGGCCGGCGCCGATCAGCGCGCGAGCGAGCGGGGACGAGAAGGCGATCTTGCCGTGCGCGGGCTCGGCCTCGTCGTCGCCGACAATGTCGATGGTCCGCTGCTGGCCGTTGAGCCGGAAGGTGACGCGGCTGCCGAGGGCGGCTTCGCCCGGGGGCGGCGGCGGCGCCAGCTCGGCGGTGGCGAGGCGGGTGCGCCAATAGCGCAAGGTCCGTTGCGCCTCGGCGAGGCGGGTTTCGTCCGTCTCCGACGCGACCAGTGCTTCGAGCGCGGCGACGCGGGCCTCGGCCAAAGCAAGGCCGGCGGCGGTGACGAGATTGGGGCCGACCGGGATCGGCAGCTCGAAGCGGGGTTCCTTATGCTCCTCGTCGCTTTCGCGGCGGAACGCGACGCTCATGGCTTGCCCTCCTCGACCGCGCGCGGGATGCCGGCCTTGCCGAAAGCGCATTCGAGCGCGCGCCGGTTCCAGCCGCCCAGCTCCGCGGCCGCCGCGTAGGTCGATTCGAGAAAGGCGAGCAAGGCCGCATCGGGGTCAGAGGCTGCGCGAACCGCCTCGTAATCGAGGAGGAACTCGCCGAGAGCGGCGTCGAAGCGGGCGGCTTCGGGGCGGACCGGCGCCTCGGCAAAGCCTTCCGGGCTCGGATAGGCGTAGGAATAGAAAAACGGCCCGCCCTCGCCGCCGGCACCGCCGGGCCAGAAGCCGGCGCTGGAGACCTCATGGCTATAGGCCTCGCGGGTGACGGCGTCGGGCAGATTGGGGATGCCGCCGGGGTGGGGCGGCGCCTCGCGTCCGGAGAAGCGGGTGACGGCGAGATCGAAACTGCCCCAGAAGAAATGCACCGGGCTCGCCTTGCCCAGGAAGCCCGAGCGGAACAGGCGAAAAACGCGGTCGGCCGCGAGCAGAGCGCCGTGCAGGCGCGTGGCGCTGTCCGGATCGTAGGCACGCATCTCCCTGTCCTGCGCAAAGGGGATGGCGGGATCGATCTCGTTGGGCGCGGCGTGGATGCGGACCTTGTGGCCTTCGTCCGCCAGCATCGCCATGACGTCACTGTGGAAATCGGCGACCGACATCGGCCCGAGCGCCAGCGTCCGCCGCCCCTTGCCGCTTTCGAGGACGAACGCCTGGCCGACCAGATCGAAGGCGAGGCTGAACGTCCCCCCCGGCGCATGCACGGGCTCGGTGGCATAGCCGCGCGCGGTCATGTGCAAGGTTAGCTGCCAGCCATGGTTGCGCCAGGGGAGCAAGGCCGTCGGCACCTTGCCGACCACCTGCGAGAAGAGGTGCAGCGCGACGATCGTCGGCCGGTCCCGCGCCGCCGAGAGCAAAGGCCAGCCGGCCGCGTCCATCAATGGGGGGACCCGCCGTGCGCCACCGGGATCTCGCGCAGCGCCGTGCCCGTCCATTCGAAATAGGTGGTGCCGTCATGGCTGCCGCCGCCCTGCCAGCGGCCGACGACGGCGAGCAGCCGGCTGTCGCGGCAGAAGCGCAGGCCGCGATAGCGCAAGGCCCGGCCGCCGTCCCAATTGCCGATCCGATCGGTGCCGATCGTACGCAGCTGCGGCGGGAAATAGACCCGGCCGTTCCGCGCCGCGACGATCGCCACCTGTGTGCAGGCATTGCCGCAGCCCCAGGCGGCGAGCGTGTAATCGCCGGCGAAATTGGGCCCGTTGGCCACCTCGGCGCCCAAAGTGGTGCGGTAGCGGCGGGCCTCGCGGGTCGAGAGCACCGGCCCGACCCAGGTCCCGACCCGGCGCTGCGCCGCGTAGCGCTCGAAGCGGGGCACCGCTTCGGGCTCGCCGTCCTGCGGGGGGCAATCGCCCTGGGCCCGGCCGGCGGCGGCGGGGGCGCCGTGCCGCGCCGCGGGCTCGGAGGCGGCGGCGGCGAAGGGCAGGGCCAGCGCCAATATGGCGAGCGTGCGCGTTGGGGTCATCTCTCCCTCCCGTCTTGTCCCGCCCCTTTCTAGCGCAAGCGCGAGGGGTTTTCATCCTGCGCCTTTCTCCTTTAGGGGCTCGTTGATGGGCAGCGACCTTCAAGGCATGAAAAGCGACTGGCTCGGCCGGATCGATGCGGCGGCGGATCTGCCGGCGCTCGAGGCCGTGCGCGTCGCCGCTCTGGGCAAGCAGGGCGCGGTCACCGGGCTGCTGAAGACGCTGGGCGCGATGTCGCCCGAGGAGCGAAGCAGCGAGGGGCCGCGCATCCACGGCCTGCGCGAGGCGGTGACCGAGGCGATCGCGGCGCGCAAGGCCGCGCTGGAGGAGGCCGCGCTGGAGCAAAGGCTGGCGAGCGAGGGGCTCGACATGACCCTGCCGGTGGCGCCGCCCAAAGAGGGCAGCGTCCATCCGGTCAGCCAGGTGATGGACGAGCTCGCCGAGATTTTCGCGGATCTCGGCTTCTCGGTGGCGACCGGACCCGAGATCGAGGACGATTGGCGCAATTTCACCGCGCTCAACATTCCCGAAAGCCATCCCGCGCGGGCGATGCACGACACCTTCTATTTCGGACGGGCGGATGCCGACGGCCATCCGATGCTGCTGCGGACGCACACCTCGCCGGTGCAGATCCGCACCATGCAGAGCCAGGCGCCGCCCATTTATGCGATCGCGCCGGGCCGCACCTACCGCTCGGACTCGGACGCGACCCACACGCCGATGTTCCACCAGGTCGAAGGGCTGGTGATCGACCGGGGGATCACGCTCGGCCATCTCAAGTGGACGCTGGAAACTTTCCTCAAGGCCTTTTTCGAGCGCGACGACATCGTACTTCGGATGCGCCCCTCTTATTTCCCCTTCACCGAGCCGTCGGCCGAGGTCGATGTCGGCTTCCACATGAATGAGGGCCGGCGCGTGCTCGGCGGCACCGATCATTGGATGGAATTGCTCGGCTCCGGCATGGTCCACCCCAAAGTGATCGCCAATTGCGGGCTCGATCCGGACATATGGCAGGGCTTCGCCTTCGGATGCGGGATCGATCGGCTCGCCATGCTCAAATATGGCATGGACGATTTGCGCGCCTTCTTCGACGGCGACCTGCGCTGGCTCAAACATTACGGCTTCCGCGCGCTCGACGTGCCGACCTTGAGCGGCGGCGTCGGCGCATGATTCGGGCCCGTGTCCTCGCCTGCTCCTGTTCTCCCGCGAAAGCGGGAGTCCAGACGGCCGCGCCGCTGGGCTCCTGCTTTCGCAGGAGCACAAAAGAAGGGGCGGCGGCATGAAGTTCACCCTCTCGTGGCTGAAGGAGCATCTGGAGACGGATTCACCGCTCGACGACATCCTCGAGACGCTGACCCGGATCGGGCTCGAAGTCGAGGGCGTCGAGAATGCGGCCGAGAAGCTCGCGCCCTTCGTCGTCGCCAGCGTGCTGAGCGCGGCGCCGCATCCGCAAGCGGACAAGCTGCAGGTCTTGAGCGTCGATGCCGGGACCGGCGAGGCGATCCAGGTCGTCTGCGGCGCGCCCAATGCGCGTGCCGGCATGAAGGGCGTGTTCGGCGCGCCCGGCGCCTATGTGCCGGGGAGCGGTCTGATGCTGAAGGTCGCGGCGATCAGGGGCGTGGAGAGCCGCGGCATGATGTGCTCGATCCGCGAGCTCGAATTGGGGGAGGCGCATGAGGGGATCATCGAGCTCGACGACGAGGCGCCGGTCGGCGTCCCCTTCGCCGTCTATGCGGGCCTCGACGATCCGGTGATCGACGTCGCGGTGACGCCCAACCGGCAGGACGCGATGGGCGTGCACGGCATCGCCCGCGATCTCGCCGCGGCCGGGCTCGGCACGCTGAAGCCGGTTGAAATGCCGGTGATCGCCGGCACCTATCCCTGCCCGATCGAAATCCGCACCGACGACCCGGAGGGCTGCCCGGCCTTTTTCGGACGGGTGATCCGGGGCGTCGCCAACGCCGCCTCGCCCGACTGGCTGCAGCGCCGGCTGAAGGCGGTCGGCCAGCGCCCGATCAGCGCGCTCGTCGACATCACCAATTATATCATGCTGAGCTACGGCCGGCCGCTGCACGTCTACGACCTCGCCAAGCTCGAAGGCGCGATCGTCGCGCGGCGGGCGCGCGACGGCGAGGAGGTGCTGGCGCTCAACGGCAAGAGCTACCGGCTCGACCCCAGCATGACGGTGATCGCCGACGACGCGCAAGTTCACGACATCGGCGGGATCATGGGCGGCGAGCATAGCGGCGTCACCGAGGCGACCAGGGACATCCTCATCGAATGCGCGTTTTTCGACCCGGAGCATATCGCGCTGACCGGGCAGAAGCTCGGCCTCACCTCCGACGCGCGCAGCCGCTTCGAGCGGGGCGTCGACCCCGCGTTCGTCGAAACCGGCCTCGCGCTCGCCACGAGGATGGCGATCGAGCTGTCCGGCGGCGAGCCCTCGCAGGCGGTCCATGCCGGCACGCCGCCCGCGTCCGACCGGATCGTCGACTATCGACCCGCGCGCTGCGCGGAGCTGGCCGGGATCGACGTGCCCGAGGACCGGCAGGCGGCGATCCTGCAGCGGCTCGGCTTCACCGTCTCCCGCGACGATGTCTGGCGGGTGGCGGTGCCGTCATGGCGTCGCGACGTGGACGGCGCCGCCGACCTCGTTGAGGAGATCGTCCGGATCGAGGGGATGGACAAGGTCCCCTCGACGCCGCTGCCGCGCGCCCCCGGCGTCGCGCACCCGACCGCCACGGCGGACCAGCTGATCGAGCGGCGGGCGCGCCGCACTGCCGCCGCGCGCGGTCTCAACGAGGCGGTGACCTGGAGCTTCATCTCCGAGGCGCAGGCCGACGCGTTCGGCGGCTCGGCCTGGATCCTCGCCAATCCGATCAGCGAGGAGATGAAGGCGATGCGGCCTTCGCTCCTCCCCGGCCTGCTCGTCGCCGCCGCGCGCAACGCCGCGCGGGGCGCCGGGAGCATCGCCCTGTTCGAGATCGGGCGGCGCTATCTGGAGGAGGCGGAGCGGCCGACATTGGGCCTGGTGCTGGCCGGGCCTCGCGCCCGCCGGCACTGGCGCGACAAGGCGGGCGATGTCGATGCCTTCGACGCCAAGACCGAAGCGCTGGCGATCCTCGCCGCCGCCGGCGCGCCGGTCGACAATCTCCAGGTGCTCACCGGGGCTTCGGATGCCTATCATCCGGGCCAGTCCGGGCGGCTCTGCCTCGGGCCCAAGACGGTGCTGGCGGAGTTCGGCGCGGTCCATCCGCGCATCGCCCGCGCGTTCGACCTTTCGGGGCCGGTGGCCGCCGCCGAAATCTTCCTCGACGCGCTTCCGGCGAAGCGGGACGCCGCGGGGCACAGGCGTAGCGCCTTCGCGCCGCCGCCGCTGCAGGCGGTGACCCGCGACTTCGCCTTCCTGGTGCCAGCCGAGCTTGCCGCCGACCAGCTGCTGCGCGCCGTGCGGGGCGCCGACAAGGGGAGAATCGCCGGGGCGAGCCTGTTCGACCTGTTCACCGGCGCCGGCGTGCCGGAGGGACAAAAGTCGCTGGCGATCGAAGTGGTGCTCCAGCCCAGCGAGAAGAGCTTCACCGAGGACGAGCTCAAGGCGATCGCCGAGCGGATCACGGCCGCGGCGGCCAAGCTTGGCGCGGCCTTAAGGGCCTGAAATGGCGAGCGAAAAGGAGGTCCGGGCTTCGTTCGCGGAGCAAGCCCATTGGTGCGCGCGGCTCGGCTCGCCTTTCACCGCGCGGCTGTGCGAGGCTTTGGGCGGGCGGCTCGACCGGCAGAGCGCGATAGGGCGCCGCGTGCTGGACTGGCCCGGCGATCCGCGCGCTTTGGCCGATGCCCTGGCGCTGAGGCTCTGCGCGGGGCTTCACTTCATGGTCCGCGCCGGCCAGGTGCCCGGACTGGCGGCGCTTTATCCGCCGGCCCCGGTGCCCGAAGAGGCGCTGCTCTGGGCGGCGGTCGCGCCGCTCCTCGACGATGAAGTGCTGACGGCCTGGCTCGACTCGGCCCCGCAGACCAACGAGGTGGGGCGCTCGGCGGTGCTGATGAGCGGCTTGCTGGTCGTGGCGGCGCGCTTCGGGCTGCGGATCCGGCTCTACGAACTGGGCGCGAGCGCCGGCCTCAACCTGCTGCTCGACCGCTATCGCTGCGATCTGGGCGGGCTCAAGGCCGGCCCGCGCGAGTCGGGGGTCGCTCTCCAGCCCGAATGGGAGGGCCCGCCGCCGCCCGGCGCGGCGGTGCGGATCCTCGGCCGCGTCGGCGTCGACCTCAACCCGGCCCGTCTGCCGCGGGACGCGGCGCGCCTGCTTGCTTATCTGTGGCCGGACCAGCCCGGGCGCCTCGCGCGGCTCGAGGCAGCGCTCGCCATCGCCGCCCGCCATCGGCCGCGCGTCGACCGGGGCGACGCCGCCGACTGGATCGAGGCGAAGCTCGCCGTCGCGCCCGAGCCCGGCGTGGCGCGCGTGGTGATGCATTCGGTCGCCTTCCAATATTTCGGCGCCGCCGCGCGGGCGCGGGTCGCGGAGCATATCGAGGCGGCCGGAGCGAAGGCCGATATGGGCGCGCCGCTCGCCTGGCTGCGGTTCGAGAAGGAGCCCGACGCGGATCGCTACGCGCTCAGGCTGCGGACCTGGCCCGGCGGCGAGGAGTTGCTCGCCTGGACGCATCCGCACGGCAGCAAAGTGACTTGGTTAAGCGGTCGTTAGCCATCCTAATTATTGTGAATCCGTAATTATTGCGTTTGCACCAGTTCGTCGGTGACGGTCCAGTAACCCTCCAGCCAGGAACAGATTTCCCGCGCGGCGGGGTGGGCGAAGGCGGCGTAGCGGGCGTGCAGGATCGCGCGCCGCTCGCCGAGCCGATCAAGGCCCCGATCCTGGAGGGTGATGAGGTCCCTCGCGACCCGCGCGGCGAGCTCCTCGCCCAGAATCGCCCGCGCGGCGCGCCCGAAAGCCGCGGCATAATCGTAGGCCTCGCCCGTCTTGTAGCTTTCGGCCAGCGTCAGCAGCGGCACCCTGCTCAGCACGGGCTGCGAGGCGGGATTCACGCCATGGCCCGCGATCAGCGGGGCGATCTGGGCGGACCGGCCGGTGAACGCGCGCAGGTGCAGATGCTGCGACATGCGGGCGCCGTCATTGACCGGATAATTGTCCCACAGCATCGGCTTGCGGCCGAGCTGGCCGGCGACGCGGGCAAGATGGCCCGGCGTGAACTCGCCGGCGCAGACCTCCGCGCCGGTCCAGAAGATGCCGATCGCCGGATCGAGCAGGCGGCCCAGCTGCTCCAGGTAGAAAGGCGGGCGCTCGCCGAAGGCGACGTCGAGTATGGGATCGTCCGAATAATAGGTCGGGCAGGTGATAATCCGCGCGGCGCCGCTGCGCTCGGCCGCGTGATGGACGATGGCGGCCTGGCGGACGGCGAGATCGGGGACGTCGCCGCGCATGTCGTCGAACAGCAGAGCGAGATCGTCGGGCTTGAGGGGGGCGAGCCGGGCAAGCTTGGCAGCGAGCGCGTCGCGCCAACCCCGGCCGGGGTCGAGATGGAGCTCGAACGGGGAGAGGCCGATGCCGAAGCGCACCTGCTCGGCGCGGCAGATGTCGCGGAACCGGGCGAGCGCCTCCAGCTCCGCCTCGGGATGGGGCTCCTGCCAGCGGCGGCGGAGGTACGGATCGGCCTTGGGCGCGTAGAGATAGAAGGTGAAACCGTGCGGCCGCAGGTAGCGCACCGCCTCGGCGCGGTCGGCCCACGACCAGGGTCGGCCGAAAAAGCCCTCTATCAGGCCGAGCTCAGGCAGCATCGGCGCGCTCCAGATCGTTGATCGCCGCATGGACCGCGGCCTCGATCTCGCCGCGCGGCAGTCCGGGCGGGATCGGCGGCATGAAGCGCATGGTGACCATGCCCGGCGTCTTCGCGAGCCGGCCGCGCGGCCACAGCCGGCCGGCATCGACCGCCACCGGCACCGCCGGCAGCTTCAGCGCCCGATAGAGGCCGGCGAAGCCCGATTTCAGCGGCGGCCGCTCGCCCGGCGGCACCCGCGTCCCCTCCGGGAAGATCACGATCGGCCGGCCTTCGGCGATCGCCGCCTCGGCCGCGCGCATCATCCTTCTCAGCGCCGCCGCCCCGCCCTTGCGGTCGATCGGGATGACGCCATAGCGCTTCACCACCCATCCCCAGAGCGGAATGTCGATCAGCTCGCGCTTCAGCACCATCGCCGGCTGGTCGAGAATCAGGATGATCTGCAGCGTCTCGAACATCGACTGATGCTTGACCGGCACGAGCGCGGCGCCCGCCGGCGGCGCGCCCTCCACCCGGGCGGTGATGCCCAGCAAATAGCGCGCGCAGGCGCGGTGGAAGCGCACCCACAGATGCGCCCAGCCTCGGATCGCCCCGGTCCCGAACAGGCTGATCGGAAATGCGAGCAGCACCGCCGGCACGGTGCCGCCGTAGAAGACCAGGGCGAAGAGGAGCGAACGCAGCGCCGCCATGGCCAGGGTCCCCTCTCCCTACAGGCCGAGCAGCCCGGCGGCCCAGCCGAGCAGCAGCTTGTTATACTCCTCGAAGCTCTGGCGCAGATCGGGGCTGGTGGCGACCGCGTCGGCGAGGATGCTGATCTCCGGCCCCACTTTTCGCCCGATCTCGTAGCGGGCGCGGCGCATATGGACGTCGCTGGTGACGAGGCGGATCGAGCGGTAGCGCCGCCGCGCCAGCCAGCGCGCCACCTCCTCGGCGTTGCTGCGGGTGTCGACAGAATCCTGGCCGAGCGCGATCCGGCCCGGAAACAGGCCGGGGTCGACACGATATTGGCTGGCATAATCCTGCGGCCGCACGGTGCGAGGCACGCCCGAGATCAGCATCGTCCGGGCGAACCCGCGCTCCATCCGCTCGAAGCCGCGCTCGAGCCGGCCGGGGCCGCCGGTGAGCACGACGATCGCGTCGGTGCGCTCGTCTCCGGCGGGCTTGGGCAGGGTCAGCGCGAAGGCGCCGTAGCCGACCAGATAGGCCCCGAGGAGGATCGCGGCGATGCGGATGGTCCACCTGATCACAGCATCCGCCCCAGCGCCCTGAGGATGGTGAGCCGCGCGACCAGCATGGCGAGGAGGACGCCGAACAAGGGTAGGCCGATCAATATCCCCCAGGCGGGCGCCGGCACGCTGGCAGAGCCGAGCAGCTCGGAGCCCAAGGCCTGGACGCGCTGGCCGATGCCGATCAAGACCAAAGCGGCGAGGATGAAGCCGACCAGCCCGCCGAACAAGGCGTCGAGCGCGATCCGCCGCTGGAACAGGCGCGCGACCTGAACGTCGGTCGCGCCCATGAAGTGGAGCACCTCGATCGTCGCGCGGTGCATGTCGAGCGCGGCGCGGGCGGCGAGCACGACGGTGGCGGCGGTCGCCGCCACCATCAACAGGACGAGCCCGGCGGCGAGCCATTTGAGCGCGCCGATCAAGGAGGCCAGAGGCGCCAGCCACTGGCCGTTATCGTCGACCCGGGCGGCGGGCGCGGCGGCGGTGACGACGCGGCGCAGATTGGCGAGCGCCTGGTGGCCCTCGGGGGTCAGATCGACGTCGATCAGCGCAGGCACTGGAATGTCGGTCTCGAGCCCGCCCGTGCCGAGCCAGGGCTCGAGCAGCCGGTGGATCTCTTCCTCGGGGACCGGACGGACCGCGACCACGCCGGGCAAATTCTCGATCGCCCGGACGGCGGCGGCCGCCTGCGCCTGGCGCCGCGCCGGATTGGCCTCGACGATCTGGATGGTGACGCGGCCGCCGATCTGGTCGTCGAGCCTTGTGGCGGCGCTGGCGAGGCCCATGCCGGCGGCGGCCGCGAGCACGGTCAGGAACATCATGATCGCGATCACCCAGGGCATCGGGCCGGAGAGGCGTCCTTCGGGGAGCAGGCCGCGCTCGGCCCGGCCGAACTTGCGCACCCCGCCTTTCACGTCTCGGCCCTCTTGGGCGGATGGCGCAGCGCCCCGGTCGGATCCGCGATCTGGCCGCGATCGAGCCGCAGCATCTCCGAGCGCTGCACCCGCGAGAGGAGGTGGAGATCGTGGGTGGCGACGACGACGGTCGTGCCGAGCTTGTTGAGGGAGTCGAACAGATGCAGCAGGCGGTGCGCCATCTCCGGATCGACGTTGCCGGTCGGCTCGTCCGCGACCAGCAATTCGGGCCGGCCGATGACGGCCCGCGCGATGGCGACGCGCTGCTGCTCGCCGCCCGACAGGGTCGCCGGGCGGGCGCTGGCGCGGTCGGCGAGCCCGACCCAGGCGAGCATCTCGCGGACCGGAGTCTCCAGGTCCCGGTCCTCGACGCCGGCGACGCGGAGCGGCAGCGCGACGTTGTCGAAGGTGGAAAGGTGCGGGACCAGCCGGAAATCCTGGAAGACCACGCCGATCCTCCGGCGGAAGCCCGGCAGGCGCGCGCGGGGCATGGTGACGATGTCCTCGCCGAACAGGCGAATGAGGCCGCGGCTCGGGCGTAGCGCAAGATAGAGCAATTTGAGCAATGACGTCTTGCCGGCGCCCGACGGCCCGGTCAGGAAGTAAAAGCCGCCTTCCTTCAGCGAAAAGGCGAGATCGGACAGCGTCTCGGCGCCGGTGCCGTAGCGCAGCCCGACATTTTCGAACTGGACGATCGAACCGCTCGCGTTCAGCGCCCGCCTCCCCGGTCAAAACCCACGACTACGCCATGGCATGGCGGCGGCGTCCGCTTCAAGCGTCTCGCCTTGTTTGGCCGGCCGGCGACGGCTTGCATCGCCCGACTGGGGCGTGCTTAGAGTCGCGGGGACCGTTTTTTGGAAATGCGTGCCGCCGATGATCCTGTCCTGCCCGTCCTGCAAGACCCGCTACGTGGTGCCGGACAGCGCGATCGGCCCGACCGGCAGGAAGGTCCGCTGCGCCGCCTGCCGCTTCTCCTGGG
The DNA here is from genome assembly GCA_046715355.1 of Allosphingosinicella sp. GTDB lineage: Bacteria > Pseudomonadota > Alphaproteobacteria > Sphingomonadales > Sphingomonadaceae > Allosphingosinicella. Next base: position 23,008 of record JBKJZJ010000099.1, on the reverse strand, counting down.
TGCAGGACGCAGCCCCGCTCGACCTCAGGACCGCCGCGCCCGCCCCAGCCGTGGAGACCGCCGCCGCGCCGGCGCCGCGCGAGGGGCCGGCACCGCCGCCCTCCTGGATTCCGCCCGAGCCGGCCGCCGAGGAGGAGCCCCGCCATTATCGGCCGCGGCGCAACCGGGCGCGGCTGTGGACCATCGTCGCGATCGTCGCCGGCCTGCTGATGGTGGGCGCTGTAGTGGCGCTTCTGGTGTTCGGCCTGCCGGAACCCATCCAGCGCATCGTGCGGCTGCCGGTCGGGAGCTCGAGCGCGCTCACCATTACCGGCCGCGCCGAGCCGACCCGGCTGGAGAGCGGCCAGGACATGCTCACCCTGCGCGGCGAGATCGTCAACCGCAGCGACGAGGTCCAGCCCATCCCGCAGATTCAGGCCGAGCTGCGCGACGCGCAGGACCGGGTCGTGCACAGCTGGCAGATCGCGCCGCCGGCACCGGAGATCGGGCCGCGCGGGCGAATCCGCTTCGACAGCGCCGAGCGCGGCGTGCCCCGCGGCACCCGCAACCTCACCCTGCGCTTCGGCTCCTGAGCACCCGGGCGAACCGGCCGAACTGGAGCAAGAAGGCGACCAGCATGCCGATGCCGGCCGCATAAGCGAGCCCGTCGGGGCCCCAGCCGCCCCGCACCAGCAGCCAACCCAGGCCGCCGGTAACGAGGAAGAAGCCGATAATGCCGTTGAGGCTCGCCCAGACCTGCTCGCCGAGCGAGCGCAAGGCGGCGGCGAACACATATTGCAGGCCGTCGAAGACCAGGAAGGCGCCCATCACGCCGAGCATTGCCGCCGCCAGCGACAGCACCGCCGGATCGTCCGAAAAAGGCCAGACCAGCGAAGATGCGCCGAACACGAGCAGCAGCGAGCCGAGCCCGAGGATGATCGCGGCGAGCGCGGCGGCGATCATCGCTCTCGGCCAGGCCTCGCCCGGCTCGCCAGCGCCGACGGCATTGCCGACCCTGACGCCCGCGGCCGAGCCGAAGCCCATTGAAAGGGCGAAAGCGATATTGTGGATCGAGAGCATCGCCTGGAAGGCGCCGGTGGCGGCGTGGCCCAATTGGGTGGAAAGCACCATCAGCCAGGAAAAGCCGGCGAGCTCGAGGCAGGCGCCGATCGCCGGCATCAGGCCGAACCAGGCGAGGCGCGGAACCCCGGCCAGCGCGCGCCGCAGCGCCGCAGCCGTCCAGTCGCGCACACCGCGCTCGCCCGCGCGCGGCAGCAGCCAGATCAGCGCCAGCATGAAGGCCGCGCCGAGCGCCGAGGTCGCCGCGGTCGCATAAGCGGCGCCGACCGCGCCCATCGCCGGCAGGCCGAGATGGCCGCCGACCCAGGCCCAGGCCAGCAAGGCGTTGACCGGCAGCATCGCGAGGTTGACCGTCATCACCCGGCGCGGGCGGCTGATCCCCTCGAGGAAATAGGACGAGGCGGCGATCAGGAACTGAAAGGGGAAAGCGAGCGCCATCGCCCGGACCACCGCCGCGCCCGGCGCGCGCAGGCCGGGCTCGACCTCAGCCAAAGAGAGCAGCTCGAATGCCAGGAGGCCCAGGATGCCGGTCATCGCCAGCCCGCCGAGCAGCCCGAGCACGAGGCCGGAGCGCAGGATGTCGCCCGTCTCCTTCAGCCGCCCGCCGCCGTCGGCGCGCGCGGCATGGACGAGCACGCCGGTCAGCCCGGCAAAGCCGATCACGACCGAGATGAAGGTGAGGATCCGGCTCGCGCCGAGCGCCGCCAGCTCCGCGGTGCCGTAACGGCCGACCACGGCGACGTCGATCATGTGCATCAGCGTCCAGTTGAGGCTGGTCAGCATGATCGGCCAGGCGAGGCGCAATATGCGCCCGCCTTCCGCGATCAAGCCTGCCCGGTTGTGGTCCATCGCCGCCGCCGATAGACAATCCTCATGCGGATCGGAATACTGACGGGAGGAGGCGACGTACCGGGCTTGAACGCCTGCATCCGTTCGGTGGTGCTGTCGGCGGACGATCTCGGCTGGGAGGTGACCGGGTTCCGGCGCGGCTGGGAGGGAGTGATGGGGATGGACCCAGCCGATCCCGCCAGCGTCGCCGCGCATAGCCTGCCGCTCACCCGCGAAGGCGTGCGCGGGATCGACCGGGCGGGCGGGACCATCCTTCATACCTCGCGGCGCGACCCGCGGACCGAAAAGCAAGGCGATTTGACCGGCCGCGTGCTCGAGGTGCTCGGCGCGCTCGGCATCGACGCGATGATCACGCTCGGCGGCGACGGCACCTTGCGCTTCTCCGCCCATCTCGCGGAGCAAGGCGTGACCGTGATCTCGGTCCCCAAGACGATGGACAACGACGTCTACGGCACCGATTATTGCATCGGCTTCTCGACCGCGGTCAGCCGTTCGGTCGAGGCGATCAACGCGCTCAGGACCACCGTCGAGAGCCACGAGCGGATCGGTATCGTCGAATTGTTCGGGCGCAGGAGCGGCGAGACCGCCTTGCTCGCCGGCTTCCTCGCCCAGGTCGACCGCACCGTGATCGCCGAGGTGCCGGCCGATCTCGACGTGCTGCTGCCTTTGCTCGCCGAGGACAAGGCCAGCAATCCGGCCCATTATGCGATGTGCGTGATCTCCGAAGGCGCGACGATCGTCGGCGAGGGCGCGGCCGGCGGCGACGGCGGCATCGCCAAGCCGGCGATCGAGCGCCCGGAAGGCGGCGTCGGCCACCGGCTCGGCCGGGCGATCGCCCGCCGGCTCGGCGACGGCGTCGTCATCCAGGAGCTCGCCTATCTGATGCGCTCGGGCGAGCCCGACGCGATGGACCGGATGGTCGGCTTCGCTTTCGGCGGCCTCGCCGTGCAATTGCTCGAACGTGGCGAGAAAGCGCGGATGGTGACGCTCTCCGACGGCAATTACAGCCATGTTCCGATCGACACATTGCTCCACGGCAAGAAGTCGGTCGACGTCAGCGCGCTCTACGACAAGGCGGCCTATCGCGCCCGGCTGATGCGGGTCGAGGGCATGCCGATGTTCCTGTATTGAAGCGCGCCGGAAGCGCTGCTAGAGGCCCCGCTCCTACCACCGGGGCGGCTTGCTCCGGGACATCACGTGCGGTCGTGGCGGAACTGGTAGACGCGCAGCGTTGAGGTCGCTGTGGCCGAAAGGCCGTGGAAGTTCGAGTCTTCTCGACCGCACCATTTTACAATCCGCCATGATGAGGGCATCACCGGCCGATGGCGGGGGCCCCGAGCGACGCGAACCTGCAGCCGAAGCGCAAGCTCGGCTTCGTCATGTGCATCGCGCTCGTCGTTGGCAGCATGATCGGCTCCGGCGTGTTCCAGCTTCCCGTGAGCCTCGCGCCGCTCGGCTGGAACTCGGTCTATGGCTGGCTGGTCACCATCGCCGGCTCGCTCTGCGTGGTCGCCGTCCTGATCAGGCTGGCGCGCGGGCGCGCGGGCAGCTGCGCGCCCTTCTCCTATCCGGCCGCCGCGTTCGGGCCGGGCGCCGGCTTCGTCGTCGCCTGGAGCTACTGGATATCCGTCTGGGTCTCCAACGCGGCGATCTCCATCGCCGCCGTCAGCAATTTCTCGATCGTCTGGCCCGGCCTCGCGGCACCGGGCGTCCCGGCCGCTGCCGCGATAAGCGTGCTCTGGCTGCTCACCCTGGTAAATTGCCTCGGGGTCAGGAGGGCGGGCGGAGTGCAGGTCGTCACCACGCTTCTCAAATTGATACCGTTGGCGGGCGTCGTCCTGATCGCATTGTGGCTCGTCGGCAGCGGATCGGCGACGGTGGCCGCTTATGAGTCCGTGCCGATCAGCGCAGCAAGCGTCGGCACCGCGGCGACCTTCACCTTGTTCGCCATGTTGGGCTTCGAATGTGCGATGGCGGCGGGAGACCGAGCCGAGAATCCGGAGCGCACCGTCCCGCGCGCGACCCTGATCGGCGTGCTGATCGCCGGAATCATTTATCTTTTCGCCTGCTCGGCGGTGACCCTGATGCTGCCGGCGGCGGAGTTGGAGGCGTCGAACTCGCCCTTCGCGACCTTTTTCGCCACCCTGGTCGATCCGGCGCTGGGCCCGGTCGCGGCCGTCTTCGTCACGATCGCCGCGCTCGGGGCGATCAACGGCTTCGTCCTGGTGCAGGCCGAAATGCCCCTGGCCCTGGCGCGGCAGGGCCTGCTGCCCGCCTGGATCGCCCGGCTCAACCGCAACGAAGTGCCTTACCGGATCCACATCATTTCGACCGGCCTCGCCAGCCTGGTGGTGCTCGCCAATTATTCGCGCGGGCTCGCCGATCTGTTCCAGTTCATGGTGCTGGTGACGACATCGGTGTCGATCATCTTCTACCTCGCCTGCGTGCTGGCAGGCCTCAAGCTGGCGCGCGAGGGCAGGATCGCGGCGTCCGCCGGTTTCGTCGCGGTCGCGGTCGCGGCCTTCGCTTATTCCGCCTGGGCGTTCTACGGCGCCGGGATCGAGGCCAGCCTGTGGAGCCTCGGCATGACCGCCGCGGCGATCCCGGTCTATCTGCTCATGCGCTGGGCAAGAAACCGCTCCACCCCGGCGGCGGCGGGCTCTCCAGCCGCGTCTCCGGAATCAGCCGCCTGAGCTTGCGCGCGAAGCTCCTGAGGCAGACCTCGCTCCGCCCGAGCGGCCCCGGCCTGTAGAGCGCCGACGCCATGCCTTGCTGGACGCGGCGGATCAGCGCCGTGTCCTCCTCGTTCACGCGGCGGTTGATCCGCCAGTTCAGGTAGCGCGCCGCCTTCATCGAGCGGCCGGCGCCCGGCAGGGCGTAGCTGATTTCGCGGATCATCGTCCGCGTCGGGCCGACGGGGACGAAATGCATGAAATCCACCTGGTCGGGATAGATGTCGATCGCGACGTTCGGCCAGAGCTTGTAATAGAGCCAGGTCCGGCCCGCTTCGGGCGGCAGCAGCGCCTGATAGGCGCGCTCGGAGAGGTCGGCGGAGGGGCGCTCGACCAATTCGCCCGACATGCGGTCGACATGCGGCCCCGCCTCGATCCGGTAGTCGCCGCCGAACAGGCGGGTGAGGCCGGGATGGGCGACCTTGATGTGCAGCCCGTCCGAATAATTGTCGGCGACGTTCTTCCAGTTGACCTCGCGCGGCCGCATCGTGATCCGGCCGATCGCCTCCAGCTCCTCGAGGCGGTGCGGCGCGGCTTCGGAATCATAGGCCGCCATCATCTCGGCGACGCTCGGGCCGCCGGCTTCGAGCCGGACGAACAGGAAGCCGCGCCAGTTTTCGAGCTCCACGGGAACGAGGCCGAGCGCGGCGGGGTCGAGGCCCGGATAATCCTCGCGCCCAGGGACGCCGACGAGGCGGCCGTCGCAGGCATAGGTCCAGGCGTGATAGGGGCAGGTCAGCCGTCTCGCGCAGCCCGCCTCGCCGTCGACCAGCCGCGAGCCGCGGTGGCGGCAGACATTGGCGAAAGCGCGCGGGGCGCCGTCATCCCCCCGGATCACCAGGATGCTCTCGCTCAATATCTCCAGCGTCCGCCATTCGCCGGGCTTGGCGATGTCGTTGGCGTGGCAGACGATCTGCCAGGCGGGCCGGATCAGCCGCGCCATCTCGACCCGGAAATATTCAGGATCGTGATAGACCCAGCCGGGCAGGCTCAGCTCCTCCTGGGCATCGGCCTCGCGGGGCTTCAGGCGGGCGACTTCGGACATGCGTTCCCCCTCGCCGCCGCTCTAGCATGAAGGGCGAAAGTCGCGCCAGACGACTTTCCATTGACCGGGCCGGGGCCCGGCCCCACATCTTCGCGCATGGACAAGTTGGACCTTCCCGACGCCGAATGGCGCAAGCGCCTTTCCCCCGAGCAATATCATGTGCTGCGCGAGGGCGGCACCGAGCGCGCCTTCACCGGCGTGCTCTACGACAATCATGCGTCGGGCGCCTATCGCTGCGCGGCCTGCGGCAACCAATTGTTCGACAGCGGCACCAAATTCGAGAGCGGCAGCGGCTGGCCGAGCTTCACCGGCCCGGCGGCGAAGGACCATGTCACGCTGCACGACGATGTCAGCCTCGGCATGCGCCGCACCGAAGTGCGCTGCGCCCGATGCGGCGGCCATCTCGGCCACGTCTTCCCCGACGGCCCGGGTCCGGAGGGCCTGCGCTACTGCATCAACTCGGCCGCCCTCGATTTCGAGGAGCGCGCCGGCGACAAGGGCGGCGCTGGGTAAGCTCGCGTTCATGCGGTTCGCGCTTCTGCTTGCCGCCGTGACTCGCCGACTCTATCCCTAGCCCCGCCATGGCCACCGCCGCCGACGACCCCTCCTCGCCTCCGCGATCGCGCTTCCGGCGTATCCTCGGCACCGGCGTCAAGGTTCTGGCCTATCTGACGGTGATCTCGCTGGTCGCGCTCGGCATCGCCGTCTCGGTCGCGGTCAGCCAATTGCCCTCTTATGCCGAGCTCGTCCGCCGCGGCGATCTCGGTCAGATGATCCGCGTGCGCGCCGCCAACGGCCAGATCATCCACACCATGGGCCCGAGCTTCGGCGAGTGGATAACCTATGAGCGGATCCCGCCGGTGATGCGCGAGGCGATCGTCGCGGTCGAGGACCGGCGCTTCCGCTCGCATCCCGGCGTCGATCCGATCGGGCTGTTCCGCGCCGTCGGCGTGCGCTTCCAGGAGGGGCGCTGGAGCCAGGGCGGATCGACCATCACCCAGCAGCTCGCCCGCAACATCTTCCTGAACAACGACCGCACCTTCGCCCGCAAGCTCCGCGAGGGGGTCCTGGCGCTGGCGCTCGAATGGCGTTTCTCCAAGGATCAGATCCTCGAACTCTATCTCAACCGCGTCTATTTCGGCGGCGGCGCCTACGGTATCGACGCCGCCGCGCGCCGCTTCTTCGGGCACAGCGCGGCGACCTTGAGCGTCGGCGAGGCGGCGATCATCGCCGGCCTGGTCAAGGCGCCGTCCAATTATTCGCCGACCGCCGACCTCGCGGCGGCGCGCGACCGCGGCCGGGTCGCGCTCGAGCTGATGGTCGAGAATGGCGCGATCACCCAGGCCGAGGCCGACGCCGCCAATCTCGATTCGATCGGGCTCGCCCGCCCTACCCAGAGGCAGAACAGCAGCCGCTACTTCATCGATTGGGTGCTGCCCCAGCTCGACACTTTGATCGACGAGACCAGGGCGCCGCTCGACGTATGGACGACGATCGACCCCAACATGCAGCGCGCCGCCGACGCCGCGATCAACGCCAACGCGCCGCGCGGCGCGCAGGGCGCTTTGATCAGCCTCGACCGCGACGGCGCGGTCAGGGCGATGGTCGGCGGGCGAGACTATGTCGGCTCCAATTACAACCGCGCCACCCAGGCCAACCGCCAGCCGGGCTCCTCGTTCAAATTGTTCGTCTATCTGGCCGCCCTGGAGGCGGGCTACCGGCCCGAGACGATCGTGCAGGACGAGCGGATCACGATCAACGGCTGGACGCCGCGCAACGACAATGGCCGCCATGCCGGGCCGATTCCCCTGCGCATCGCCTTCGCTTATTCGGTGAACACGGTCGCGGTCCGCCTCGCCCAGCAGGTCGGGACTCGCGCCGTCGCCGACATGGCGCAGCGCTTCGGCATCACCACCAGGATCGACACCAATCCGAGCATGGCTTTGGGCTCGTCCGAGGTGCGCCTCATCGACATGACCCGGGCCTATGCCTCGGTCGGCCGCGGCGGCGTCGCGGTGACGCCCTACGGAATCCGCCGGGTGACCACCACCGACAACACCATCCTCTACCAGCACCCGCCGGACGAGGCGCGGACCCTGGTCGCGCCATGGATCGCGGCGCAGATGACCGAATTGCTGCAGGGCGTGGTCGAACATGGCACCGGGCGCGCCGCCCAGCTCGGCCGGCCGACCGCGGGCAAGACCGGGACGACCACCTCGAACAAGGACGGCTGGTTCATCGGCTTCTCGAGCGGAATCACCACGGGCGTGTGGATGGGCCGCGACGACAATCGCGCTCTGCCCGGACTCTCCGGCGGCCGCGCCCCGGCCGGCGCCTTCCACGATTATATGGCCCGCGCGGTCGCCAACCGCCCGGTCGAGCAATTCGCCACCGACGTCACTGGCCCCGAATGGCAGGTCGACGAGGGCGACAACCAGCTCTTCCTCGCCCCGCCCGAAGACGCGCCGCTCGTCGATGAGGACGGCAATCCGGTCGAGCGCGCGCCGCCGCCCGAAGACGATCCCGGGCCGCGCCGCGGACCCGATGAGGCGATCGCGCCCGAGGAGGAAGGGCTCGAGGCCGAGCGCGACGGCGACCGCCGCGACCGCCGCCGTGAGGATCGGCGGGGGGACACCTACGCCGCCTGACCCGGAGGCGAAGCTCAGCGCGGGCCGATGCGGTGAAGGGCGGCGCCTTCGCGCTTCAGCCAGGCGCGCGCCGGTTTCGGATCGGCGCCGAGCAGCTCCGCGACGAACGCGTGGAATTCCGGGCCGTGATTGAGGTGGACGCGGTGCGCGACCTCGTGCGCGACGGTGGCGCGGCGGACGTAATCTGGCGCCAGGATCAGGCGCCAGCTGTAGCGGATCGCGCCGCCGCTCGAGCAGCTTCCCCAGCGCGACAATGGATCGCCGATGCCGACCCGCGCCACCGTGACGCCCGCCTTGGCGGCGAACTCCGCGGTCTCGCGCCCGAGCAGATCGAGCGCCTGCGCCTTCAGCCAGCGCAGAACCCGCCGCTCCAGCCCGTCGAGAGGGCCGCCCGCGACCAGCCGGCCCTCTTTGCGCGCGATCCGCCGCGGCCGCGCCGGATCCCAGTCGATCGGATGGGGCTCGCCGTGGAGCGGCACCGATGCGCCCGGCGCGAAGGCGACCGGCGCGGGAATGTCGGCCAGCGCCGCCTCGATCCAGGCGCGGTGGTCGCCCGCCCAGGCCAGCGCCCGGCGCTGCGAGGTCCGGCGCGGCACCGTCAGCAGCACCGAACGGGTGCGCGGATCGACGCTGAGCCGCATCCGCCGCGCGCGCGGCGACACCTTGAGCCGGACCGGCGTCTCCCCGATGAGGAGATCAGAGGATGCGGTCGATGAGATGATGGTCCAGATCGCCAGCGTCATCCTCCGAAACCGTCCAGCCGCGCACCGACATGCCTGCCTCGTGCACCGTCTCGCGGCTGCCGCTCACCAGATAGTGCCAGTCGGCCAAGGGCTTGCCTTCGCCGCGCAGCCGATAGGCGCAGGTCAAAGGCAGCCAGTCGATCTCGCGCATCTTGGCCGCGTCGAGCCGCACGCAATCGGGCACGAAGACTCGGCGCAGCTTGTAGTTGGAGCAGCGGCAGCTGGTCCGGTCGAGCAGCCGGCAGGCGACGTTGGTCGGGTAGAGCGCGCCGGTCCGCTGGTCCTCGAGCTTGTGCAGGCAGCATTTGCCGCAGCCGTCGCACAAAGCCTCCCATTCCTCGCGGTTGAGGCTCTCGATCGGCTCCTCCCAGAAGCGCTCCCTCATCGTACCCAGCGCCCCAATTCGGCCGCCACGCCGGCCGGGCCCTGATCGTGCGGGATGATCGCGATGGGGGCGCCGTCCGGCCCGTAGAGCACCGCATTGCGGCTGTGGTTCATCAGATAGCCGCGGGAGGTTTCCGCGCCGCGCTCATAATAGACGCGATGGTGGCGCGCGGCCTGGGCGATTTCGTCGGGCGTGCCGGTGAGGCCGATCGTGCGGGGATGGAAGGCGGCGACATATTGGCGCAGCGCCGCCGGCGTGTCGCGCGCGGGGTCGATGGTGATGAAGATCGGCTGCACGCTGGCCGCGCGGGCGGGATTCTCGCCCTCGAACCGGCGCAGGCCGGCGCCGATCACGCGCATGTCGATCGGGCAGACGTCCGGGCAATAGGTATAGCCGAAATAGACGATCCGGTATTTGCCGGCGAAATCGCGGTCGCTGACCCGGCGGCCGTTCTGGTCGGTCAGCGCGAAGGAATCGCGCATCGGGGCGCCCTTGAGCGGCGGATCCTCGGCGGGCTCGGGCGCGCAGCCGCCGAGCAGCGCCGCCAGCAGCAGGGAAATCAGGGCCGCGGGACGGCGCGGGGCGCTTTCGTTCATGACAGCATCAGCCTTGCTTTGCTAAGGGCTTGCGATCAAGTCATATGGATCGGGGAATGCGAGGCTGATGGCCAGGACCAACAGGATTTTGCTCTTGGGCGCGCTGATGGCGGCGATCGCCGTGCCGGTCGCCGCGCAGAGCTACTCGGAGGGTTTCACCTTCCTGAAGGCGGTGCGGGAACGCGACGGCAACGTCGCCCAGCGGATCCTCTCCAATCCGAGCTCGACCGCGGTCAATTATCGCGACCCGGGCAGCGGCGAGACCGCGCTCCACATCCTCGTGCGCGGCCGCGATTCGGGCTGGCTCAACTATATGCTCGCCCGCGGCGCCCGGCCCGACGCGGCGGCCAATGACGGCGCCACGCCGCTGGTCCTTGCCGCCCAATTGGGCTGGCAAGACGGCGCCCGGTTGCTGCTGGCGCGGGGCGCCAACCCCAATCTCGGCAATTCGGGCGGCGAGACGCCGCTCATCCTCGCGGTGCAGCGGCGCGACCTGGAGATGGTGCGCCTGCTCCTCTCGCGGCGCGCCGATCCCAACCAGACCGACAATATGTCGGGCAATTCGGCGATCGATTATGCCCGCCAGGATCCGCGCGCGGCCGTCATTCTGCGCGAGCTCCAGCAGGTCCGCACCCCCCGCCCCCCGGCCGTCTCGGGCCCGCCCAGGAACTAATCGAGCCCCGCCAGCCCCGGATCGAGGTCGCCGGCGAGGCGGCGGGCGGCGCGGCGGGCGAAGCGCAGGGTCTCGGCCTTGCGGCGGGCGGCGGCGAGCGTGCGGCAGGGCGCCTCCCGGACCACCTCGGCATCGTAGCGGTCGGCGACGATCAGCCCGGCGCAGCCCAGGCCGAAGCCGTCTTGCTCGAACGGCTCGAGGCCGAAGCCGGCCGGCACCGCCCAGTAGAAAAGGTCGCAATAATCGAGATAGTCGACCCATTTCCGGTCGCCGAACAGGTCCGCGCGCGACACCTTGATCTCGACGATGATGAGCTGGCCGCGGGCGTCGATCGCCACCATGTCGGCGCGCCGGCCGTTGGGCAGGGGCACTTCGCACAGAGCGAACATGTCGCCGCGGAAGAACAATCTGGTGACTCCGCGCGCCACCTCCTGCGCGATCAGCGGCGCGTCGGCCAAGCAATCGGGTTGCGGCGACTCGGGCAGCGAAGCCATGGCCGCGAGACTAGAATGAAACGGGAACGAATAAAAGTGCGGCGCCTGCACCCGGACCGACCCACCCCCACATTAAGGTCCGGCAGCTTCGGTTGCCGGGCCTTTTCCGTCAGAAGGGCACGTCATCATCGATATCATAGGATGAGTGGAGGCCCACTGCCTGAGCCGGGGCCGGGGCCGGAACTGGGCTCTTCCCAAAATCTTCCGGCGGCTCTGCATCCTCCCCCACGACAGTGCTGTGACCTAGTTCGATAAGCCCATAAGTATTTGGTGCGGGCCGACTGAAGATCTCATCGCGCCGCACATATGCGGCGAGAGAGCCTGCGAGGGACGCTTTGGAATCTCTCGTCACCTCTTTGCCCATCGCGCGGAGAAGCTCGTCGATATGAACGGGACCGCCGCGCTCCTCGATAATGTTCCTTGCCTGAGCCACGGCGCTGCCGGGCCTAAGCTTGGCCTCGCTGGCCTCGGCCTCCTCCAAGGCACTGTCCATTTTCAAAATATCATTCAGAGCGGTCAGATAGGCCTTGGCCGCGCGCAGCCGCTCTTCCAGGCTCGCGATTTCGGCCTGCTTCTTCCGATAGCGAAGCTCAATAGAAGCTCGATCAATCATCGCTCGACTCCCATGTGGGACAGATGTATGTGATGGGATAGTCGAGGAGAGAGTGGATGGCAAGGGACGTTACACGCACCGCCGCTTATCGGAACACCATGCAGGAGCTAGAGGCGGTAAAAAGGCAGACTCCTAAGGGAGTTGACTACTGGACATCGCGAGAAATCGTTGGGATTCTCGGATACGCCGCATGGGAAAATTTTGAAAACGTTATCAAGAGAGCGGAGGCCTCGCTCGAAGCGAGTGGGGAAGACCCGTCCCATCATATCCTTGAAACCAAGACTATGATGGGAGTCGGAAAGGGCGCCATGCGTGAGGCGCGCGATCACTTCCTCGACCGCGCCGCTTGCTATCTCATCGCGATGAACGGGGAGCCGAGCAAGCCAGAAATCGCGGCGGCCCAGAGCTATTTCGCGATCCAGACGCGCCGCATGGAGGAAAGCGACCAGCTCGCCAAGGACGCGGAGAGGTGCGAGCTTCGAGACAAGGCAACTGAAGCTTTCAAGCGCCTGAGCGGCAGCGCCAAGGAGGCCGGGGTGCGCAATCACATGCAGGCGATATTCCACGATGCGGGGTATCGGGGGATGTACGACATGCCCCGCCGGGCCGTGCTGGAAGCGAAGGGTCTCAAACCCGGCGACAATCTCTTCGACTATGCGGGCAACCTCGAGCTGGCGGCCAACACGTTCCGGATGGAGTTGGCTGACAACGTTATCACCCGGGAACGGGTGCGAGGAGAGCGGGCCGCAATCCACAAGCATGAGAGCGTCGGCAAAGAGGTCCGGGAAACGATACGGCGGAGCAAGGGGACGCTTCCGGAAGCGCTGCCAGTCGAGCCCCACATCAAAGAGGTGCGCAAGCGCGTCAACCCGAAACCCAAGGCGCTGAGCGGCCCTAAGCAGCCCTAAGGGCGCGATTAGCCCTTCACCGGCTTATGGACGAGTGGGTGATCTTGATGCTGGTAGCTATCGCCCGGTCGCGACCCATATGCGAGGTCGTCTGGGAGGCTGCTCGTAAGTTGGAAGAAGGTGACTTGGCATGGCTTGTCGATCAGCGGAGTGAGCTTCATCGTAAATTTGCCGTGGTTCGCGATTTCCAAGACAATCGGCCCCTCCCACCCCGGCTGAATCCACGGCGCGGTCTGGTGCATGCTAAGGCCCATGCGAGCATAGGTGCTGCGCCCCTCAACGAGGGCGATCATGTTTCTCGGCACAGTGATCGATTCATGGGTCAAGGCGAGGACGAACTCGCCTGGCTTCAATTCGAACGTCTCGCGCTCCCCGAATTCGTCCTTTTCACTCAAAGTCTTGGTATCCCACAAGCCGAGATTCGCGAGCGGTCCTAGCCCCTCCGCGACCGAAACGGTTATGTTGGGGGCATCTCTAAATTTGGTGAACTGAAAGCTGAGCCTAAGATCCACGGAGGCCTCGCCCCACTGGCGTTCTTCAAGGATCGGAGAAAATGCTATCTCCCCGTCGGCAACGGCCTTCCGAAGCTCGACTTGGGAAAGGATCATCTATCAGGCAGCTCTTTGAAATGAGGCTCCGTGCGAAATATGCGCCAATCCGGTCGTTGTAAAGAACGAGCCGTGGAGACGGATGGAGATTCTATCCGACTCTACATCCAATACCCTTGCCGCAATGAAGCGAACGCCATCGCGCAAAATTACTTGCCCCTCATTAATGAACCCAGAGACAGGGCCTTCCATAGTCTCGAAAGTTACCAGACATTCTCGGGGGAAGGGGCCGGCAGTAACCTCAACTGGAATGAATAGAGTCTCGCCTCTATTTATGGCGCTCATGTCCTCATCCCCTCAAAACACCGGCTGTGTCGGTGTGCGCCGGATTCGAGAGCCGTCGCCTGATCGCACACTATGCGTCCAGCTCGGGACTTTCAAGAGCAAAATGGTGCCCAATTAGGCGCTAACAAGACGCCAATTGGGTGCTATAGGAAGCGCATGGGGCGCGAACCAAACCCGACTCGGGCCGTGAAGGTGACGCCGCGAATCCCTGCGCAGGCGCACCGGCGACTCGAAATGCTAGCCAAGATGGGGCTTTTCGGAAGCACCGCTTCCGAGGTTGCAAAATATCTCATCGTCGAAGGGATAAAGGGGATGATTACGGCTGGAATCCAACCGGCCGAGTTACCGCCTGAGTAGAGCGGCTCGCCAGCCCGCCGGAGATCGGTATACCAATGCTCGGCGCGAGGGTGGGTACGGGAAATATAATAACGCCAAAAGTGCTCGCCGGAACGTCAGCGGTAGAAAACGTGGTTCCCCACCGTCGCCACCCTGGTCAGCCGCCAGCGCGGATTGATCCGGCGGGCGTGGAAGAAGAGCGCGCTCGGGGCGCCTCCCTCGGCGAGCCGATCGGTCGCGATGCGGGCGATGGCGACGGCGATGTGCCAGTCGCGCGAGCTTGACGGCGGCTGCGGGATGGCGCCTCGGCGGACGAAGGAGAATTGGCTGGGCTGGCGGACGACCCCGCACAGGGTCGGCGCGAACCTCCCTGAACGGGCGCGATTGATGATCACTTCGGCGACGGCGAGCTGGCCGGAAAGCGGCTCGCCGCGCGATTCCCAATAGACGGCGCGCGCCAGGCATTCGGCCTCCGCGTCGGCGGTCTCGCTGCCTTCATGGTCCGCGACCAGATCGGCGAGCGAACGGGCCTCGCGTGGGGCGGGAGCGGCGGCCGGAACCTCGTCGGGTACTGGGTTGGCGGCGGCCGGACCCGCCGGGGCCTGGGCGGCGAGCGCCGGCGCGGCGAGGAACAATGCGGCGCAAAGCCCCAGAAAATATCCGCCTCGCATCCAGATCCCCCTTGCCCTCGCCCCCGACATGGCGAGCGGGCCCGGGCGGGGTCAACCAGCCTCGTTCATTTCAGCGGCGAAGCGTTCGGCGGACGCGACGTCCAGCTCCAGGATCCACAGATCGGGATCATATTTGCGGCGCCGGTCGAGCAGGGCCTGGAAATCCGCGTCGCTCTCCAGCGGCCGCGCGGACGCCTCCCAGGCGTAGCTCCCGTCCGGCTGAAGCAGGCGCTCGAGGAAGCGGGCCCGGATTCCGCGTTCGGCCAGGACGACGGCGATCGCGCCGGCGGTGGAATCCCCCCTGGCGAGGACCGCGCCGAAGCCGCCTTCGTCCTGGGCGCGCCTGATCAGGGCCGAGACCAAAACCGAGCTCGCCAGCCGTCCGCTCACGCCGAACGATAGCCGTCGAGGCTGGACAAGGGGATGTGCGAGCGCATGAACGTGCCGGTGCCGCGCGCCGCCTCCTCGCCGTCGGGCAGGAGCAAGCGCGCCTCGCCGACGAACACCCGCCGCTTGCCGCTGACCCAGCGGCCCTCGGCGATCACCGGGCCGGCCTTGAGCGGCCGGGTGAAGACCAGGTTGAAGGCGGTGGTCAGCAGGAAACGGTCGCTGACCATCGAATTGCAGGCGTAGAAAGCGGCATCGTCCATCATCTTGAAGTAGAGCGTGCCATGCGCCGCGCCCGCCGCGTGGTGGCTGGCCGGACCGACCTCGAAGCGGATCCGCGCCAGGCCGGGCTCGGCGATCTCGATCTCCGACTCGAACAAGGCGTTGATCGCCGCGGCGCGATACAGCGATTCGAGCGCGCGGAAGTGAGCCGCTTGACCGGCGGCGAACGGCGCCTCGCCCTCGGCGCGGGGTTCAGGCGGCATCCCGCGCTTCCCCGCCGGCAAGCAAGGCGTAGAGCGCGTCCCTGGAGCGCGCGCCGCGCAATTTGGCGACCAGTTGCGGGTCGCGGAAGACGCGGCTGACCCGCGCCAGCGCCTTGAGATGGTCCGCCCCCGCATCGGGCGGCGACAAAAGCAGGAAGACCAGATCCACCGGCAGGCCGTCGATCGACTGGAAATCGACCGGCGTCTCGAGCCGCGCGAAATAGCCGAATACCGCGGGCAGCCCCTCGATCTTGCCGTGCGGGATGGCGGCGCCGCCGCCGAAGCCGGTCGAGCCGATCTTCTCGCGCGCGGCGAGGCTGGCGACGATGGTCTTGGCGGGAAGGCCGGTGAGCCGCGCCGACGCCGCGGCGAGCTGCTGGAACAGCCCCTTCTTGTTGCCGGTGACGAGATCGGCGTCCACCGCCTTGTCGCTCAATATGTCCGAAAGATCGCTCATCAGTGCACCGGATAAGAAACGGCTGCAGCCGTGGATGGATGGGATTGACGCAAATCGGGCCGTTAGGGCGCGCTCCGCTCGGGCTCGACCCAGCCGATCGTGCCGTCGCCCCGCCGGTAGACCATGTTGAAGGCGCCGCTGCCGCTGTTGCGGAACATCAAGGCGTTGGTGTTGCGAAGATCGAGCAGCATCACCGCGTCCGACACCGAGGCGGTGGGAATGTCGACCCTGGTTTCGGCGATCACCGGCGGATAGTCGACCGGCTCCTCGGGCTCGGGGGGCGGCGCGAACACCGTATAGCCGGCCTCCGCCGCCGCTTCGGCGAGCGCTTCGGAGTGGACGGACTGGGCGTGGCGGTCCTTGAGCCGTCTTTTGTAGCGCCTGAGCTGCGTCTCGATCCGGTCGGCGGCCTGCTCGAACGCCGCCGGCGCCACCGCCGCGCCCGCCGAGCCTTTCAGCACCACGCCCTGGGGCACGTGCGCGACGATGTCGCAGGTGAAGCTGTGGTCATAGGGGCCCTTGCCGAAGGTGACCTGGGCGGAGATGGCGCGGGAGAAATATTTGTCGGCGAGGGCGCGGAGCCGTTCGTCCACCTGCTGCCTGAGCGCCTCGCCGGTATCGATCTGATGACCGGAGACCCTTATGTCCATCATCGTCTCCAATGCCTCACGGCGCGCATGTGGGCGCGCCGGAGCTTTTGGTCAACCGAGTCTGAATTCCCTTCAGAGCCGGTTCCAGATCGGGTCCTTGATCTTCGCCAGGAAGGCGGCGTGCCGTGCCAGCTCCTCGGCGCTGGCGGCATGCGGCCGGGCCGGGCGGACCGCGGCCGCGAGCGGGGAAAGGCGCGCCGCGGCGGCCTGCGAGGGGACGATCCCGCCCTCGATCAGCCCGGCGACCAGGCCGAGCCCGATCTGGCGGCCGCCGGTGAGCTCGACATAGACCTGGGCGAGCAATTGCGCGTCGAGGAGCGCGCCATGCTTGACCCGCTGCGAGCGGTCGACGCCGAAACGGGTGCAGAGCGCATCCAGGCTGTGCTTGGCGCCCGGGAATTTCTGGCGGGCGAGGACGAGCGTGCAGACCATGCGCGAATTGTCGACGGCCGGCCGGCCGCATTGGCCCAGCTCGTGGTTGACGAAGCTGAAATCGAAGGCGGCGTTGTGGGCGATCATCGGCGCCTCGCCGATGAAGGTCAGCAACTCCTCGCAGACGTCGGCGAAAGCCGGCTTGTCGGAGAGGAAGCGGTCGGACAGGCCGTGGACGTTCTCAGCCTCGGTCGGCATCGGCCGGCCGGGGTTGAAATAAGAGTGGAAGGTGCGCCCGGTCTCGCAGCGGTTGAACATCTCGACGCAGCCGATCTCGACGATCCGGTCGCCGCCCTGCGGGCTGAGGCCGGTGGTCTCGGTGTCGAAGACGATCTCGCGCATCCGACTTCTATGAATCGGCGCGCGGCGCGAGGCAAGCGAGGATGCGGCGGACCGAAGCTCTTGTTTCGCCCTGCGAACAATCGGTCGGGATGACGAAGTCCGCGCGCGCGCGCTTTTCGGAATCGGGGAGCTGGTGCGAGAGGATGCGCAGGAATTTCTCGGCCGTCATGCCGGGCCGCGCCAGCGTCCGCAGGCGCTGCACTTCGGGATCGGCGGAGACCACGGCGATCTTGTCGACTTGGCTCTCGCCACCTTTCTCGAACAGCAAGGGGATGTCGAGCACTACCACCGGCGCGCCGGCATGGGAGGCGAGAAACGCCGCCCGCTCGAGCGCCACCGCGGGGTGGACGAGCGCTTCCAGCCGCTGCAGCGCCGCCGGCTCGGCGAGCACCCGCTCGGCCAGGGTCGGGCGATCGACCCCTTCCGGCCCCGTCGTGCCCGGGAACGCGGCCTCGATCTCGGCGACCAGGGCGCCCGCCGGCCCCTGCAGCCGATGCACCACCGCGTCGGCGTCGAACACCGGCACGCCTTCTTCCGCGAACATCCGCGCCACGGTCGACTTGCCCATGCCGATGGAGCCGGTGAGGCCGAGGATGATCGTCATGACGTCAGCAATTCTCTCAATTCGGGGCTCTCGGCGGGGCTCGGCGGCTCCTTGAAGAAATGGGTGAACGCCATCCCCGCTTGCTCGATCAGCATGGTCAGCCCGTCGATCGCCCGCAGCCCCCGCGCCCGCGCCGCCTGAATCAGCTGCGTCTCCAGTGGGTCATACACCATGTCGAGCACGGTCGCGCCCTCGGTCAGCCCCGAAAGGTCGAGGTCGAGCGGCGGATAGCCCGCCATGCCGAGCGGACTGGCATTGATCAGCAGATCGGCCTCGGGCGCCGCGCCGAGCCGCAGCGCTTCCCCGGAAAGCTCGAAATGATCGAGCAGGGCGGTCGCCTTGTCGGGGTTTCGGCTGATCAGCACGACGTGCGGTGGCTTCTGCATCCGCATCTCGGCGAGGGCGGCGCGCGCGGCGCCGCCAGTGCCGACGATCGCGACCCGCTGAGGATCGAGCCGGACGGTATCGAGGGCGAGATTCAGCCCCTGCCAGTCCGTGTTGGTGCCTCTGAGGGTGTTTTCGAAGCGCACCACCGTGTTGAGCGCGCCGATCCGGCGCGTTTCCGGATCGGTGTCGAACAGCGCGAAAGCAGCTTCCTTGAGGGGCATGGCGACGTTGCAGCCGCGAAAATCGGGATCGGCGCGGCGCGCCTCGAAATAGGCCGGGAGCTCGTCGGGCGTGACGCGGATCGCGCGATAATCACCGACCAAGCCGAGCTTCCTCAGCCAGAATCGGTGGATCGCCGGCGATTTGGAATGGGCGACAGGATCGCCGATCACCTCGGCATAGGGGATGCCCATGTCCTATCCGTCATTCCCGCGAAAGCGGGAATCCAGCGGCGGGCCGAGCCGCTTCAGGCGCTGCCTGGACTCCCGCTTTCGCGGGAGTGACGGAGTCGGTTGACGGATCACGACAGCAGCAGCCCGCGCTCGCGCAGGTAGGCGAGCAAGGGCAGCAGCGGCAGGCCGAGGACGGCGAAATGGCTGCCCTCGACCTCCTCGAACAATTGCGCGCCCATGCCCTCGATCCGGTAGCCGCCGACATTGGAGCGGACCGCCTCATATTCGGCGTCCAGATAAGCCTCCAGGAATTCCTCGCTTAAGGGGCGGACGTCCATCGCCACCGTCTCGGTCTCGCCCCAGACGCGCGCGCCGCCCTCGACGACGACCGCCGACGAATGCAGATAATGGGTGCCGCCGCTCAAGCCGCGCAGCTGCGCCAGCGCCTCTTCGCGCGAGCCGGGCTTGCTCAGCATCGTGCCGTCGTCGAGCTCGAGCACCTGGTCGGCGCCGATCACCAGATCCGCCGGTGCCGCCTCGGCGCTCATCGCCTTCATCTCGGCGAGCATCTCGGCCATGTCGCGCGGCTCGAAGCCCGCGGCCGCCAGCCCCTCTTTGGCGGCTTCCTCGTCGAGCGCCGCCGCCACCGTCTCGAACGGCACCCCCGCCGCTTCCAGCATGCGCCGCCGGGCGGCGCTTTGCGAGGCGAGCAGCAGCTTCATGAAGCCGCTTGCTCGTCGCGCTCGGCGCAGAGCTTGACGATGGCGAGCGCGCTCTCCTCGATCGAGCGCCGGGTGACGTCGATCACCGGCCAATCATTGTCGGCGAACATGCGGCGGGCGAAGGCGAGCTCGGCATTGACCGCCTCGACGTCGACATAATCGGTCTCGGGTGCCTGGTTGAGCGAGATCAGCCGGTTGCGGCGGATCTGGATCAGCCGCTCGATGTTCGTGGTCAGGCCAACCACCATCGGGTGGCGAAGGGAGAAGAGGCTCGCCGGCGGCGGCGATTCGGGGACGAGCGGCACGTTGGCGACCTTGAAGCCGCGATTGGCGAGATAGATCGAGGTCGGCGTCTTCGAGGTGCGCGACACGCCGGCGAGGATGATGTCCGCCTCTTCCCAATTCTCCGAGCCGACGCCGTCGTCATGGGCGATGGTGAACTGGATCGCGTCGACGCGGGCGAAATAGGCGGCGTCGAGCGCGTGCTGCCGCCCCGCCCTGCCCTTGGCCTCCTCGCCGCTGACCGCGGACAGGGCGTCGATCACCGGATCGAGCACGGGCACGGCCTGGATGCCGCGCTGCCGGCATTTGCGCTCGAGCTCGCGGCGGATCGCCTGGTTGACGACGGTGTAGAGGACCAGCCCCGGCCGCCGCTCGACATCGTCGAGGACCCGGTCGAGATGACCTTCGGAGCGGACCATCGGCCAGAGGTGATGGAGCGCCTCGACATTGTCGAACTGGGCGAGGCAGGCCTTGGCGACCATGTCCAGCGTCTCTCCCGTCGAGTCCGAGAGGAGGTGCAGGTGAAGTTGTTTCACTGCCGGACCAGCCTGTGGAAAACCATGGGGAAAGGGCTAGCTTAAGCCTCGGGGCAAACTCAAGGACGGGATTCGTCCCAGGCCCGCGCCAAAGCGCCCACAGCGGGGCTAACAAGGGAGAATTTCTACCCCCAGACTGTGGATCATGGGGACGGTTTTCGCGAATCCGCGGAATGCCGCGGAATATGAAGAGTCAAGCTGTTGGCAAAATTTGTGGGAGGCAATAAGCCCCGCTCATCGCGTCCCTACTAACCTCAACAGACTCTCTTTAGAATCTAATATATGTAAGAAGAGAGCGGAGCCGCCCTGCCTTGACGTGCCTGCCCACCAAGCCCTTGCTGAGCGTCCTAAGCGGCGGAAATCCAGGGAAAGTTCCGATCTGGCTGATGCGCCAGGCGGGCCGCTACCTCCCTGAATATCGCGCGCTCAGGGCGGCCAAGGGCGGCTTCCTCGCGCTCGTCAACGACGCCGAGGCCGCGGCCGAGGTGACGCTCCAGCCGATCCGCCGCTTCGGCTTCGACGGCGCCATCCTGTTCTCGGATATTTTGATCGTGCCGCATGCGCTCGGCCAGGAGCTGCGCTTCGAGGCGGGCGACGGGCCGCGGCTCTCTCCCGCTCTGGTCGATGCGTCGCTTGCCGCGCTTTGCGCCACGCCGGCGCGGCTCGAACCGATCTACCGGACTGTGGAGAAAGTGAAATCGCAGCTTCCCGCCGAAACGACCTTTCTCGGCTTCGCGGGCAGCCCGTGGACGGTCGCGACCTATATGGTGGCGGGCCAGGGCAGCCGCGACCAGGCCGAGGCGCGGCTCAAGGCCTATTCCGATCCCGGTGCCTTCGCGGCGATCATCGGCGCGATCGAGGCGATGACGATCGACTATCTGTCCGGCCAGATCGCGGCCGGCGTGGAGGCGGTGCAATTGTTTGACAGCTGGGCCGGCAGCCTCTCGCCCGCTTCATTCGAAACCTGGGTGATCGCGCCGACCGCGCGGATCGTCGCCGGCCTCAAGGCGCGGCACCCGGACGTGCCCGTGATCGGCTTTCCCAAGGGCGCTGGCGCCAGGCTCGACGCTTATGCGCGCGAGACCGGGATCGACGCGCTCGGCCTCGACGAGACGATCGACACGGACTGGGCGGCCCGAACGCTGCCCGACAATATGCCGCTCCAGGGCAATCTCGACCCCTTGGCGCTGCTTGCCGGCGGCGCGGCGCTTGAAAGCGCGGTGGGGCGCATCCTATCTAGCCTTTCGGGGAGGCCGCATATCTTCAATCTCGGCCACGGCATCGTCAAGGAGACGCCGATCGCCCATGTCGAGCAATTGCTCGCTTTGGTGCGGCGGTGAGCTCCGGTTTCGGATCGGTCCTGCTCTTGCTCTATCCATGGCTCAAGGCCGCCCACCTGATCTTCGTGATCTTCTGGATGGCGGGGCTGTTCATGCTGCCGCGCTATTATGTCTACCACCAGGAGAGCGCGCCGGGATCGGACGAGGAGAAGAGGTGGATCGAGCGCGAGAAGAAGCTGCGTTCGATCATCATCACCCCGGCGATGATCCTGGTCTGGATCTTCGGCCTCTTGCTCGCCCATCTGCTGGGCGCCTGGACGCAGCCCTGGTTCCTCGCCAAATTCGCCGTCGTGGTGGCGCTCTCGGGCTATCACGGCTGGATGATCGATTATGGCAAGAAGCTCGAAAAGGGCCTGAGGCCGGTCAGCGGCAAAGCGCTCAGGCTGATGAACGAGCTGCCCGGCATCGCGGTGGTGCTGATCGTCGTGCTGGTGATCATCAAGCCCTTCTGACGGCCCCCTAATAAGCCCTCCCCATCAAGGGGAGGGGCTTCTCGCTCGGCTTGACTTGCCCAGGGGCGGAGCATAACGGCGAACTCAGTCGTTGGCCCGCCGTCCGCGCGGGTGTTCAAGCCGCACCACATTTCCAGACCGATCCGAGGCCGACGCCCGGAATCCGTTACATCCAAGAGTTTCCCGACATGCATCTGAACGACCTCAAGCAGAAAACCCCCGCCGACCTCGTCGCCATGGCCGAGGAGCTCGGCGTCGAGGGCGCCTCGACGCTGCGCAAGCAGGAGCTGATGTTCTCGATCCTCAAGGTCCGCGCCGACACCGGCAACGAGATCATGGGCCAGGGCACGATCGAGGTGCTGCAGGACGGCTTCGGCTTCCTGCGCTCGGCCGATTCCAACTATCTGGCCGGCCCCGACGACATTTACGTGTCGCCCAACCAGGTCAGGAAGTTCGGCCTCAGGACCGGCGACACGGTCGAGGGCGAGATTCGCGGCCCCAAGGACGGCGAGCGCTATTTCAGCCTGGTGCGCGTCGTCCAGATCAACTTCGACGATCCCGACGCCGTCCGCCACCGCGTCAATTTCGACAATCTGACGCCGCTCTACCCCGACGAGAAGCTGACCCTCGATACGTCGGATCCCACTGTCAAGGACAAGTCGGCGCGGGTGATCGACATCATCTCGCCGCAGGGCAAGGGCCAGCGCGCGCTGATCGTCGCGCCGCCCCGGACCGGCAAGACGGTGCTGCTGCAGAACATCGCCAAGGCGATCACCGACAACCATCCCGAGGTGTTCCTGCTCGTCCTGCTCGTCGACGAGCGGCCGGAGGAAGTCACCGACATGCAGCGCTCGGTGAAGGGCGAGGTCATCTCCTCGACCTTCGACGAGCCCGC
>JBKJZJ010000098.1:0-6766 GCA_046715355.1 Allosphingosinicella sp. | reverse complement strand
GGGTTCACACTCCATCAAACAACCCGTCCTGCCCCGCCTCGGGCGGCGGGTTCAGCCCCAGATGCTTCCATCCTCGTCCGTTCAGGCACCGCCCCCGCGCCGTCCGCGCGATCAGGCCGAGCTGGATCAGATAGGGTTCGATCACTTCCTCGATCGTGTCGCGCGGCTCGCTGAGGCCCGCGGCGAGCGTTTCCACGCCGACCGGGCCGCCTTTGTAGATGTCGGCGATCATCCTCAAATAGCGCCGGTCCATCGCGTCGAGGCCGAGATGGTCGACCTCCATTCGGGTCAACGCGCCGTCGGCGGATTTGGCGTCGACCTCGGCCTCGCCGGCCGACTGGGCGAAGTCGCGAACCCGGCGCAGCAGCCGCCCGGCTATGCGCGGCGTGCCGCGCGACCGCCGCGCCACTTCGCGCGCGCCGTCGTCGGTGAGGGCGAGGCCGAGCAGCCGCGCCACGCGGCGGACCACCTGCTCGAGCTCCGCGGCCGAATAGAAAGTGAGCCGCACCGGAATCCCGAAGCGGTCGCGCAAGGGGGTGGTGATCAGCCCCTGCCGCGTGGTCGCGCCGACCAGAGTGAATTTGGGCAGATCGATGCGCACCGAGCGCGCCGACGGCCCCTCGCCGATCATCAGATCGAGCATCCGATCCTCCATCGCCGGATAGAGGATCTCCTCGACCGCGGGCGCGAGCCGGTGGATCTCGTCGATGAAGAGGACGTCGCCATCTTCCAGATTGGTGAGCAAGGCGGCGAGATCGCCCGATTTGGCGATCACCGGTCCCGACGTGGCGCGGAAGCCCACGCCCAATTCGCGCGCGACGATCTGCGCCAGCGTCGTCTTGCCGAGCCCCGGCGGCCCGTAGAACAGAACATGGTCGAGCGCGTCGCCCCTCCCCTTGGCGGCATCGATGAACACCCGCAGATTCTCGCGCGCCGCTTTCTGCCCGATAAACTCGTCGAGCGTCTTCGGGCGCAGGGCGGCGTCTAGATCCTCGGGCTTGCGCTCGGGGGTGGTGATGCGGTCGGGATCGGTCATTCGGCCGGCTCCCCGTTTGCCGTGAAACGGGGCCGCATCCATCGGCCGCGAAGCCTGCCCTGTGCGAAGGCGGCGTACCGGGTCCGATCAGCATCGGTGGCAAGCCAGGAAGAAAAGGCGCCCGAGGGCTCCGGCCTCATCCGCAGGATCGCATAGCCCTGCAACGCGCCGTCGCCGGTGACCGCCGCTGGATCGGCGAGGCCGCCATAGTAACAATTGGCCGTGTCGTCTGGGGGAACGATGATGACGATGCGCCTTCCGCGACGGGTTCTTCCCCAGTCGGCGAGAGCAGTTGCGCGCACGGCTGTAAGACGCGATCCGATCATGAGCGCCTCGTCCACCCTGACCCGAACCTGGCCCGACCCATATGTCCTGACCGGCTCCGCGGTGAAAACCGGCCGGGAGTAGCGGCATGCCGTAGCCGGCGCCGCGAAGCCCGGAATCGCGAACAGGGCCAGCAACCCGCATATGCCAGGGACCATCCGCCTCATTTCGCGGCCTTCTTGAGCGCGGCGCGGACGAGGAGGTCGAGCGTTGCGTCGGGGCCTACTTCCGCCTCCGCTTTGGCGACGGCGGCGGCGGCTTCGGAGGGGCGGAAGCCGAGATTGGCGAGGGCGGAGATCGCGTCCTGCGCGTTGCCGCCGACGGGCGCGGCCGAGCCGCCGGCGCCGAGCGCGATGGCGCCGGCCTTGTCCTTCAGTTCGTGGACGATGCGCAAAGCTAGCTTGGGGCCGACCCCTTGCGCGCGGGCGACCATCGCATTGTCGCCGCTCGCCACCGCGCGGTGGACCTCCTCGACGCTGAGCGCCGAAAGGATGGCGAGCGCGACCCGGGCGCCGACGCCCTGGACCGAGGTCAGCAGCCGGAACCAGTCGCGCTCGGCGGCGGTGGTGAACCCGACGAGGCGGATGAAATCTTCACCGACCAGGGTCTCGGTGTGCAGGACCACCTCCTCGCCGATCGCGCCCAGCGCCGAGAGGGTGCGCGAGGAGGCAGAGACCAGATAGCCGACGCCATTGACGTCGATCACCGCGAAATCGGCGCCGAAGCCGTCGAGCTGCCCTCTCAATTTCGCGATCATATGTGCAACCCTATCCGTTCGGGCTGAGCTTGTCGAAGCCCTGTCCTTCCTTCAAACGCCGGCAAGAAGGACAGCCCTTCGACAATGACCAGGTGCGGATGTCCCGCGGACATCCGCAGCCATGCCGGGGGGCATGGCGACCTGGTTCATCGGGGCGAACGGTTCGAGGTTCGGACGAGTCAGGCGATCCGCCGCGCGGTCGCGAGATGATGCGCATGGGTGATCGCCACCGCGAGCGCGTCGGCCGCGTCGGCGCCGGCGATCTTCGCGCCGGGCAGCAGCCGCTGGACCATGGCATGGACCTGGACCTTGTCCGCCGCGCCGGTCCCGACCAGGGCCTTCTTGACCAGCCGCGCCGCATATTCCCCTACGTGGAGCCCGCGACTGGCGGCGGCGAACAGGACGACGCCGCGCGCCTGCCCCAGCTTCAGCGTCGATTGCGGATTCTCGTTGAGGAACACCTCCTCGCACGCGGCCTCGGCCGGGCGATGCGCGTCGATCACCTCGCCCAAAGCCGCCTCCAGCCGCACCAGCCGCGCCGGCAGCGCCGCCTTCGGGTCGGTCCTGACCTGGCCGTTGGCGACGTGGCTCAGCCTGTTGCCGTCGGCGGCGATCACCCCCCAGCCGGTGCAGGCAAGGCCCGGATCGAGGCCGATGATGATCAGCCGATTTTCTCCAGCACCGCGTCGGACATTTCGTAATTGCCCCAGACGGTCTGCACGTCGTCATCCTCCTCGAGCGCGTCGACCAGCTTCAGCAATTGCTCCGCATCGCCCTCGGCGACGTCGACCGATGTGGTGGGGCGCCAGGCCAGCTTGACGCTCTCCGCCTCACCCAGGGCCGCCTCCAGCGCGCGGGCGACCGCGTGGAGGTCGTCGACGCTGGTCCAGATCTGGTGCCCGCCCTCGTCCGACTCGACATCCTCCGCGCCCGCCTCGATCGCCGCCTCGAAGACCTTGTCGGCGTCGCCCGCCGCGGCCGGATATTCGATCAGGCCGACGCGCGAAAAGCCATGCGTCACCGAGCCCGAGGCGCCGAGATTGCCGCCGTTCTTGGAGAAAGCGGTGCGGACGCTGGTCGCGGTGCGGTTGCGGTTGTCGGTCAGCGCCTCGACAACGAGGCTGACGCCGCCGGGGCCGAAGCCCTCATAGCGAATCTCCTCGTAATTCTCGGCATCGGCGCCGGACGCCTTGTCGATCGAGCGCTGGATATTGTCCTTGGGCATGGACTGCGCCTTGGCGGCGTTGACCGCGGCGCGCAGGCGCGCGTTCATATCCGGATCGGGCACGCCCGTCTTCGCCGCGACCGTGATCTCGCGCGCGAGCTTGGAGAACATCGCCGAGCGCTTCTTGTCCTGCGCGCCCTTGCGGTACATGATGTTCTTATATTTGCTGTGGCCGGCCATATCCCTTGTCCTCAGGCCAGGCCGAGCGCGGCCTTGTAGGTGTCGAGCAAGGCCTCGGCTTCCTGCCGCGCGTGATTCTCCATCCTGCGGAGCCGCACGACGCTGCGCATCGTCTTGGGATCGTAGCCGCGCGCCTTGGCCTCGGCATAGACGTCGCGGACGTCGTCGGCGATACCCTTCTTCTCCTCCTCGAGCCGCTCGATCCGCTCGATGAGCAGCCTCAATTCGTCGGCCGCGATGCTTCCTTCCGCCAATTCACTCATCCTCACATTCGGGGTTGAGCGGGAGGCTGTACGCATAAGGCGCGCCGGCCTCAAGCGGGTTACGCCGGCGGCCCACCGGTCACGCTGTACAAGAAGAAAACCGGGGAATAGGCTGACGCCTGGCGACTCGTGCAAGAATTCGCAATACAGGGGGGATCATGCGACAGTTGAAGCGCGCCGCAGGCTGCGGCCTCCTTCTGATCAGCACAAGCTGCATGCAATATATGGTGCAGCCGCCGCAGCCGAGCCTCGCCGGTACTCCGCAGACAGAGCAGGCCAATGCCTATCTCGGCGGCCAAATCCAGCAACCGTCCGTCGTCACGGCTCGGAGATGCGAGCATGGTGATCAACTGGCGCGGGTGCTGGTCAAGCGCAACTTCTGGCAGGGCTTCGTCAGCTGGATCAGCCTGGGCA
The DNA here is from genome assembly GCA_046715355.1 of Allosphingosinicella sp. Classification (GTDB taxonomy): domain Bacteria; phylum Pseudomonadota; class Alphaproteobacteria; order Sphingomonadales; family Sphingomonadaceae; genus Allosphingosinicella. The sequence goes on along the minus strand of JBKJZJ010000098.1, from coordinate 2,567 downwards.
TGATTGCCCCGGCGACGATCGTCTATACCTGCGCGAACGCGGGCGATCCTCCGGTCGGCGGCGGAGGCTCCTGATGGCGCCGCCGCAGCCGAGCTTCAATCCCAAGACTTTGTGGGAGAATTTCCACGAAAGCTACAAGCAGACGATCGTCGGCGAGTGGGACATCCGCATGCCGCAGCAGGCGACCCCCCTCACCGTCGCCGATCTCCAGGAGACGACGCGGCAGTTCCAGACGTTGATCGCCGAGGCGAAGAAGCAGGGGTTGAAGGCGCGCGCGATCGGCTCGAGCTGGTCGCTCTCCAGGGCGCCGACGACGACCGGCTGGGCGTTCAACACCAACCGCTTGCGAGGGCGGCTCAAGGTCCCCGCCGCGGATGTCGACGCGTCCTATCCCGGAACGGCCGACCAGAAGGCCGGCCTTTACCTCTTCCAGTGCGGCAACACCGTCGCCGACGTAAACAAGGTGCTCGAGAATGACGGGGCGAAGCGCGCTCTGTTCACCTCGGGCGCGGCCAACGGCCAGACCATCGTCGGCGCCACTGCCTGCGGGACGCACGGCTCGGCACTTGAGTTCGGCGCGTTGCACGACCATATCGTCGCCATCCATCTCATCACCCGGGACAGCCACTTCTGGATCGAGCGCGGGAGTCGGAAGGTGATGAGCGACGCCTGGATCACGCAGCTCGGCGCCACGCCGAAGCGCGCCGACGACGATCTGTTCAACGCCACCGTGGTTTCCTTCGGCAGCTTCGGAATCATCAATGCCGTCGTGCTTGAAACCGCGCCGCGCTATCTCCTGGAGACCAAGCCCGGCACCGCCAAGCTCGACGAGGATTTGTGGAAGGTGATCGGCGCGCTCGATTTCTCCGCGCATCCCTCGTTCAAGGCCGCGGGCAAGCCCTATTTCTTCCAGGCGGTGATCAACCCGGCGACGGACGAAGTCCTGATCATGGCCAATTACCGCAAGGACGGCTCCGGCAGCCATCAGCCCAATTACGACCTGATCAGCGACCCCAAGTCGATCGGGCCGGGCTTCGACGCGCTCTCGGCGGTCGGCATCATCGTCAAAGCCTTCCCCGGCGTGATCCCGCCTTTTTCCAAGCTCGCCGCGAAGCAATTGTTCGACACCAAGGTCAAGACCGGGACGCCCGGCGAGATTTACGGGTTCAAGCCGCCCTTGCTTCACGTCGCCAGCGGCAGCATCGCCGTCGCCCTCAAGGATGCGCGCAAGGCGCTGGAGGCGCTGATCCAGCTCTACAAGGAGATCGGCCCGGTGCCGCTGGTGCTCGGCTGCCGCTATGTGAGGAAGTCGCCGGGTTTGCTCGCCTTCAACAAATTCCCGACCACGCTGGCGATCAGCATCGACGGCATCGACAATGCGGATTCGCGCAAATATTTCGCCGCCGCCGCCGACCGGCTGGAGGCGCTGGGCATCGACTACACCCAGCATTGGGGCAAGGTGAACGCCTACACCAAGGCGCGGGTGCTCAAGGCTTATGGCGGCAATGTCGCCAAATGGCTGAAGGCGCGCCGGGACGTGCTCCCCGACGCCAAGGACCGCGCCGTGTTCGACAACGCCTATATCGAGGATCGTGGCCTGGCGGGTTGAACTGTCGCCCCGAGCGGCTATTGCCCCTCCCCATGCCGACCAAGGAGAGCAGCCCCAGCCGGTTCATGCCGCGCAGCCGCAAGGTGAGGATCCTGGCGACGCTGGGGCCCGCCTCCGACACGCCGGCGATGATCCGGCGCCTGACCGAGGCGGGCGCCGACGCCTTCCGGATCAACATGAGCCACGGCGATCACGCGGACCATGCCAGGAGGATCGCCGCGATCCGCGCGCTCGAGGCCGAGCTCGAGCGGCCGACGACGATCCTCGCGGACCTGCAGGGGCCCAAATTGCGGGTCGGGCGGTTCAAGGGCGACAAGGCCGAATTGAAGACCGGCCAGGCCTATGTCTTCGACCGCGACGACCGGCCCGGCGACGCGACCCGCGTTTGCCTCCCCCATCGCGAGATTTTCGAGGCGGTGGAGCCGGGCACGCGGCTTCTGGTCGACGACGGCAAGCTCGTCTTCCGCGTGGTCGCGGCCGGCGCCGACCGGATCGAGGCCAGGGTCGAGGTCGGCGGCACCATCTCCAACAATAAGGGCCTCAACGTTCCCGACGTGGTGCTGCCGCTCGCCGCGCTGACCGAGAAGGACCGCGCCGACCTCGCCTTCGCGCTCGACCAGCATGTCGACTGGATCGCGCTCAGCTTCGTGCAGCGGCCCGAGGACGTGGCCGAGGCGCGGCGGCTGATCGGCGGCAAGGCCAATCTGCTCGCCAAGATCGAGAAGCCGGCGGCGATCGACCGGCTCGAGGGCATATTGGAGCTCGCCGACGCGGTGATGGTCGCGCGCGGCGACCTCGGCGTCGAACTGCCGCCGGAGGACGTGCCGCCGCTGCAGAAGCGCATCGTCGAGGCGGCGCGGCGGATGGGTCGGCCGGTGGTGGTGGCGACCCAGATGCTCGAATCGATGGTCGGCTCGCCCTCGCCGACAAGGGCCGAGGTCTCCGACGTCGCCACCGC
>JBKJZJ010000097.1:0-3998 GCA_046715355.1 Allosphingosinicella sp. | reverse complement strand
ACCTTGCGCTGGTCGTTCATGACGTCGTCATATTCGACGACCTGCTTGCGGATGTCGTAATTGCGCGCCTCGACCTTTTTCTGCGCGGTCTCGATCGCCTTGGAGATCCAGGGCGAGATGATCGCCTCGCCGTCCTCGAGATTCTTGTTGAGGAGGCGCGCGAACATGGTCTGCGGACCGAAGATGCGCAAAAGGTCGTCGTCGAGCGACAGATAGAAGCGGCTGAGGCCGGGATCGCCCTGGCGGCCGGCGCGGCCGCGCAGCTGGTTGTCGATGCGCCGGCTCTCGTGGCGCTCGGTGCCGAGCACGAACAGGCCGCCGGCGGCGATCACCCGCTCCTTCTCCTCGGCGACCTCGCGCTTGATCTTCTCCTCGGCCGCCTCGCGCTTGGGCCCGGGCTCGATGTCCTTGAGCTCGTCGGCGATGCGGAATTCGTAATTGCCGCCCAATTGGATGTCGGTGCCGCGGCCGGCCATGTTGGTGGCGATGGTGACCGCGCGGAGGCGCCCGGCCTGGGCGACGATATGCGCTTCGGTCTCGTGATAGCGGGCGTTCAGCACCTCGTGCTTGATCTTGGCCTTCTTGAGGAATTCGGAGAGCAGCTCCGATTTCTCGATCGACACGGTGCCGACCAGGATCGGCTGGCCGGTCTCCTGCTTCAGCTTGATCGCCTCGACGATGGCGGCGAACTTGTCGCCCTGATTCTTATAGAATTCGTCCTCGTCGTCCGAGCGGCAGACCGGCATGTTGGTCGGCACGGTGACCACGTTCATCTTGTAGATGTCGAAGAATTCCGCCGCCTCGGTCGCGGCGGTGCCGGTCATGCCGGAAAGCTTGGGATACATGCGGAAATAATTCTGGAAAGTGATCGAGGCCAGGGTCTGGTTCTCGGGCTCGATCTCGACGCCTTCCTTGGCCTCGACGGCCTGGTGCAGGCCCTCGGACCAGCGGCGGCCGTCCATCATCCGGCCGGTGAAGGGATCGATGATGATCACCTTGTCGTCCTTGACGATATAATCGATGTCGCGGCGATAGGCGACGTTCGCCCTCAGCGCCTGGTTGAGATGGTGGACGACCTGGGTGTTGGCATAATCGTAGAGGTTGGAGCCTTCGAGCAGGCCCTGCGCCTCCAAGAGCCGCTCCATCGTCTCGGTGCCGTCCTCGGTCAAAAGGACGCGCTTGTCCTTCTCGTCATATTCGTAATCGTCGGACGGCATCTCCTTCACCACCTGGTCGAGCTTGATGTAGAGCTCGGACTTGTCCTCGGTTGGCCCGGAGATGATCAGCGGCGTGCGCGCCTCGTCGATCAGGATCGAATCGACCTCGTCGACGATGCCGAAACTGAACGGCCGCTGGACCATCTGGCTGCGCTCGTATTTCATATTGTCGCGCAGATAGTCGAAGCCGAACTCGTTGTTGGTGCCGTAGGTGATGTCGGCATGATAAGCGGCGCGGCGCTGCTCGTCGGAGAGGTTCGGGATGATCACGCCGACGCTGAGGCCCAGGAAACTGTAGATCTGGCCCATCCAGTCGGCGTCGCGGCGGGCGAGATAGTCGTTGACGGTGACGACGTGGACGCCCTTCCCTTCGAGCGCGTTCAGATAGACGGCGAGCGTCGCGACCAGGGTCTTGCCCTCGCCGGTGCGCATCTCGGCGATCTCGCCGCGGTGGAGGACGATGCCGCCGATCAGCTGGACGTCGTAATGGCGCTGGCCGAGCGTGCGCTTGGCCGCCTCGCGGACGGTGGCGAAGGCCTCGGGGAGGATGTCGTCGAGCGTCTCGTCGGCCTCCAGCCGCTCCTTGAGGATGCGGGTCTGGTCCCTGAGCGCCTCGTCGGTCATCGCTTCGAGGTCGGGCTCGAGCGCGTTGACCTTGTCGACGATCTTCCTGAGCGAGCGCACGTAGCGGTCGTTGGACGATCCGAAAATGGCTTTGGCAAATCCACCGAACATATTGGAATCCTGGCTTGGATAGAGTCGCCGGGCCGCGGCCGGGCTGAGAGTGACGAAAATGAGGGGCGCCGGAGCGCCGGGGTCACTCGATCAGGCGGTTCGCGTAAAGCGGGACGGCGGCGGGCGGCGGCGTGACGGGCCGGGCGTCGGCGATCGTGCGTTCCGGAACCCGGGGGGCCGCGACGGCGATCCGCGCCGCGGGCACGGCCACTTGGGCCGAAGGTTCGGCCACGGCGACGCTCTGCGCGGAGGCGGCGTGATGCAGCCGCGCCTCATGCGGCCGCGCGCCCGTGAAGGCGCCGGTCACCGCGCTCAGCAGAGCGGACAGGACGAGCAGAAATTCCATCGCCGGTGCGACATAGTGTCGCAGCGCCTCAAGGTCCATGCTTTTGGGGCTGAACCTTGCTGAATTCCTGGGCTGGCTGCAGGTGAGGCGCGAGCTCGGCCTCGATCTTGCGCAGCGGCATGTAGCCGTCGAGCCGGGCAATCTCATCGCCCGCCTTGAACAGGAGGCACATCGGATAGGTCTCGACGCCATAGCGGCCGGCCGTCGCCGGGCTGTCGTCGACGTCGAGCTTGGCCACGATCAGCCGGTCCCTGTGGTTGGCGGCGAGCGCGCGCAAGGCGGGGGCCATGAGCTGGCACGGCCCGCACCAGGACGCGCCGAAAACGACGAGGATGAGGCGGCCCGAGCGCAGCACATTGTGCTCGAAGGTCCGATCGGTGACGATCCGCACGATCCCGGCGCCCATGAAAATGCCCCCGAATGGGGACAGTTGCTTTTTTCGCGTCCGCCCGACGGCGTCACGCAAGCCGAGGGCGAAAAAAGTAACTGTCCCCTTTTTCCCTCTAGAGCGCGCCTTCGAGCCAGGCCTGGATGCGGCTCTTGGGCTCCGCGCCGACCTTGGTGGCGGCGGGCGCGCCGTCCTTGAACAGGATCATGGTCGGAATGCCGCGCACGCCATATTTGCCGGGCGCCTCGGGATTGTCGTCGATGTTGAGCTTGACGATGGTCACCTTGTCGCCGAGCTCGTCGCTCAATTCCTCGAGCGCCGGCGCGATCATCTTGCAGGGCCCGCACCATTCCGCCCAGAAATCGACGAGCACGGGCTTGGCGGCGCCGAGCACGTCGGCCTGGAAGGAGGAATCGGTGACGTTGGTGGTGGCCATATACTATCTCCGCAAGGAATGTGGCACCGATGTAGGATGCGGCGGCGCCCCGCTCAACCACCCGCCGGCATGTGCGCGTCGAGCAGGGCGTCGGGCAAAGCGAAGAGGATCGGCGCGGCGGTGTAGAGCAAGGCCGCCGCGACCGGCCGGTCCGGGAAGATCACGCTGAGCGCCGCGCGATAGGCCGCCATCTGCCGCAAATGCGCGGCCGGAATCGCCGCTTCGTCCGCGGGCGGGTCGCGGCCCGTCTTGAAATCGACGACGAGGATGCGGTCGTCGGCGACGAGCAGCCGGTCGACCGTCCCCGCCACGACCGCCCCGCCCGCCAGCACCGCCGCGATCGGCGCCTCGGCCAAGGCGTCCGCGCCGAACAGGTCGGCGAAGCGGGGATCGGCGATGACCTGGCAGGCGGCCTCGGCCAACCCCCGCCGCGCCGCCTCGTCCGCAACCCCGGCCGACCGTTCGAGCCATTGCAGCGCGAGCGCGCGGCGTTCGCTTGTCGCCACGCCCGGCAGCCGCTCGAACAAGGCGTGGAGCAGGCGCCCGCGCTCCGCCGCGGCGCGTTGGGCGGGGCCCGGCGGCGGATCGGCGAAATCGTCCTCGCCGAGCGAGGACGGCGCGAGCGGACGCGGCGGCCGCTCCTCCGCGGGCGCGGGCCGGCGCAGCCAGGCGGGCAGGATCGGCTCCCGCGCGGCCGGCCTGCGGGCGGCCCGGACGGGGATTTCGGACGGGCCGTGGCGGAGTTCGCGGTCCCAGAGCGCGGAGTCCGCCCATAAAGCGCCGAGCCCGGTCAGCGCGCTTTGGACCGCGCGGTACCAGCTCGCCTCGGCGGGCATGCCACGGTCGCGCGACCCCAAGGCGCCGCCGACATAGAGC
>JBKJZJ010000096.1:0-7622 GCA_046715355.1 Allosphingosinicella sp. | reverse complement strand
CGGCGAGCGTGATCTTGCGCCGGTGATCGCCCTTGGCCATCGCCCCGATCTGCGGCACCGTCTGGTGGCTTTCGTCGACGAACAAAAGCGCATTGTCGGGCAGATATTCGAACAGGGTCGGCGGCGGCTCGCCCGGCAGGCGGCCGGTTAGGAAGCGGCTGTAATTTTCGATGCCCGCGCAGCTTCCGGTCGCGGCGATCATCTCCAAATCGAAATTGGTGCGTTGCTCGAGCCGTTGCAGCTCGAGCAATTTGCCTTCCGCTTCCAGCTCCTTCAGCCGCTCGGCAAGCTCGTGGCGGATCGCCTCCATCGCCTGCTTCAGCGTCGGTCCCGGCGTCACATAATGCGAATTGGCGTAGACCTTCACATAATCGAGCGCCGCGGTCTTCTTGCCGGTCAGCGGGTCGAACTCGACGATCGCCTCGATCTCGTCGCCGAAGAAGGAAATGCGCCACGCGCTGTCCTCATAATGCGACGGGAAAATCTCCAGATTATCGCCGCGCACGCGGAAATTGCCGCGGACGAACGCCTGGTCGTTGCGCCTGTACTGGAGCGCGACCAGCTTGCGGATGATCTCGCGCTGGTCGACCGCCTGGCCCTTCTTCAAATCGAAGATCCTCGCCGAATAGGTCTCGACCGAGCCGATGCCGTAGATGCAGGAGACCGAGGCGACGATGATGACGTCGTCGCGCTCGAGCAGCGACCGTGTCGCGGAGTGCCGCATCCGGTCGATCGCCTCGTTCACCGAGCTTTCCTTCTCGATATAGGTGTCGGAGCGCGGCACATAGGCTTCGGGCTGGTAATAATCGTAATAGGAGACGAAGAACTCGACCGCATTGTCCGGGAAGAAGCTCGAGAATTCGCCGTAGAGCTGGGCGGCGAGGATCTTGTTGGGCGCGAGCACCAGCGCCGGGCGCTGCAGCGTCTCGATCACCTGGGCCATGGTATAGGTCTTGCCCGAGCCGGTGACGCCCAAGAGGACCTGGGTCTTCTCCTCGCTCCGGAACTGCTCGACCAGCTCGGCGATCGCCGCCGGCTGGTCGCCCGCCGGCCGGTAATCGGAGACGAGCCGGAACGGCGTGCCGCCCAGGGCCTTTTCGGGGCGGGCGGGACGGTGGGGGATGAAGGCCTGGCCGGTCTCGGGCTCGTCGAGGCTGGTGCGGATGGTGATCGCCATGGTGCCCGATATGGCCCCGCCGTCCGGGCCGCGCAACGGCGCGCGCTTGCCCCGCGCTGGGCGACCCCGCCGTGGGCCAGCGGCTGGGCGCCTGCCCGTCGCCCTGGGGCCCGCATTCCCATACCGCCGCCTGTGATCGCCCGGAGACGATGGCTTGCCTCGCCCCCGCGATTGCAACACTATGCCCGGCCATCGCGGGCAGGAGGGAATAGGCGATGAAGAGGCTGATCATGCTGGCGCCCGCCTTCGCCCTCGCCGCCGGCTGCTCGCGCGCGCCGGACCGGATCCAGCATGGCCAGTGGGAATTCGAGATCGTGATGACGTCGCTCGACGCGCCCGGCCTCCCTCCGGAAGCGCTCCAGCAGGGTCAGGCGGCGCTCAACCGGCCCCAGCGCAACCGCGAATGCGTGACGCCGGACGAAACCGCCAACCCCCTGGCCGACGTCCGCGGCCAGCTGACCGGGAACCAGGGCATGATCTGCGAGACGTCGGAGGACCAGTTTTCCGGCGGCGTCATCCGCTTTATCGCCAATTGCCGGAACAGCAACGGCGCCGCGGGGCGATTGCGGCTGACCCTGGACGGCCGCTACGAGGCGATCACGCTTCTCGCCGATGTCGCGATCGACGCCGAGATTCCGAACCCGAACGGATCGGGACCGATGGCCTTGAGGACGCGGGGCACGTTCAAGGGCCGCCGCGTCGGCAGCTGCGCCTCCCGCTGATCCGCATGGCGGGCGCGGGGCAACGTCGCCGGTTGCCTTGGCTCCAGCATTGCGACACAGTCGGCCAAGACAAGCGACTCAAATGAGGGAAAAGGGGGCCCCCAAATGAAGCGAATACTGATCCTGGCGCCGTCGATCCTGGCCCTTGCGGCCTGTTCGCGCGAGGCGGCCAATTTTCAGCCCGGCCAGTGGGAAATGGCGATGGCGGTGACCGGGGTGGAGGCGCCCGGCCTGCCGCCCGAAACGCTGGCTCAGTTGCGCTCCGCGGTGGGCCGGCCGCAAACCAGCAGCAACTGCATGACCGCCGATCAGGCCGCCAACCCGCTGCGCGACCTGCGGGCCGGGATGCGCCAGGGGATGAGCAGCATGGGCGGGCAATTGAATTGCGAGTTCGCCAACAACGATACCTTCTCGGGCGGCACCGTCCGGATAACCGCGACCTGCCGGCCGCCGAGCGGTCCCGGCCAGGCGCGGCTGCTGATGGAGGGCGGCTACACCGCGACCACGATGAACACCAGGTTCACCTGGACCTTCGAAGGGCCCAAGCCGGGAGGCGGAACCCAGACGGCCAGGCTGAGCGGCACCGCCAATGGCCGCCGGCTGGGCGACTGCCGGCGTTAGTCGGCGGGACCGGATCGCGGCCGCATTTTCAAGGGATGGCCGTCACCGGTTGCCTCGCTGCGCGTATTGCGACACAAGTCGGCAAGCAGAAGGCGCGAATCCAGCGCTCAAACCGACGAAGGGGACCCCAATGAAACGCCTCATTCTTTTCGCGCCCGCAATCACGCTCCTCGCGGCCTGCGGCGGCGGCGCCAGTTCGATCCAGCCCGGCCAATGGGAGATGGTGACCGAAATGACCTCGGTCGACGCGCCGGGCGCGCCCGAGGCGATGGTTCAGCAGATGCGCGCCCAATTGGCGAGCCAGCGGCAGACGCAGTCGATCTGCATCACCGCCGAACAGGCCCGCAACCCGTCGCGCGACATGCTGGCCGCGCAGAATCGCGGGGGATGCGAGTTCAGCGACACCACCTGGGCCGGGGGCAACGTCCGGGTTCGCGCGACCTGTCGCCAGCCGGGTGGCCCGCCGGGAGGCCCGTCGATCCAGTTTTCGATCGAAGGCACCTACACCGCCCAGCAGATCAACAACCGGATCAGCGTGAATACGGATATTCCGAATCCCGCGGGCGGCGCGAACATGCAGATCCGCGCCACGGGCACGATGACCGGCCGCCGCACGGGCGACTGCCGGACCTAGAGGCCCGAACGGGGAGGTTATGATGCGAGTCCCGCCCGCCGCTGTCGCGGCGCTGCTGCTTGTCGCCTGTGGATCGCAGGACAGGAATGCGAACGGTTCGGCCGCGAACAAGGCGGACGGCAATGCGGCGGGCGCCGCCGCCGGCGCGACGGGCGGCGCGCCTGCCGCCACCGGCCCGGCGATGCAGCCGGGCCAGTGGGAAATGGTGACGCAGGTGACGGCGCTCGAGATGCCCGGCGCACCGCCGGCGGCGCAGGCGCAGCTGCGCGCGCAGCAGGGGCGGTCGCAGACCGATCGCCAGTGCATCACCCCGGAGCAGGCCGCCAACCCGTCGCGCAATCTGGTCAGCGGCGCGCAGAGCGGCAACTGCCAGTTCGGCGACACCATTTGGTCCGGGGGCGTCATCCGGATCCGCGCGACCTGCCGGCAGCCGGGCGGCTCGGGCCAGGCGGAGATGGCGATGGAGGGCAGCTTCACCGCGACCACGCTCGACGCCAGACTCTCGGTGATCGCCACGGGGCCGAACCTGACCGGGGCGCCCGGTACGCAGCAGATGCGAGCCACCAGCATTGTCAGGGGCCGCCGCGTCGGCGAGTGCCCGGCCAGATCCCAACGGAGGACGACGCAATGAAGAACTGGTCCGCCGCGGCAATCGCCGCCTTGCTGCTCGCCGGCTGCAATTCGCAGGAGAAGGGCGGCAACGGCGCCGCCGCCCGCAACGGCGCCAATGCGGCGGGCAATGCCGCCGGCGCCCAGGCCGGAGCACCCGATCCGGCCGCCCCGCCGGCCGCCGGCGACCCCAACGCCCAATCGATCCAGCCGGGCGAATGGGAAATGACCTCGGTGATGACCACGCTCGAGGCGCCGGGTGCGCCGCCGGCCGTGGCCCAGCAGATGCGCGGCCAGCTGAACCAGCCGCAGGTCCGGCGTCAGTGCATCACAGCGGCCCAAGCGGCCAACGTGGCGCGCAATCTGATGGGCGCCGACGCCGCCCGCCAGGGTTGCCAGTTCACCGATACGGTGTTCGCGGGCGGCGTGGTCCGGATCGCGATGAACTGCCAGCAGCCGGGCGGCGGCGGGTCCATGCGAATGGCTGTCGACGGCGGCTTCAGCGCGACCGAGATGAACATGGCCATGCGGATGAGCATGACCGGCCCGCGCACGGGCAGCGGTCCGCAGAGCATCAACATGGCGGGCAGGATGACGGGCCGCCGGATCGGCGAATGCTCCGCGAGGCCGGCGCCGCCCCGGATGACCGTGCCGGTGCCGGCGCCGCCCTCGCCGCCAATTCCCAGGCCATAAAAGTCGAGAGCGCCCAGGGAAATCGACGTCACGCGGGCCATCCGGTTCGCGAGGAGGAAGAGCATGATCGGTTACGTCACCCTGGGCACCAACGACCTCGAGCGGGCGCGCGGCTTTTACGACGCTTTGCTCGGCGAGCTCGGCGCCACCCGCAAGATGGAGTTTCCGGAGACCGGCTTCACGCTCTACGGCACCGGCGAGCGGCGGCCGGGCCTCGCCATCACCAGGCCCTATGACGGCAAGCCCGCCACGGCCGGCAACGGCAACATGGCAGCGCTGGCGATGGAGAGCCGCGACATGGTCGACAGGATGCACGCCAAGGCGCTCGCGCTCGGCGGCAGCGACGAGGGCGCGCCGGGGCTGCGCACGCCGGAAGGGCCCGGCGCATTTTACGGCGCCTATTTCCGCGACCTTGAAGGCAATAAACTCTGTGTCTTCCGGATGGGGCCGGCCTAGTCGGTTCAATCCGGATTGAATCGTCATTCCAGCGAAATGAACGGGCGTCCCCTCCCCCGGACGGGACTTTGGATCCCGTTCATGGAATCTCTTTCCCTTTCCGTGCGTTGAAGAATTGAGATTCCAGCTTTCGCTGGAATGACGGGAGTTTCCTGTCGAACGAAAAAGCGACCAGGAACCGATGAAAATCAGGGTGATCGTCAATCGCAGCGGCGGCACCCTGAAAGGCTCCGAAGACGAGGAGGCGCGGATCGTCGCCGCGTTCGACGCGGCGGGCGTCGACGCCGACGTGAGGATGACCGAGTCCGCCGGCATTTTCGAAGCGATGAAGGAGGCCGCGGCGGCGCCCGGGCTCGACGCCCTGGTGGCCGGCGGCGGCGACGGCACGTTGAGCTGCGCCGCCGGCCATCTGGCCGACACCGGACGCCCGCTCGGCATCCTCCCCCTGGGCACGCTCAACCATCTCGCCCGCGACGCCGGAATCCCCTTCTCGATCGAGGAAGCGGCGGCGGTGATCGCGGCCGGCCATGTCCGCGCCGTCGACGTCGCCGAGCTGAACGGCCGGGTCTTCGTCAACAACAGCTCGGTCGGCCTCTATCCGGACATGGTGCGGCTGCGCGAGGCCCAGCAGGAGCGGATCGGCCGCGGCAAGCGGCTCGCCATGCTGTCGGCGGGCTTCGCCTCCTTGCGCGCCTTCCGCCGCCACCGCCTGTGGATCAGCGCGCCGGGGCTGGAAACGCCGATCAAGACGCCTTTGCTCTTCGTCGGCAACAATCGCTACCAGGTGAACCTGTTCGGCCTGGGCAAGCGCGAGAGGCTCGATGAGGGCGAGCTCTGCCTCTACGCGATCCGGGCGGGCAGCCGCCTGCATCTGCTCTGGGCGGGGATCAGGGGCGTATTCGGCAGGCTTGACCAGCAGCGCGACTTCATCACCGCTTATGTCGGCGAAGCCGAGATCGGCTCCGAGCGGCCGATGCTGACCGTCTCCGTCGACGGCGAGACCGAACGGATGGAGACGCCGCTCCGCTACCGGATTCGGGCGAAGGCGCTGAGGCTCATCGTGCCCGCGGAGCAAGCGCCGGAACGCTGAACGTCCGCCCGACCTCGGTTGCCATGAACCGGTCCGGCGCCAGGCCCCGCGCGCGCATACGACCCGAGAGGGTACGCGGCGGATCGTCGATGGGCTCGAAGGAGAGCTGGAACGTGCCCCAGTGGATGGCGAGCGCTTTGGTGGGATTGAGCGTCTCGAAGATGCGCAGCGCCTCGGCGGGGCCGACATGGCTGTTTTGCATGACGTCGCGCGGCAAATAGGCGCCGATCGGCAGGACGGCGAGGCGGAAGGGCCCGTGCGCCGCCGCCTGGCGCACCCAGGCGCCGTCGCCCCAGCCGGTGTCGCCGGCGAAGAAGATGTTGCCGCCGGGAGTCACGATCGTGAAGGCCGACCAGAGCGCGCGGTTGCGGTCCGAGCCCCAGCGCGAACCCCAATGATGGTTGCGCTCGACGATCACCTCTATCCCGGGTCGCACCGGCACCCGCCCGCCCCAGTCGCGGGTGACCGACTCGATCCCCGCGCCGCGCAATATGGTGTCGTTGCCGAGGCTGGTGACGATCAGCGGCCGGTCGCGCTCCCACAGGCGCTGGAGCGTCGGCAGGTCCATATGGTCGTAATGATTGTGGCTGACGAGAACGAGGTCGATCCTCGGCAGATCCTCGAAGCGCACGCCTGGCTGGCGCACCCTGCGCGGGCCGATGAAGGAGAAAGGCGAGGCGCGCTCCGCCCAGATCGGATCGGTGAGGATGTTGAGCTCCTGGGTCTGCACCAGCACGGTGGCGTGGCCGATCCAGGTGACCTGCATCTCCTCCCCCATGACCCGGCGCGGCGGCACGCTTGGACGGACCGGGACGCCGTCGGGCCAGGCGGCGCGCTCGCCTTGCGCCCAGCGGTTGAGGAAGCGCCCGGGATCGACCCGCGGCGCGTCGCGCGCGCCCGGGTTGAAGAAGCGCTGCCCGTCATAATGGTCGCTGGCGGGCCCGCGATAATAGATGCGGTCGAGGAAGGGCGGCACGAGCGTCGGCGCGAAGCTCAGCGCCACCAGCAGGAACAGCAGGGCGGTCCCCAACCATTTCAGGACCGCCCGCATGGACCGCGGAGGCTAACGCGGCTCGAGCGTGAAGCCCGCGGGCGCCTGCGTCTCCTCGTGATTGTCATGGTACATGTCGAGGGCGAGATTGAAGCGGCCGGGCGCGGCATCGCCGCAATCGAGCGGCCAGACGTCGACGATCGAGCCGAACACGCCGACGCCGACATTGGCGCGCTGGCCGACCCGGGGCCGGCTGCCGTCGCCGCAGCGCAGCCGGCGGATATAGGCATGCTCGCCGCCGACGCCGCTGACCCGCACCGGATTGCGCTCCGTTCCGAGCGGGTGCGCCCTGGCCTGCTCGACCGCGCGCGCCACCTCCTCCTCGGACGGCGCCGCGCCCAGCTGCTGCATCATTTCGCGCGGCGTCGCGGCCTGCGCGGCGGCCGGCAGGACGAGGATCAGGGCGATCGCGAAACGGGGCAGGCGCATGGCGGCTCTCCTGGATTCTCCGAGCCGAGCTTAATCACATGCGTGCCCGGGACAAGCCGAATCAAAACCCGCTAGGGTTGCAGCGTGAGGCCCTCGGGAGCGCGGCTCTCGACATGCTCCTCATGATACATGTCAAAGAC
>JBKJZJ010000095.1:0-17419 GCA_046715355.1 Allosphingosinicella sp. | reverse complement strand
GTCAACGACTGGCAGATCAGCCTCGAAGGGGCACTCAACCGGCTCGACATCGAGAACGGTCTCTCGATCCTGAACGCGGGTGGCGATTTCGTGCCGGTGGCGGGCGCCGCCAGCGCCTCGATCGTCGAGGAAAAGCGGGCCGAGGCTATCCTTACCTACGGGCGGCCGCTCTCGCCGACGCTGACGCTCCAGGCTGCGCTGGGCGGCGAATATTCCGAGCTGAGCCAGACCGGCGCGGGCGGCCTGACGCGCAGCTTCGTGCGGCCCAAGGGCTTCCTCAACCTCGCCTGGCGGCCAAACCCCAATTTCGACATCAGCGTCCGGCTCGAACGCGTCGTCGGCCAGCTCAATTTCTTCGATTTCGTGGCTTCGTCAAACGTCAGCGCCGGCACCTCGAACGCCGGCAACGCCAATCTGGTGCCGCCGCAGCGCTGGAACGCGCAGATCCAGGCGCGGCGCAATCTCGGGCCCTGGGGCTCGATCACCGCGCGCCTCTACGGCAGCCGGGTCACCGACATCGTCGATGTGATACCGATCGGCGTGAACGGCCAATCGCCGGGCAATCTCGACGGCAATGCGACGATCTACGGCCTGCAATGGACAAGCACCTTCAACTTCGATCCGCTCGGCTGGCGCGGCGCCAAGATCGACGCCAACATCCAGCTCCAGCACACTGCGCTCGACGATCCGCTCACCGGCCTGAGGCGGCCGATCAGCGAAAGCATGACGCGCCAGATCGAGGTCAGCTTCCGGCAGGACATTCCTAGCACCAATTGGGCCTATGGCGCGAACGTCTTCCAGTATCGGCAATCGGAGGGGTTCCGGCTCGACCAGCGCTCCCAGTTCCTCGACACGCCGGGCGGCCTCGGTGTGTTCGTCGAGCATAAGAATCTGTTCGGGCTGACCGCGCGCGCCAGCGTCGACAATCTGCTCGGCACGAACGAGAGTTTCAGCCGCACTTTCTATAACGGGCGGCGGCTGGCCGACGACAGCAACCGGCTGTTCACCGAGGACCGGGACCGCTTCTACGGCCCGATCTTCACGCTCTCGATCAGCGGGACGATCTAGCGGCGAAACGCGGCACGGCGCGGCCCGGGTTGGGCGCGGGCAGCAGCACCTCGCTGCCGCGCAGCAGCTGCGGGCGGGCGGCGGCCGGGCGGCAGCGCGCGACGATCGTCGGATATTCGAGGTCGGTGTGGCGCGCGAGCGCGGCGCCGGTCGCGGCCTGGCAGGCGGCGGCGCTCTGGAAGCGCTGCCGGTCGATCCTGACCTCGCGGCAGGCCGCGTCGCTTTCGCCGCAGCCCATGATCGCCATCACGAATAACAGGCTCTGCATCTTCCCGCTCCTTCGAGGGCCCCAAATGCGCCGGCGGCTCCTCCGGTTCCCAACGTTCCGCCGCCGTTACTTGGGATATCGCCGCCGCTCGCCTATCTAGCGACGAACATGGCGAACCAAGCGACGGAAGGGCCCACAGAAGGACCACGCAAGGCCGAGCCGGGCCTGAAGGTCCTCGAGCGGTTCCTCCCCTATCTCTGGCCGAAGGGCGAGCCCCGGCTGAAGCTGCGCGTCGTCCTCTCCCTCTCGCTGGTGCTGGTCTCGATCGGCGTCACCACGCTCGTCATGCCGCTTGCCTTCGGCGCCGCGGTCAACCGGATGACCGCCGGACTGGAGCCCGCCGTGGCGATCGCGATCGCCCTGGTCTGCGCTTATGCCGGAGCGCGCTTCGGCGGCGTGCTGATGGACAATCTGCGCAACGGGATATTCGAGCGGGTCGGGCAGGACGCGACCCGGCGGCTCGCCGAGACCACCTTCCGCCACCTTCACGACCTCTCGCTGCGTTTCCACCTCGAGCGGCGCACCGGCGCGGTCACCAAGATCGTCGAGCGCGGCACCAAGAGCATCGACACGATGCTCTATTTCCTGCTGTTCAACATCGCGCCCACCATCCTCCAGCTCGCCATCGTCCTCGTCCTCTTCTGGGTGAAGTTCGGCCTGGGGCTGGTCGCCGCGACGGTGGTGACGGTGGCGATCTACATACGCTATACCCGTATGGTCACCGACTGGCGGACCAAGCTCAGGGTCGAGATGAACGATCTCGACACCGGCGCCGTCGCGCGCGCGGTCGACAGCCTCTTGAATTACGAGACGGTCAAATATTTCGGCGCCGAGGAGCGCGAGGCGAAGCGCTACGGCCGCGCCGTCGGTCGCTATGCCGATGCCGCGGTCAAGAACGAGACCAGCCTCGCCTGGCTCAATATCGGCCAGTCGCTGATCACCAACCTCATGATGGCGGGCGCGATGGGCTTCGTGGTCTGGGGCTGGAGCCAGGGCCGGTTTTCCGTCGGCGACGTCGTCGTGGTCAACACCTTGCTCGCCCAGCTCTTCCGGCCTTTGGACATGCTCGGCATGGTCTATCGAACAATCCGCCAGGGCCTGATCGACATGGACGCGATGTTCGCCCTGATCGACACGCCCGCCGAGGTGGTCGACGCGCCCGGCGCGCCGGACCTGCGCGTCGAGGCGGGCCTGGTCCGCTTCGAGAATGTCCGTTTCAGCTACGAGGCGGGGCGTGAGATCTTGAAGGGCGTCGACCTCGAGTTGAGGCCGGGCTCGACCACCGCGGTCGTCGGCCCGTCGGGCGCCGGCAAATCGACTTTGTCGCGGCTGCTGTTCCGTTTCTACGAGCCGCAATCGGGGCGGATCACGGTCGACGGCCAGGACATCAGGGCGGTGACCCAGGCGAGCCTGCGGGCGGCGCTGGGGATCGTGCCGCAGGATACCGTGCTGTTCAACGACACGATCGGCTACAATATCGGCTATGGCCGCGAAGGTGCGACCCAGGCCGAGATCGAGGTGGCGGCACGCGGAGCGGCGATCCACGACTTCATCCTAAGCCTGCCGCAGGGCTACGAGGCGATGGTCGGCGAGCGCGGGCTGAAGCTCTCGGGCGGCGAGAAGCAGCGCGTCGCCATCGCCCGCACGCTTTTGAAGGATCCGCCTATCCTGATCCTCGACGAGGCGACCAGCGCGCTCGACAGCCGCACCGAGGCGGCGATCCAGGAGACGCTCCATGACGTCACCCAGCGCCGCACCTCCCTGGTCATCGCCCACCGCCTCTCGACGGTCGTCGATGCCGACCAGATCGTCGTGCTCGACCAGGGCCGCGTCGCCGAGCGCGGCACCCACGCCCAATTGCTGCGCGCGAACGGGCTCTACGCGGAAATGTGGGCTCGCCAGCAGAGCGAAAAGGACGAGGAGGCCGAGGCCGAAGCGGCGCAATAGGCCGCATATCGTCATTTACGCCGTTGTAACCGGTCTTCCTCCATAGGCGCCGAACGCGTCGATCGCGACGTCTCTTCCCGATGATTCGGAGCGGCCATTGTTCAACGTTGCCCTTTGCATCGTCACCGAGCATGACCCCTGGCTGGTCGCCCTCGCCGTCTTCATCTGCTGCGCGGGCGCGTTTTCGATCGCTCAGATGTTCGAACGGGCGCGCGGCTCGGCCGGCCTGCAGCGTCTCGGCTGGGCCTTTCTGACCTCGGTCGCCGCCGGCGCCACGATCTGGTGCACGCATTTCGTGGCGATGCTGGCGTTCGAGGCGAAGGCGCCGGTCCATCTCGACCCCGTCTTGACGATGGCGTCGCTGATGATCGCGGTGGCCGGCTCGTTCGCCGGTTTCTCGGTCGCGGCCTGGCGGCCCGGCCGGGTCTATGCCCCGGTCGGCGGTGCGATCTTCGGCGGCGCCATCTCGGCCATGCACTTCACGGGCATGGCCGCGTATCGCGTCGACGGCATCGTCACCTGGAGCGCGGCCTATGTCGCCGCCGCGATATTGTGCGCCGCCGTCTTTTCCGCCATCGCCCTGACCGTGCTCTGCTCGACGAGGAGCGAGCGCAAGCGGATCGTCCTCGGCACGGCGCTCATCGTCGTCGCGATCGCCACGCTCCATTTCGTCGCGATGACCGCCATGCACATTGCCCCCTTCGTGCTCAGCGAGACGCCGCTCGCGCCGCAGGAGATGCGCGCTTTGGGGCTGGCGACCGCCATGGCCGGCCTCGTCGTGATAGCGGCCGGCGTGTTCGCGGCGTTGATCGACCGCCACACCAAATCCGACGCGATGCGAAAATTGCTCCATATGGCGACCAACGATGCGCTGACCGGCCTGCCGAACCGTGCCGGCTTTCAGGCCGAGCTGGCCTACCGGTTCGATCTCGCGCGCGCCGCCGGAACCCAGATCGGCCTGTGCGCGATCGATCTCGACCGCTTCAAGGAAGTCAACGACGTGCACGGCCACAAGGCCGGCGATGACGTGCTGGCGATGCTGGCCGACCGGATGCGCGAGGTGCTTGGCCCGGGCGACATGGTCGCCCGCCTGGGCGGCGACGAGTTCGTGGCGATCACCAATTTCGACGATCCTTCGGTGCTGACCTCCCTCGCCGACCGTCTCGATGCCGCCCTGAAGGCGCCAATGGACTTCCCGCATTTCACCGTGCGGGTCGGTGCCAGCATCGGCGTCGCCGTCTACCCCCGCGACGCGGCGAATGCGAGGGCGCTGGCCAACAATGCCGACCTGGCGATGTACCGGGCCAAATGCGACGGTTCGCCCGCCCCCTGCTTTTACGATTCCGAGCTCGACGAGGCGATCCGCGAGCGCCGCGAGCTCGCCAACGACCTCAGGGTGGCGATCGATTCGGACCAGCTCGAAATGCACTATCAGCTGCAGGCCTCGGTGGTGACGCGGGAAATTACCGGCTACGAGGCGCTGCTGCGCTGGACGCATCCCGAGCGCGGGGCGATCCCGCCAGCTGCCTTCATCCCGATTGCCGAGGAGAACGGCCTGATCCTCGCGCTCGGCGAATGGGTATTGCGCCGGGCCTGCACCGAAGCGGCAGGCTGGAACCATGAGTCGAAGGTGGCGGTGAACGTCTCGCCGCTGCAGCTTGCCCATGCCGACCTGCCGCGCCTGTTCCACCAGATCATGGTCGAGACCGGGCTGCCGCCGCGCCGGCTCGAGATCGAGCTGACCGAAAGCGCGATCATGGCGAACCGGGAACGCGCGCTCCATGTGCTGCGCCAGATCAAGGCGCTCGGCGTGGGCGTCGCCCTCGACGATTTCGGGACGGGCTATTCCTCGCTCGAAACGCTGCGCGCCTTCCCGTTCGACAAGATCAAGCTCGACCGCGTCTTCGTCTCCGAACTGGAGGCGAGCCCGCAGGCGACAGCGATCATCCGCGCCGTTCTCGCCCTCGGCCGCAGCCTGTCCATCCCCATCCTCGCCGAAGGAGTCGAGACGGTCGATCAGCTCAACGTCCTCATCCGCGAAGGCTGCGACGAGGTCCAGGGCTTCCTGCTCGGTCATCCCGGCCCCTCGCCGGTGAACATGACTCCGCCGAATGAAGGCGCGCCGCCCTCAGCGGAACTGCGGGGCGGGCTTAGCGACGCCGCCTAATCGCCCGGGCGCGCCGGCGGCGATGGTCAGCGGCAGGTCAGCCGCACCTGCCGGGCGCGCCTGTCGAAGACGATCGAGGAGCAGCGGCCGAGCTGGTCGGCGCCGAGCGACAGCCGGTCGCGGCGTCGGTCGCGGTCGCGTTCGCCAGTGACGACGATCTCGTCCGGGTCGCCGCCCTCCTCGCGGATCGCCGAGGCATCGCCGAAATCGGCGGTGCGCACGCCGAGCGTCGAGATGGCGAGCGGACCGATCTGAAGCGGGGTCCCGAGCCGCAGCGTGCGCACCGGCCGGCTGATCCCGAAGGCGATCTCCACCGCCTCGCTGTCGCCGCCGATCCGGCCGTCCCGCGCCGCGGCGATGCGCACCCCGGCGCCGGCGGTGGCGAGGGTGCGCGGCTGATGCGGGTTGAAGCGGATGCGCATCGGCCGGCCGCCGACATCGACCAAAGCGTACATGCCGCCCCAGCCACCGAACAATCCGCCCTCGTTCACCAAAGGCAGCGCCACCGTGCGCTCGCCGGGCACGGGCGGGCGCAGGACGAAGCGGATTACCTGCTGGGGCAGGCCGCCGGGCCCGATCACGCCGTCGGCGCCCGCGAGATAGGGACGCCGGGTGAAGCCAACCCGGCGCTTGCGCGGCCGCGCGCCGGCGCCCACGGCGATGCGGGCGACCGCGCTCAGCCCGTCCACCTGCTGCGGCCCGACCAGATAGCCGAAGGCGAAGGGGCCGGCCCGGAGCCGGATGCGCGCGGCATAATCGGCGGTCAGCATCGGCAGGGCCGGCACGGCGGGGTCGATCCGCGCTCTCCCGGGCACGCCGTTCACCGTCACCGGCACGATGCCGTCGCCCGCGACGACCAGCTCGCCCGCCTGGCCGAGGGCCGGCGCGGCGGCGGCGGCGACCGAGGCAAAAACCGTGATGAGGCTGAAGCCACGCCGTCCGATCATCACGCCACTCCCACGCTTACATGGGCGGCGACGCTGACGGCGGATTGCGGCGGCAATGCGGCCATCGGCTTCCGGCCAAACCGGGCATTGACTCCGGGCGGCGCTCATGTTCTTTATCTGTTCCGGCTATGGGGTGCCGATGCGACTCGACTTTTGCTTTGACGGCGGCTCTGGAAGTCCAGTGACCACGCCGCTCAATATTCTGCGCAACACCTTCGGCTTCCAGGACTTCCGCGGGGTCCAGGAGCAGGTGATCGGCCGCGTCATGGGCGGCGCGCACACGTTGGCGGTGATGCCGACGGGGGCGGGCAAGTCGCTCTGCTACCAGGTGCCGGCCCTGGCGCGGGCGGGCACGGCTTTGGTCGTCTCGCCGCTGATCGCCCTGATGCACGACCAGATCCGCGCCGCCGAGGCCTTCGGGCTGAGGGCGGCGGCCCTGACCTCGGTCGACACCAATCGCGAGCAGAAGGTCGAACGGCTCCGGCGCGGCGAGCTCGACCTGCTCTATGTCGCGCCCGAGCGGGCGACGGGCGAGAGCTTCCGCTCGCTCATCTCCCGCCTGCCTTTGGCGCTGATCGCGATCGACGAGGCGCATTGCGTTTCCGAATGGGGCCATGATTTCAGGCCCGATTACCGCCTGCTCCTGCCCTTGCTCGACGCCTTCCCCGACGTGCCCCGCCTGGCGCTGACCGCGACCGCCGACGCCCGCACGCGCGCCGACATCCTGGTGCAGCTCGGCATCCCCAAGGACGGCCTGATCCTCGCCGGCTTCGACCGGCCCAATATCCGCTACCATGTGCGGCCGCGCGACGGCCTTCCCGCGCAGCTCAAGGCCCTGCTCGCCGGCCAACCCGGGCCCGGCATCGTCTATGCGACCAGCCGCGACCGTACCGACAGGCTCGCCGAGCAGCTCGGCGGGCCGGAGCGGCCGGCGCTGCCTTATCATGCCGGGCTCGACCCGCCGGTCAGGGCGCGCAACCAGGCGGCCTTCGTGCGGTCGGAGGAGATGGTGATGGTCGCCACCATCGCCTTCGGCATGGGCATCGACAAGCCCGACGTGCGCTTCGTCGCCCATGCCGGCATCCCCAAGTCGATCGAGGCTTATTATCAGGAGACCGGCCGGGCGGGGCGCGACGGCGAGCCCGCCGAGGCCTGGCTGTTCTGGGGCGCCGAGGATTTCGCGCGCGCGCGCCGCCGGATCGAGACCGAGGTCGAGGAGAGCCGGCGCGCCGCCGAGCGCGAACGGCTGAACGCGCTCGCCACTTTGGTCGAGACCGCCGGCTGCCGGCGCGCCGTCCTGCTGCGCCATTTCGGCGAGGACCCGCCCGCGGCCTGCGGCAATTGCGACAATTGCCTGAACCCGCAGGTCGCGATCGACGCCACGATGGTGGCCCGGAAACTGCTTTCGGCCGCCTTCCGCACCGAGATGCGCTTCGGCGTGCAGCATCTGACGGACGTGCTCGCCGGCCGCGAGACGGAAAAGGTGCTGCATTTCGGCCATCAGAGGCTGAGCGTGTTCGGCATCGCCGACGCCGACGACCTGGCGCTGGTCAAGCCGGTGGCCCGCGCCCTGATGGCCCGCGACGCGCTGCGCGCCGACGATTATGGCGGGCTCTCCTTCGGGCCCGGCGCCAGGCCGATCCTGAAGGGCGGCGAAGCGGTCGAGCTCGTGCTGCCGCCCAAACGCAGCCGCCGGCGCGACCGCAAGGCAGTCGAATATCCGCACGATCCGCTGTTCGAGGCGCTGCGCGCCCGCCGCCGGGAGCTGGCCGCCGAGCAAGGCGTGCCGCCTTATGTCATCTTCCACGATTCGACGCTGCGCGAGATGGCGGAGCTCAAGCCGGTCACGCTCGCCGCTCTGTCGCGCGTCTCCGGAGTCGGCGAGGCCAAGCTGGAGCGCTACGGCCGGGCCTTTATCGAAGTGATCGACGGCCACGCCGCCGCGCCCTAAGAGGCCGGCATGATCTTCAGGGAATTGGACAGGAAGACGCTGGTCGCTGACGGCCAGCTCCAGCCGGCCGACATGGCGCAGGCCGTGGCGCGCGGCGTGACGATAATCGTCAACAACCGGCCCGACGGCGAGGAGGCGGACCAGCCGACGGCCGCCGAGCTCGAAGCGGCCGCCGCGGCCGCGGGGCTCGATTATGCCTTCATCCCGATCTCGGCCGAATTTTCCCGCGACAAGGTCGAGGCGATGAGCGCGGCGCTGGCGAAGGCCGAGGGCCTCGCCTTGCTCTTCTGCCGGTCGGGGACGCGCTCGGCCTATTTGTGGGCGCTGGCCCGGGCGCGGGAGGGCGCGCTGGCGCGGGCGCTCGTCCAGAATGCCGCCCGCGCCGGCTACAATCTGCGCCCGATCCTGCCCTGGCTGAAGCCGAAAGAGGACTAGTTGATGTCCTGGCGGCGGAAGACGCGGAAGGTGAGGGCGGTCAGGCCAAGGATCCAGACGAGGAGGATGGCGAGCGAGGCGCCCGGCGCCATCGAGAAGGGGCCCGAGGGGAAGAGGACCATCAGAGCCCGGCCTTCGCCGAGCCAGTAGCCGATATTGGCCAGATGATAGCCCGGCAGCAGCTGGTAGAGCAGGCCGACCGGGCCGGGGGCATAAAGGGCGAGCAACGGCGCGTAGAAGCGGAAGAGCTGCTCGAGCGTGGTGATGACGAGGCCGATCACCAGCGCGGCCGCGGTGGAGCGGGTGAGGATCGCGGCCAGGCTCACGTAAGCGGTGGTGAGGAGGACCGGAGCGGCCGCCGCGAGCGCGGCGAGGGCGTGCGCCTGGAGCAACGCTCCGGCGGCGATGCCGGCCGGGATCGGATCGCCGGTCACGATATCCTCGACCCAGCCAAAAAGGGTGAACAGGGTGGCGGCGAGCAGATAGGCCGAGGCGAGCAGCGCCAGCGCGACGACATATTTGGCCGCGATCAGGCTGTGGCGGGCGCGGTGCGGGACGATCAGCTTCCAGGTGTTCCAGCCATATTCGCCGGCGAACACCATCGCGACGAAGGCGCCGAGCAGATAGCGGCCGATCGGCTGGGCGGGGATGTTCCAGAAGTCGGCGGCGTTCGCGGTCCAGGCGGCGGCGCTCGATGCGCCGCGTCCTCCGCCCCCGTTGGCCAGATCCACGGCGATCGCGATCAGCCAGACCAGGGCCACGCCGATGGGCCAGATCCAGACCAGCCCCCAGGTGGCGCGGTGCCGGCGGAACTTCAGCGCCTCGGCCCGGATCGCGTCAAGCATCGGCCGGATCCTCCTGGGTCAGGGCCAGAAAGACGTCCTCCAGGTTCTGCTGCACCGGGGCCAGGCCGAACAAGGCGATTCCGGCCTCGATCAGCCGACGCGCCACCTCCGGCGCCTCGGCCCTCGCGGCGGCGACCATGAGAATTTCGCCCTGCCGTTCCACCGTCCAGTGCGGACGAAGCGCGGCCTCCGCCGCCTCGACCGGGACGGCCTCGACCCTGAGGCTCGTCGTCTCCTGATCGAGCAGGCCGGCGACGGTCGATTCGCGGATCAATTCGCCCTTGTGGATGATCGCGACGCGGTCGCAGACCTGCTGCACTTCGCTGAGCAGGTGGCTGGACAGGAAGACCGTTTTCCCATGCTCCTCGGCCAGGCTGCGGATCAGCCGGCGCATCTCCTGGATGCCGGCAACGTCGAGGCCGTTGACCGGCTCGTCGAGGATGACGATCTCGGGATCGTTGAGCAAGGCGGCGGCCACGCCGAGCCGCTGGCGCATGCCGGTGGAATAGCCCTTCACCTTGCGCTTCGCGTCCCTGGCAAGGCCGACCTGGTCGAGCAAAGGGTCGATCCGCTCCGCGCCGCCGCCATGGGTTTTGGCCAGCACCTCCAGGTTCCGGCGGCCGGTGAGGAAGGGATAGAAGGCGCCGCCGTCGACCAGCGAGCCGACGCGCCGCAGCACCGAGGCATCGACGCTCAGGTCCCGGCCGAACAGCTCGACGCGGCCCGCGGTCGGCGCGATCAGCCCGATCAGCATGCGGATCGTCGTGCTCTTGCCGGCGCCGTTGGGCCCGAGGAAGCCATAGACCTCCCCCGCGCCGACCGCGAGCGAAACGCCGCGCACCGCCTTTACCGCGCCGCCCCGCCGGCCGTATGTCTTGCTAAGATCGGTCAGCGCCAGCACCGGCGCGCCCGGATCATTCATGTCCATGAGGTCAAGCACCCTCCCCGAGCAACGCGCGGGCCGCTTCGAGATCCTCGTCGTCGACCATCAGGCGCACCGGAACGACCCCGAGATCGGCGCCGCCCCAGTTCATCTCCATGTCGAACAGGAAGTTCGGTATGTCGGCCGCGTCGAGGCGCGCCTTGGCGAGGCTCGCTTCGATGCGCGTGAAGAAGCGCTCTGCCTCGACGAGCGCCATTACCAGGGCACCACCTCGCCCGCAGCCGCTTCGATCGCGGTCGGCTTGCGGCCGAGCATCTTGTTGCGGTGCGGGAAGCGGCCGAAGCGCTCGATCAGCTCGTAATGCTTTCGCGCATAGCCGAGCATCTCGGCATCGCCCAAAGCGGTGAACAGGAGCAGGGCCTGGCGCTGGTCGCGCGGATTCTCGCTATGCTCGAACGGCATGTAGAGGAAGCCGCGCCTTTGTGACGTCATGCCGTCGTCATGGCCGCGCTCGACCGCCCCCTTCGCCACCGCCAGCGCGAGCGGATCGGTCGAGAATTGATCGGCATGGCCGCGGAACATGTTGCGGGGAAACTGGTCGAACAGGATCACGGCCGCCAAAGCGGCTTCGGCGTCTTCGAGGAAATGCTCGGGCACGTTCTCGCGCTGCTCTTCCCAAAGCTTGAGGAAGCGGTCCCTGATCTCGAGGTCGAACGCCTTGTCCGGCGTCCACCAATCGTCCCAGCCATGGGAGAACCAGAAATCCAAAACGTCGCTGACCCAGGCCCGGTCCTGTCCTGAGCTCTGTCGAAGGGTCACGCGGCGGTACCGCCCACCGTCAGGCCCTCGATCAGCAGGGTCGGCTGGCCGACGCCGGCGGGGACGGTCTGGCCGCCCTTGCCGCAAATGCCGACGCCTTCGTCCAAGGCCATGTCGTCGCCGATCGCCGCCACTTTGGTGAGCACGGTGGGGCCGTCGCCGATCAGGGTGGCGCCCTTGATCGGGGCGCCGAGCCGGCCGTTGTCGATCCGGTAGGCCTCGGTGCAGGAGAAGACGAACTTGCCCGAGGTGATGTCGACCTGGCCGCCGCCGAAGCTCCTGGCGTAGATGCCGTTCTTCGCGCGGGCGAGGATTTCGCCGGGATCGTCGGTGCCGCCGAGCATGAAGGTGTTGGTCATGCGCGGCATCGGCGCGTGGGCGAAGCTTTCGCGCCGCCCGTTGGCGGTCGCGGCGACCCCCATCAGCCTCGCGTTGAGCCGATCCTGGATATAACCCTGCAATATGCCGTCCTCGATCAGCACGTTGCGCTGCGTCGGCGTGCCTTCGTCGTCGATGGTGAGCGAGCCGCGCCGGTCTCCGATCGTGCCGTCGTCGATCACGGTGACGCCGGGCGCCGCGACGCGCTCGCCGATGCGGCCGGAGAAAGCCGAGGTGCCCTTGCGGTTGAAGTCGCCCTCGAGCCCGTGGCCGACCGCCTCGTGCAGCAGCACGCCGGGCCAGCCCGGGCCGAGCACTACCGTCATCTCGCCCGCCGGCGCGGCGACCGACTCGAGATTGACCAAAGCCTGGGCCAGCGCGATGTCGATCACCCGGTTCCAGGTCGCGGGCTCGAACAGATCGTCGTAGAGATGGCGGCCGCCGAGGCCGTGATAGCCGCTTTCGCGCCGGCCGTTCTGCTCCGCGACGATCTGGACGTTGAGGCGGACCAGCGGGCGGATGTCGTGGGCGACGAAGCCGTCGGGGCGGACGATGTCGATCACGCTCCACGAGGCCGCCAGCATCACCGAAACCTGGGCGACACGCGGATCGCGGGCGCGGGCGGCGGCGTCGATCCGCTGGCAGAGCGCGACCTTCTTCGCGAAGGGGATCAGGCTCAGTGGATCGGCATCGGTATAGAGCCTGGCGTTGGTCCGCCGCGGCGGCCCCTGGCGCGTCCCCTCCGCGGGATCGAGCACCTGCATCGTCTCGGCGGCGCGGCGGATCGCGGCTTCGGAAAGCTCGTTGGCCTGGGCGAAAGCGGTGGTCTCGCCCGAAACGCCCCTGAGGCCGAAGCCCGCCTGGGTGTTGAAATCGGCGGTCTTCAGCCGGCCGTCGTCGAAGCCGAAGCTCTCCGACGCGGTATATTGAAGATAGAGCTCGCCATCGTCGCAGCCTTTCAGCGCCTCGGCGGTGAGGCGGAGCGCGGCGTCGGGATCGAGGCCGTCGGGACGGTAGAGAAAGCGGCGGGGGTCGGTGCTCATGCGCGCGATATAGGGTCAATGCGCCGCGGATGCACCCTCATCCGCCGGCCCGCCTTTGAGGATGAAGCGCCGGTCGCAATAGCCGCAGTCCACGAAGCCCTTCTCGTCGATCTGCAGGAAGACGCGGGGATGGCCGAGCGCGGGCGAAATCTCCGTGGCGCCGTCGCAGGCGACGCGCGCGCTTTCGGTATAGGCGATTTCGGGCGTGAACGGATCGGTGGCGGCCATCGCCCCGCTCTAGCGAAGGACAATAAGCTTCGCCAGACGAGAAAGTGCCGCTATTCCCTTGCGCGCATGAGCGAAGCCGCGATCTCGATCCTCGATCTGCAGAAGACCTATCAGGGCGGCAAGCGCGCGCTCGACGGGATCACGCTCGAGGTGCCGCGCGGCGGCATCTTCGGGCTGCTCGGGCCCAACGGCGCCGGCAAATCGACCTTGATCAACATCCTCGCCGGGCTGGTGAGCAAATCCGGCGGCTCCGCGACTATCTGGGGCTTCGACATCGACGCCCATCCGCGCAACGCCAAGCGCTCGATCGGTGTGGTGCCGCAGGAGATATTGTTCGACCCCTTCTTCACGCCCAAAGAGGCGTTGGAGATCCAGGCCGGCCTTTACGGCATCCCCAGGGCCGACAGGCGGACGATGGAGCTGTTGCGGGCGATGCACCTGGAGGACAAGGCGAACGCCTATTCGCGCACGCTCTCGGGGGGGATGAAGAGGCGGCTGCTGGTCGCCAAGGCGATGGTCCATTCGCCGCCGATCCTGGTGCTCGACGAGCCGACCGCCGGAGTCGACGTCGAGCTGCGCCAGCAGCTCTGGGCGTTCGTGCGCGGGCTCAACGCGCAGGGGGTCACCGTCGTCCTCACCACCCATTATCTCGAGGAGGCCGAGCAGCTCTGCGACCGGATCGGCATCATCAACCACGGCCGGCTGATCGCCAACGAGACGACGCGGACCTTGGTCGGCATGGCGCAGGAGAAGGTGGTCGAGGTGGTGGTCGACCGCGACGTCACGCAAGCGCCCGAAAACACCTGCTTCGACAAGATCGAGCTGATGGGCGAGCGTACGCTGGCGATCACCTACCGGAAGGACCGGGTCAATGCCGGCGACGTACTCGCCGCATTGCATCGCGAGGGCCTCGGCATCGTCGACGTCTCGACCCGGGAGGCGGATTTGGAGGACGTCTTCCTCAACCTGACCCGCGCCACGGGCACGGATGGCTAGCCATAGCTACGACGTGATCGTCATCGGCTCCGGCGCCGCGGGGCTGACCGCGGCGCTCAATCTGGCGGCGCGGTTCAAGGTGGCGGTGCTGGCCAAGGGCGAGGGCGCGACCGGCTGGGCGCAGGGCGGGATCGCGGCGGTGCTCGAGCCGGGCGACACCTTCGAGGCCCATGTCGAGGACACGATGATCGCCGGCGCCGGGCTCAACGACCGCGCCACGGTCGAGTTCGTCGTCGGCCACGCGCCGGCGGCGATCGAGCGGCTCGCCGAACTGGGCGTGCCCTTCAATGTCGCCGCCGATTCCACCTCATGGCACCTGACCCGCGAGGGCGGCCACAGCCACCGCCGCATCGTCCATGTCGACGACGCCACCGGCTGGGCGGTGCAGCAGGCGCTTGAAAAGGCGGCCGCGGCCCATCCCAACATCAATATCCTGCCCGACATGGTGGCGATCGACCTCGTCACCAGCCGTCACGGCGAGCGCTATTCGGGCGACGGCCATGTCTGGGGCGTCTATGCGCTCAACCGCAAGCGGGGAAAGGTCGAGACCTTCACCGCGCGGGCGACGGTCCTGGCGACCGGCGGCGCCGGCCGCGTCTACCTCTTCTCGACCGCGCCCCGGGGCGCGACCGGCGACGGCATCGCCATGGCGTGGCGCGCCGGCGCCAGGGTCTCCAACATGGAGTTCATGCAATTCCACCCGACCTGCCTCTATCATCTGGAGGTCAAGAACTTCCTGATCACCGAGGCGGTGCGCGGCGAGGGCGGGCGGCTCATGATCCCCGAAACGGGCCATCGCTTCATGCCCGATTTCGACGAGCGCGCCGAGCTCGCGCCGCGCGACGTCGTCGCCCGCGCGATCGACCATGAGATCAAGCGGCTCGGCCTCGATTACGTCCATCTCGACATCAGCCATCGCGACCCCGAGTTCGTGCGCGGTCATTTCCCCAACATCCATGCGCGCCTGCTGGACCTTGGCATCGACATCACAAGGGAGCCGATCCCGGTGGTGCCCGCCCAGCATTATACCTGCGGCGGGGTGGTCATCGACATGGACGGGCGCACCGATCTTCCCGGCCTCTATGCGGTCGGCGAAGTCAGCCAGTCGGGCCTGCACGGCGCCAACCGGCTCGCCTCCAACTCCCTGCTCGAATGCTTCGTGTTCGGCGACGCGGCGGCCACCGATATCGCCGCGCATTGGGACGGCCTGCCGCCGCCGCCGCCGATCCGCGCCTGGGACGAGAGCCGCGTCACCGATTCGGACGAGGAGGTGGTGATCAAGCAGAACTGGACCGAGATCCGCCGCTTCATGTGGAATTATGTCGGCATCGTCCGCACCACCAAGCGCCTCGAGCGCGCCCGCCACCGGATCCAGCTGCTGACCGCCGAGATCGAGGATTATTACGGCCATTTCCGGGTGACGCCGGACCTGGTCGAGCTCAGGAACCTGCTCCAGACCGCCGAATTGATCGTCCGAAGCGCGCTCCACCGCAAGGAAAGCCGCGGGCTCCATTACACGCTGGATTATCCCAAGACGATGGCGAAGGCGGTGGATACGGTGCTGGCGCCTTAAGGTAGGAGGACGCCATGCTTCTCCGTCGTCTGGGCCGCGCCACCGTCAGTCGGAGCACCTTGATCCGGGACTAGCGGCGACCGAGAAACGTCCTGATCGCCCGCGCCAGCCGCGCCGGCTGATCGAACATCACCATGTGGCCGCTATCGTCGATGCGGACCAGGCGGGCATTGCGCGCGCCGGCATAAGCGCGGGCGAAGGCGCGGTCGAGCGCGGCGGCGGCGCGCCGGTCCGGCGAGGCATAGGCCACGGTCATCGGCGCGCGGATGCGGGGGAGCTCGCTCGTCAGGTCGATCACGACGAGCTCGTTGGTGGCGCGGGCGACGACGTCGGGGTCGCTGCGGCGCGCGCCCGAATCGGGCGGGCTGAACGCGGTCATCAGCGAGCCGACCAAGCGGCGCCCGCCCGCGCCCGACAGCAGGCTGTTGGCGAGCGCGCCGGCGCCCGCGGCGCTGCCGCCGACCAGGCCGGCGGGCTCGGGCAGCATGTCGACGACCATGATCCTGCCTACCCGATCCGGATGGCGCGCGCCGATCATCATCGCCAGCGTGCCGCCCATCGAATGGCCGACGATGGCGGGGCGCCGCAGGCGCGCGCTCTCGATATAGCGGGCGATCTCGTCGGCGAGCGGCGAGACGATCGCGCCGCTGCGATTGCCGCGCGCCGGCGCGCCGGCGAAGCCCGCGACATGGATCAGATGATAGCGATAGCCGGGTATCGCGGTCACGGTCTCGGCCCAGACCTCGCGGCCCAGCGTCAGCCCCGGGATCAGGATCACGTCCGGCCCGCTTCCGACGACCTCGACCGAGAAGCGGCTCGGCGCCAGCGGCGGCGCGGCCGCGGTGGCGATGCCGCCTCCGGTCGTCAGCGCCGCGAGGCCCGCAATCCCGCCCGTCACCGCCAGCGCGGCGCCCGAGATGATGAAATGCCTGCGATTCACGCCTGTCTTCCTAATCCTCGATGTTTGAACCGGACCTTAGCTTGGTCTAGACCGCGCGTCATGCCCTCCCCGCATCTCTATCTCGTCGACGGCTCGTCCTATATTTTCCGCGCCTACCACCGGCTGCCGCCGCTGACCAACAAGTTCGGGCTCAATGTCGGCGCGGTCTACGGCTATACCACGATGCTGTGGAAGCTCGCCGACAGCCTCAATCGCGAGGACGGGCCGACCCACCTCGCCGTGATTCTCGACGCGTCGGAATCGACGTTTCGCAACCAGCTCTACGACCAGTATAAGGCGAACCGGCCGCCGCCGCCACCCGATCTGATCCCGCAGTTCCCGCTGATCCGCGACGCCACCCGCGCTTTCTCGATCCCCTGCCTCGAGGAGATGGGGCTGGAGGCCGACGACATCATCGCCTGCTACGCCAAGGCCGCGCTCGCGGCCGGCTGGCAAGTCACCATCGTCTCCTCCGACAAGGATCTAATGCAGCTGATCGAGCCCGGGCTGGATATGCTCGACACGATGAACGACCGCCGGATCGGCCGCGAGGAGGTGATCGAGAAGTTCGGCGTGCCGCCCGAGCAGGTCGGCGAGGTGCTCGCTTTGATGGGCGACAGCGTCGACAATGTCCCGGGCGTCCCCGGCATCGGCCCTAAGACCGCATCGAAGCTCATCCAGGAGTTCGGTGATGTCGAGGCGGTGCTCGCCGCCGCGCCGGAGATGAAGCCTTCGAAGATGCGCGACAATCTGATCGAGCATGCCGACAAGGCGCGACTATCGCGGCAATTGGTCGAGCTGATCTGCGATTCGCCTCTGCCCGAGCCGCTCGAGGCGCTGGCGATGAAGGGGATTCCGGAAGAGCCCTTGCGCGAGTTCCTCGACCATCACGGCTTCCGTTCCCTGCTCGCCCGGCTCGGCGTCCAGGCGC